>JBLHIH010000024.1:0-39395 GCA_047616645.1 Flavobacterium sp. | reverse complement strand
GACGATGTCGAGTTTCTTCGAACGCCTGCAATCTGGAATAAGGACTATCAGGTTTATGCGCAAACCTATTTAACAGCAAAGGCATTGGGCGTATTGGATAAAGTACATACGCCATTGTTTAATGCGATCCACAATCAAAATCAGCGACTGAATTCACCAGAAGCAGCAGCTGGATTTTTTCAAGATTATGGCGTCAGTGTAGAAGACTTTGCAAAAACCTATCACTCCTTTGGTGTTCGGGCAAGTGTCCAACAAGCCGAAGCTAAAGGGCGTGCTTATCGTTCCGGAGGCGTGCCAGCCCTTATTATTAATGGGAAATATCGCATTGAAGGTAGTATGGCTGGGTCAAACGTCAACATGCTACGGATTGCGGAATATCTGATTGAAAAGGAGCGTAAGCTCCTGCCTACAAAATAGTCAGCTAGGCATGTTAAAAGAGATAAAGCTTCAAGATGAAGCTTTGTTGGGGTGTCCTGCAAGTAAAATCATTGCAGGCTTACCCCATCGCTTCAGCCAAGGTATATTATACTGGGCGCGAGAAACACCCAATGCTTTAGCCTTGCGTACCTCAGTGGGCGACTTCACCTATCTAGATCTTTCTCTCGCTGTGGAGGAAAGCATATTATTGTTAAGAAGAGCCCAAGTGCGAGCCGGCGATCGTGTGATGTTGGTTTGTGAGAATGGGCCTGCCGCTATTTTTCTTTTTATCGCACTGAGTGAGATGAATGCGATCGCGGTAGTGGTCAATGCTCGCTTGTCTGAGCGAGAGATACAGTTGATAGAAAGTGACTGTGAGCCAAGGCGAATCTTCTATCCCCTATGTGATTCTGAAGCCGCCGCAGTTCACGGCTTAGGCAGTATTTGTGAGATGAGCTATGGCCAAGTCATGATGAGTGAGCTTTCAGGAGTAGAACCCGAAATGGTCTATTCCCGCTCGGAAGATCAGGTTGTGGCGATGATTTACACAACCGGTACAACCGGTACGCCTAAGGGCGTGATGTTAACTCAGCGTAATCTAAGTTTTATGGCCTTCGTATCTGGAAGGCTCCGACAGATCTCATCTCTCGATAGAATTTATTGCGTGCTGCCAATTTCTCACATTTTTGGATTGTCTGCGGTTTGTTGTTCTGTTTTGTCATCTGGAGGAAGCTTACATCTGGCGGCGAGATTTGATGCAAGAGAGGTGTTAAAAGCCCTTTTCACAGGTGGTATTACCGGTTTGTTTGGTGTGCCCACGATGTATGCTTTGATTCTCGATCTAATCGATGTAATTGATGTGTCACTTGTTTCTAATACGAAAACAGATAATCTGAGATTTCTCTATGCTGGTGGCTCGCCCTTGGATCCAAACTTAAAGCAGAGAGTGGAAGCGCGATTTGGTTTACCTTTACATAACGGGTATGGCTTGACTGAAACAGGACCGACTATCTGTCAAACACGACTCTATGCGCCTCAAAGTGATTGTTCCGTAGGCTTTGGTCTACCCTGTGTAGCGGTTGAAATTAGGTCTTCGCGCAAAGGCATAGAGGGAAAAGTAAAGGCGAATGTGGTTGAGAAAGGAGAAATTGGCGAACTATGGGTAAAAGGCCCGAGTGTGATGAAAGGTTATTTTAGAAAACCAGAATTGACGCGTGAGGTAGTACAAGATGGTTGGTTTAATACAGGTGATCTTGCATTTCAGAATGAAATTGGCACTTACGAAATTGCTGGGAGGACTAAAGAACTCATCATTAAGTCTGGCTTTAATGTCTACCCTCCAGAAATTGAGGCAATCCTTAGTGAGCATCCTCAAGTGAGTCTCTGTGCTGTTGTAGGGAGAAAACGAGATCACGATGAGGAGATTTTAGCCTTTATTCAAGCGGTGGAGGATCAGGATATCGATCAGGATGAAATTCGACTATTTGCAAGAGAACGGCTGGCAGCTTACAAGATCCCCAGTCTATTTTTTATCTTAGAAGCATTACCCACATCCCCATCAGGCAAAATACTCAAACATCGTCTTTTAGAAGACATTACTTAGATATGTGTACTTTTTCTGAAACTGGTTAAAAGTGAGAGATGCAATGGCTCACGAGATTCATCGACACGTCGCTTGAGTTCTTTTCCTGGTTTGAAGTGGGGAACAAACTTTCCTGGTTTGTGTATACCAATTTCGCCTGTTTTAGGATTCCTAACGTTTCGGGGTTTACGGTAGTGATTCGAAAACGTACCAAACCCTCGAATTTCAATCCGATCTCCCGTGGCGAGAGACTGTGACATGATGTTGATAATGCTGTGTACAGCTAGATCGACATCTCGGCCAGTGAGCTGATCGAGTTTATCAGACATTCTTCTTATAAGTTCAGACTTGTTCATGCTTTCAGAGGGTATTAACCTTTCCTTAGACTCACTACCATTATCATACGAGAATATTCCTTAAAATCAATAGTTTATAACAAAAAATTAATGTATTTAGTTAAATAACGCTACTTTTTACTGAGTGACGAATAGATATTTGACAAAGAATAACTTTATAAGGTGTGCATCCGAGGTTGTTGCTTCGATAATGCGATTCATTTAGAATTCGCCATGGCGCTATCAGAACGACAAGTAGAACCCTCTTCTTCAAATTTACGAAGCTCTGCGCTTAAACAAAATACTGATCAAATCAAGCATACTTGCTTTGACTATTCTTATTTAAAGGATAGGGCTTGCGTTTACCTACTATTTTCCCATGGAGTCCAAGATGGCCATCATATTAGATGATATATCCCGTACATTTTCTGAATATTTGCTAATTCCAAGGTTAACCAGAAAAGGCCAACGTGCTGACGAGGTGGATCTATCTACACCGATAGCTGCAACGAATAAAGAACAATCTTCTCGCCTCAAGATTAATGTGCCTGTTGTATCCGCTTGCATGCAAGCTGTGTCTGGCTCGCAACTCTCAATCTCTTTGGCTAGACAAGGCGGCCTGGGGTTTATTTTTTGTTCTCAACCGATAGACAGACAAGTTGAGATGGTACGACAAGTAAAAGCACATAAAGCTGGCTTTGTTCAAAGTGACTCGAACACAACTGTAAAGACAAGCCTTGCGGAGGTGTCAGAATTGATGCAAAGAACGGGTCACTCTACTGTGCCAGTGACAAGCGATGGTACAGCTGATGGAAAATTATTAGGGATTATCACTGACAAAGATTATTGGGAATTTGAAGATGATTTGAATAAGAGCGTGGGTGAGCACATGACGCCTTTTGCAGATGTAATCCATGGAGAAGAAGGTATTAGTCTCACAGAGGCCAATCAACTACTACACAGGCATAAAAAAGATTGCTTGCCCATTGTCGACAGTAAAGGCTGCTTAAGTGCCCTTGTATTCAAAAAAGATTATGTTGATCATCGCAGGCATCCACACGAACTATTGGATGAATCTAAGCGGTTGTGTGTGGGTGCGGCGATTAATACGCATGATTATGAACAACGTGTCCCAGCTCTGCTAACTGCAGGTGCTGATGCGCTTTGCTTCGATTCCTCAGACGGATTTACAGACTATCAATTGGATGGCATTAGATGGATCAGGGAACACTTCGGTCCTGAGCCCATTATTGGTGGGGGCAATGTAGTCTCGCCAGAAGGGTTTGATTTTTTAGTAGAGGAAGGCGGTGTTGATTTTATTAAAGTGGGGATCGGGGGTGGCTCTATTTGCATAACCCGTGAGCAAAAGGGTATCGGACGTGGTCAAGCTTCTGCTTTGTTAGATGTGGCAAAACGCCGAGATGCTTATTTTGAAGAAACGGGTCGATATATCCCCATTTGTTCGGATGGCGGTATGGCGAATGATACGCAGATCGTTATTGCTTTAGCGATGGGAGCGGACTTTGTCATGATGGGCAGATATTTTGCGATGACAGAGGAAAGTCCAACGCCGAAAACTTCAATTAATGGTCAGATGTATAAACCTTACTGGGGAGAAGGTACGGTACGAGCGCAAAATTGGCAACGTTATGATGATGGCATGAGCTCCCGTAAGATGGTTTTTGAAGAGGGGGTCGATGCCTATGTCCCATTGGTTGGACCACTCTCAGATGTACTAGACACGACGCTGTATAAATTACGAAGTACAATGGTGAATGTCGGGTCGGATTCGCTGTCGGAATATCGAGAACGTGCCATACTGACTTTAGTGTCTGCACAATCAGTAGTAGAAGGCGGAACCTCGAGTGTATTCCAGTTTAACTCTAATCGTGAATTGGCCGATGCAGATTGGGGTCGAGAAAACTAGTCGCCCCATTGGAGAGAAAGAACAGATTAGGTTACAATGCGCGTCGTTCAAAACTGGTCGGATAAAGGATAGATTATTGTGAATAAACTCGGGCTCATGTTAATTGCCATCTTGGTGGCGGGTACGGTATCAGCTAGTACGATTGAATCTGAGATAGTCGATCGAATCTCAAAAGTAGGTGAAGTTTGCGTAGAAGGCGGAGATTGTGGTGGTGCTGCGACGACAACTGCTGTGGCAGCTTCTGATGATGGTGTTGGGGCAGTAGCCAACTATGCAACATCCTGTGCTATTTGCCACGCCAGTGGCGTTGCTGGTGCACCAAAGCTTGGCGATATCGCTGCATGGCAACCTCGAATTGCAAAGGGACTTGACAGTCTTTACGGGAACGCGATCAATGGATTAGCACCTGGAATGCCGGCAAAGGGGATGTGTTTCTCCTGTTCCGATGATGACATAAAGATCCTTGTAGATTATATGGTCGATTTGTCTCAATAAAGCGAAGCCCGCTATTTAGCAAGGGTGTAGAATGCGGTCCAATTTTCTAAAGCTAAGTGCTTCATTTAGATGAGAAGTACTAATATCCTCCTCCTCTGATAAGTCCGCAATAGTGCGAGCAACCTTCAAAATCTTATAGTAACCCCTTGCAGATAAGCCTAGCTTAAACATCGCTGTGTCTAATAAATCTTGATTTGCTTTAGATAGAGCGCAATATTTCTCAATCTCTTTGCTGTTTAAATGCGCATTCAATTTTCCACTTCTCTTTTTCATAATTTTTTGAGATCGCCGAACTAAGGTACATGCATCTTTGTGCTCACTCTTCGGAGGAGAAAATGCTGAATCTGAAAGTACACCTTTGGGTAAGGCAGGTACACCGACATGTAAATCGATTCTATCCAAGAGTGGGCCAGAAATTTTATTTCGATACCTTATGACGCGATCTTGAGTACAGCTACAACGGTTGCTGTTATCAGCATAATATCCACAAGGGCAGGGATTCATAGCAGAAACCAGTTGGAATTGAGCGGGATAAGTAATTTGATGACTTGCTCGGCTAATCACGATTTTCCCCGATTCCAAGGGCTCTCTGAGCACCTCAAGCACCTGCCGAGAAAATTCGGGAAGCTCATCGAGAAAGAGTACACCGCGGTGGGCAAGGGAAATTTCACCAGGTTTTGGCGGACTACTGCCTCCCACCAAGGCGACACCCGAAGCAGTGTGATGAGGTGTACGAAATGGACGTTGGCCCCAAGATGCGATCGCAAAGGCACACTTCGAGATTGACTGAATCGAGGCCACCTCTAAAGATTCTTCAATTGACATTTTTGGCAGTAAACTGGATAGCCGGCTGGCCAGCATTGTTTTACCTGTTCCCGGCGGCCCCATGAATAAAAGGTTATGGGCTCCCGCTGCGGCAATGATGAGCGCACGTTTTGCGAGATACTGACCACGTATATCTGAAAGTTGGACGGAAGACTTGATCTCTTGAGTTTCTAAAACTTTCCTCGCGGGCAGAAGGCATAATTGCTCCTTTATGTGAGAAACGATATCAGTGAGGTGCATTGCAGATAAGATCTGCTTATTGTCGGATAAGGCAGCCTCGTCATTATCTACCCGCGGTACTATTAACTGTCTATTCACTGTCTTATTGCGAATAGAAGCGGGGAGCACCCCTTTAACAGAGCGTAAGCTACCATCAAGTGCCAATTCTCCTAACAGTTCAAACGCTAAAAGTGCCGCAATGGGTAGTTGATCACTCGCTCCTAAAATCGCTAAGGCAATGGCAAGATCATAACGACCGCCTTGTTTGGGTAGATCAGCTGGAGCAAGATTGACAATGATTTTTCTGGATGGCATGTCAAATCCACTGTTCGTGATAGCGGCTTTGACTCTATCTTTGCTTTCTTTTACGGCGGTCTCTGGTAATCCAACAATAAGCGTCTGAGGTAAACCCGGCGAAATGTCGACTTCGACAGTGATAAGTGGTGAATCAATCCCAATTTGTGCTCGTGAATAGGTGACTGCAACTGTCATAGCTTCTCCTTAGATTGCCTTAGTTTGTATTTACGCTGGCGCGTTTTCAGTAGCCGTTTGCTGTAATCCTCGTGAGCATTATCTGACATGCACCTAGCTGGGCAAGCTGGGTTAAACATGCACCATCTTGGTGCCAGAATCAGGCGAATTTTCAGGAAAACTCCTCTGAAGCCCTTAATACACCGGTTGTTTGGTTTTGGCACGGTAGATGCTATCTCTACATCATCAATTATCTAAAGGAGTTTGTAATGAGGAATTTTACTAAGGGTTTATTGTTAACCAGTTGTATTATTGGTTTTAACATTAGTGCTAATGAGGCAAGAGCAGAGGGAACAGAGATTAGCGGGAATGTGAGTATTGGAAGTGATTATGTATTTCGTGGGATTTCTCAAACCGGTGAGAACGCAACGATTCAAGGTGGTTTGGATATCGTTGCTGAAAATGGGTTGTATGCTGGAATTTGGGCCTCAAATGTAAATTATGATGGCTCAGTTGAAGTTGACTTCTATGCGGGCTACGGAGGAAGTTTATCTGAAGGATTAGA
Organism: Flavobacterium sp.; assembly: GCA_047616645.1. GTDB lineage: Bacteria > Pseudomonadota > Gammaproteobacteria > Pseudomonadales > Azotimanducaceae > JAHRVQ01. The sequence goes on along the minus strand of JBLHIH010000024.1, from coordinate 32,559 downwards.
TTACGATGTTGGGGTATTGAGATATGAATATCCAGATGACGCGGAAGGTGGCGCCCCGGAAAGTAGTTTTAATGAAGTCTATGGAAGCTTATCTTTTAGCAACGTAACCGTAGGCTTCGCTTATTCTCCAGACTATTTTGCTGAGAGTGATCAGTCTACCTACGTCTATATTGATTATGAGTTAACGATGAGTAATGATTATGGTCTGAGTTTCCATTATGGTAACCAGTCTATTGACGACAACGCGGCTTATGGTGCACCTGATTATAGTGACTATTCCATAGGCCTATCAAAATCGATATCGGAGATTGATCTAAGTTTAACTTGGTTTGATACCGATCTGTCTAGCACTGAATGTTTTGGTGGTGACAATGGCTGTGATGCTAGGTTGGTTTTTGCTGTTGGCAAGAGTTTATAAATTCGTTACATTTTAGTTTGTGATTGTCTGTTAAGACAATCCTGACAAAGGAGAAAACCCATGAAGTTAGTTACTGCGATCATCAAACCCTTTAAGCTAGATGACGTAAGAGAAGCCCTTTCAGAAATATCAGTTCAGGGCATGACTGTCACCGAGGTAAAGGGCTTTGGTCGTCAGAAAGGACATACTGAGCTCTACCGCGGCGCTGAATATGTCATCGACTTTCTTCCAAAAGTGAAGATTGAAGTGGCAATTTCAGATGAAAACCTCGAAGCCGTCATTGAGGCCATTACTAATGCAGCGAACACCAGCAAGGTCGGTGATGGAAAAATATTTGTTACCAACTTAGAAGATGTTATCCGTATTCGAACCGGCGAAACAGGAGGTGAAGCGGTTTAGCAATTTGACCTTCTTCAATCTTCGGCTATAACTAATATCAGTCTAGAATTTTAAGGACGCTATTATATACCTTACATTCAGGTGACAGAGTGGATGTAGGGTAATAATAAGCCATCTAGTCTTATCCAATTGAGAATCTAATAGACAGTTTAATTAAGATTCCTTTTAGATATTCGCTCGCCAAGGAAATATAGGAGGCAGACAAATGACAAATGTAAATACGCTTGTTCTGAGCGAAGACGATGTAAGGACAGTAGGAGCTAAAAACGCCATTCGAAATCAACTTGAATCCGACATGGCTGACTTACTTTTAAAAGGCGGTTTAATAGAAGAAGTTGATGCGAATATTACAGCAGATCCACCTAGTAGGCCCGGAGCGAAGTACGGTGGACAAGCAATCTAATGTAATGACTGCCAAACCTCTGGTTATAGTACAAATTAGCAATCGGAATTTTATCTGAGTCTAGACCGATCTATAATCATGCTATTCAAATTAGAATGAATCTAAATTCATGAAATATGAGAGCACCCGCGGTAATGTAAAAGGTCTTTCCTTTAAAGATGCAGTGATTATGGGCTTAGCCTCGGATGGAGGTTTGCTCTTACCTGAGTCGATTCCCAATGTGTTTAGCAAACTTGGAAGCTGGCGCGAGCATAGTTATGAAGCGCTAGCTTTCGACATCATGTCTTTGTATATCGATGATATCGACGACGATAGTCTGAAGGAAATTATCAAGCGAAGTTATGCAACATTTGACGATACCAAAGTCACGCCAATTCGACGCCTAGGGGAAACCTACCTACTCGAATTGTTCCATGGTCCAACCCTCGCTTTCAAAGATGTGGCCTTACAGTTTCTAGGGAATATTTTTGAGCACATACTTATTGAAAGAGACGCAACCATAAATATTCTAGGGGCAACTAGTGGCGATACTGGAAGTGCCGCCATTTCGGGAATCCGTGGTAAAGAAAATATTAACATCTACATTATGTTCCCCGAAGGCAAGACAAGTCCGATACAGGAACGTCAGATGACCTCTATTTTTGATGACAATGTTCATAACATAGGCATAAACGGAAGTTTTGATGATTGTCAGTTGTTGATGAAATCTGTTTTTTCTGATCTGGAATTTAAAGCTGAATACAACTTGGCTGCGGTTAACTCGGTGAATTGGACGCGAGTTCTTGCTCAAGTTGTATACTATTTTTCTGCGTATTTTCAGATGGATGAACCCGTTGAATTTGATGTTAGTGTTCCAACTGGGAATTTTGGAAATGTTTTCGCCGGGTATATTGCAAAGAAAATGGGTTTGCCGATACGCAGGTTAAATATAGCGACCAATGCAAATGATATTCTTACGCGATTTTTCAATACGGGAATCTATGAAAGAGCTAACGTAAATTTTACACACAGTCCAGCAATGGATATTCAAGTCGCCAGCAACTTCGAGCGATATCTTTATTATAAGTTTGGAAAAGATTCCAAAAAACTAACTGACTTCTTTGACCAGTTTCTCAATTCGGAAAAAGCAGAAATTGATTTTAATACAGAATATCTTGAAGACTACATTCGATCTGCGAGTGTAAGTAATGATGAGACTATCGAGACCATTAAGCGAGTCAAAGAAGTGTATGACTATATTATTGATCCACATACTGCCGTCGGCTTAACGGTGGCTGAGAGACAAAAAGAAGAGGGGATTCCCATGCTAAGTTTGTCAACAGCCCATCCCGCGAAATTTGAGGATGTGTTGGCCTTAAGTGACATTGAAGTTAGTCACCCAAGCTTAGATGTTCTGAAGAATTTACCGACAAAGAAATTAGTATTGGATGTTGATCTAGAAATGATAAAGACATTGATTCGCAAAAAATAAATAAGGCGCTCTGAAGAGCGGATAGCAGATGGTATTGCATCACTATTGTGTTAAGGCTCTCTTTGGACTATTTCCTGAATAGCGTTAGGAAGTTCAGTAATATGGGTAATAATTTTATCCGCCGACCTTTCGCCAGGAGATTTATTACCTCTGTCCATCCAGATTGCATGTATGCCGAGATCCTTGGCGGCGTCTACGTCTAGTAGAGGATCGTCACCAACATAAATCATTTCTTCAGCGGCTAAATTAGTATGTTTTAGCGCTGCTGAAAATAGATGATGAGATGGCTTAGATCCACCAACTTGCTCAGCTGAATAAGCAAAATGAAATAAATGCTCTAAGCCAAGACGTTGTATGTCTGCATTGCCATTGCTTAAGGCGCAGATAGTATAGTGATCAGAAAGTGCGGAGAGCGTGTCTTCAACACCCTCAAATAACGTAATTTGATTCCTAGCGGTAAGAAAGACATCCATTGCCTGTTTGGATAGAAGCTCAGCTCTATTATTGCTTATTCCGCTGTTTGTCATCGCTCTTACAATAATTTTCCTGCGCAGCTCTGTGATTTGATTTGTCAATTCAGGCTGCATGGCCAACACTTCAATTCGTAATTGCCGCATCTCGATCACGGTATATTTCAAGCTGGCTGCGTTTACTTTAAGCCAGTTATCTAGTATCCGCTCTGCCCTTATCATGACCGGGATAATGTCCCACAAAGTATCATCAAGATCGAATCCAATTAACTTAATCATATTTCTTCGCTTGCGGACTTGCGCTGTGCTCGTGGATGAGCTTTATCATAAACTTGAGTGAGATGCTGAAAGTCTAAGTGAGTATAAATTTGTGTAGTTGAAATATCCGAGTGGCCCAATAATTCTTGAACTGCACGGAGATCATGACTTGATTCCAACATATGGCTCGCAAATGAGTGTCTCAGCATATGTGGGTGAAGTTTTCCCGGTAATCCCTTGGCTTTTGCCCAATTGGTGAGCCTGCACTGGACAGCGCGCTGACTAATTCTGTTCCCGCGTTCACTGATAAAAAGTGCATTAACGTCCTTCAGAATATATTTTTTAATAGGAAGGTCTAGCCGAATTTCTGCCCAGCTAATAATCGCTTTTATCGCCATGGATCCAATGGGAACGATGCGTTGTTTGTTGCCTTTACCCGTTACTCTTACTGTTTTATCTTCGTAATCTATACTGATGAGATCTACGCCTACTAATTCAGAGAGGCGTAAGCCAGAAGAATAAAATAGCTCTAACATTGCATGATCACGTACTTCATGCCACCCCTTTGAATTATTGTTTAGTAGTTGTGCGACCTGATCGGTATCCAATGTTCGTGGGAGTTTTTTTGGACTCTTAGGTGCGGTAATTTCTAAAGCGGGATTGGATTTGGCGTGTCCTTCGCGAATCAAAAAGTGATAAAAAGACCGAATAGTAGAGAGATATCTTTGAATGCTCTTTCCTGATGCGCCATCGCGGTGACTTTTAGCAACGTAGTGTCGAAGTTGATGTCCAGCTAGCTCGTTCCAGAGAGCGATATTTTGCTCACCTAAAAACTTAAGTAAATATTGCAAATCTCGCTGGTAACTCTTAATTGTATTTACCGAGAGTCCCCGTTCGTTTCGAAGATGCGCAAGAAAATCGCTTAGTTCATTAGAGGGTATAGATTCAGGCATCAGATCAAGAATAGATTGAGTGTTGACACTCTAGTCTATTCCTATTTGTTTTGGCAACATTCGAGATAGAACATCTGCGATAAACTCGATAAAAACGGTGCCCATACCTGCTCGAAAGTAGTCTGGGTCTTCGCTACCTATCGCCAATAATGCGTATTGCTTTTTATTCCTCAATAAGGGTAAAACTGCGGCAGATTGCACTTTGTTACTTTGATGTCGAAATAAAAAGTCTTGCTCGCTAGGTCTTAGTGCACCTAAGGTCGCGTGTGTGTTTTTCATTAAACCCGCCACATATTCTTTAGCGGCAGACTTAGAAACTAAACTTGTAAAATGATTAATTTGTTTGGGCTCATCATTATATATAATTAGGCTATAAGCTTTGCACTTAAAATCTTTTTTAAAACTTTTTTCGAGAGCGGAAAAAAATTCATCGCCTTCTTCTGCGCCAATCAGACTTAAGATGAGCTTTTGACAATTGGCAAATATTAGATCGTTGCTTTTTGCTGTCAAAACGTAGGTATCTAGTTTCTTTTTGTTATTAAGATTTCGTTCTCTTAGGAGAGAAACTTGCTTTTCAACTAAAGACACAACTCCACCTCGATGATGGGGTAGGTTCAAGCTCATGAGTAGCTTATGCCGATCTGCAAAGAAATCGAGATTCCTTTCTAGATAACCCGCGACATCCCTATCGTTTACTGAGTTCACACCTTTTATTTCTGTCATATATGTAACCGCCCTTCGAATACGCGCGCTGCTGGCCCGTTCATCATAAGAGGAGAGTCCCCGCCTTGCCAATTTATTTTCAATCGACCTCCTGGCAAATCAACCTCGACGTTATCGTTTAACAAGCCCCTTAGCCGACCAGCCGCCATAGCGGCGCAAGCACCGGTACCACAAGCTCTGGTCTCACCTACGCCTCTTTCGAATACTCGCAATTTGATGTGCGAGCTGGAGACAAGCTCTACGAAACCAACGTTGACACCTTCCGGGAAGCTGTCGTGCTTTTCTATCAAGGCGCCTAGATCTGAGACTGGCGCATTTTCAAGGTCTTCAACAAAGATGACTGCGTGGGGGTTACCCACATTAACGGTTGTAAGATCAACTTTTTGAATCTTTCCACTAAGCGGATGTTGGACATCTATTTGATGACAAATCTGAGAGTTGGAAGCAATAAAAGGAATAGACTTAGGTTCGAACTTGGGTGCTCCGATATTGACGCTTATGCTGCCGTCTTTCTCTAGTTTGCATTCTATGATCCCAGTGTTTGTTTCCAATTTCATTTGAGTTTTTGTTGTAAGACCTCGATCTCGAACAAAGCGTAAAAAACAACGGGCACCATTACCACATTGTTCGGCTTCCATACCGTTACTATTAAAAATACGATATCTAAAATCGATATCTGGGTTGCCTGGGGGTTCTACGATGAGTAGCTGATCGAACCCAATACCCGTTTTGCGATCTGCCAACTTTCTAATATGATCGTCTCGAATGCTAATATTTTGAGTGATGAGATCCAGTATGACAAAGTCATTGCCCAAACCATGCATCTTGGTAAATCTAAGTAACATAATATTTGCCCGAATAACCTCAATCTTTATAGATAGTTTCTAGATTCAACTGATCTTCTATGCTTTCTCGTTTACGGACACATTGAACTGTCTCATCAGAAACAATGAGTTCAGCGGCCCGGTTTCGGCTATTGTAGTTCGAACTCATCGCAAAACCATAGGCCCCTGCTGAGTGAATAGCGATATAGTCACCCGCATTGACACAAAGCGTTCTGTCATGTGCAATAAAATCACCGCTCTCGCATATTGGTCCTACAAGGTTGTATGAAACCTTGCTAGTTGATGTTGTTTTGACAACGGTGACGCCCTGCCAAGATTGATATAAAGCTGGCCTGATGAGATCGTTCATCCCAGTATCCAAAATGGCGAAGTGGGTACCTTCGTTCTCTTTCAAATGCACAACTCGACTTAGCAATATACCCGCATTGGCAACGATGTATCTCCCCGGTTCGAAGAAGAGAGTGTGTTTTCTGTGACCCATGGATTGTTGGATTGCGCCTGCATATTCTTCAATATCGATAGTGGTCTCATCTTGATAGCGTACCCCTATGCCGCCACCTAGATCGATATGGGATAAGGTAATATGCATTGTCGCAAGCGTGTCCACAATCTCAATGATGCGATGCAAGGCTTCTATAAACGGCTCAAGTTCAGTAATCTGTGAACCGATATGACAATCGATTCCCATTATCTTGATATAAGGCATGTCATTAGCTTCAGTGTACATAAGCATCGCACGATCGCGGCTAACACCAAATTTATTTTGTTTTAAACCCGTTGAAATGTAAGGATGAGTTTTCGCATCGACATCAGGATTTACTCTGATTGAAACAGGTGCATCTATCTTCATTTCGGTCGCGATCTGATTTATTTGTATTAGCTCAGCTTCGGATTCAATATTAAAACAGGCGATGCCTACTTCTAGCGCTTTCTTAATTTCCCAATCTGCTTTGGCGACGCCAGAAAAAACAACTTTGTTTGTTGGTGCCCCAGCGCGAATGACTCGCTCTAGTTCTCCACCAGAAACGATATCAAAGCCTGCGCCGAGCTTTGCCAAAATACTTAGCACGCCTAAATTTGAATTGGCTTTGACCGCATAACAACACAAATGTGCTTGCCCGCTAAATGCTTCCGTAAATTTATTGTAGGCTGCCTCGATGGCAGCCTTCGAGTAAACATATGCTGGCGTTCCAAATTCTTCACCGATGCGCTCAAGCGAAACATCTTCTGCAAAAAGGGTACCTTGCTTAGTCTCAAAATAGCTCATCTTGCGGCTTTAAATCCAAGCGTGGTCATTTTAGCCGAATTTAATTGCTCAGGTGCTGTTAGCTCGGGTGTTGATGGCTCGATTGAAACTGGCAGCAGCCTATTATTCGTAGATGTTACTTTCTTAGATGCCTCCTCTTGTGTGTCATTTGGAAGAAAGAGTGGACCTTTTTGGCCACACGCGACCAACACAAGTAATAACAAAAGAAAAGTAGTTAAACGCATGGCGTTTGCCTTAGATGAAAGAGGTAGCGAATAATACGCGAGAAAGCGATGTGCTTCTACTCGACAAGTGCAGGTTCTTTTTCAGTCAACATTTATTTGAGGACTAAATTTGTAATGTGAGTGTTTAATTTTTTTATCAAGGTAGATTCATCGATATACCAAGCGCTGGGATATTGTTGGGCAGAATTAGCATTCAAATTTCGGACTAACAATGATCGATTCACTTCTTGCTGAGTAGTTTCTTTTTCACCCATTCTTTCTTGACCGAGAAGCGCTGTGATGCTTAAGCTAAGAGACGCAATATTAATATCTGCACTATTATTGATGACTATTATAAGCTGCCCTTTCGAGGAAGGCTTGAGCTCAGTGCTAAGATAACGACCAGGGTTGTCTACAATGTCTAATTTTAAATAGGCTGTTTTGGCGTACTCTCCTATGGGGCCCTGAGCTCCCATGGCTTGACGAAAAAACTTTTTAGCGCCAGGTCGATCTCCTCCATCTAAAGCGATTTCACCAAGCTCTTGATTGGCAGTTGCGGTGGGAAGTAAATTAATGCTCCGTTGAAGGTCTTCACGAGCTGCCTTTTTGTTACCCTGTTGATTTCTTGAGAGTCCGCGACCTAGATAATATTCAAAGTAATTATCGTTGAGCGCGAGTGCCTGAGTAAATGATGCCTCAGCTTGTTTATAATTTTTTGTCTGGTAGTGAATGCTAGCTTTCGTTGCATAGAAACTTGCTTCATTTGGTTCTATTTCGATAGCGGTGGACAAGGCGGAAAGCGCCTCTTCAAACTTACTCTCAGATGCCAATTTTTGAGCTATCTTGGATTCCGCATAAGCTGCTTTGGAAGATCGTAGGTGAGATAGTTTGGTTTGATAGCGTTTCTCATAAAAACTTTTTGGCGTGTTCGCTATCGAAGTAGCCGTTATTTGAGTAATGGTTTCTTTATTTGTTGCGACTCGCTCACCTGAGGGAGGGTGGCTTGCGAACAACCCTTCTACCCAGCCTTGTTCTTTGTTCTCTGATAGACGGACAAAGGTTTCTTGTAGGGTGACCGCAGCTTTCGGGTCATAGCCTGCGGCCACCATATATTGAATACCATAGTAGTCAGATTCTAATTCGGCATTGCGGCCATAGCGTGTAGAGATAAGCTGAAGTCCGACTTGTGCTCCCCCGACAACATAGTCTGCATATTCACCATGGTCGGATTGTGAAATGACCAACGCAGTTGCGGCGAGAAGTCCTTGGCTCAATGTGTTACGTTGCATTGCCTGAGCACCATGTTTCGCGGCTGCATGAACAATCTCGTGGCTCAGTACCGCAGCCAACTCTGCTTCGTTACTGAGCTCTAAAAGCAAGCCTCGATTAATGGCAATTTTTCCCCCCGGTAAGGCCCATGCATTTGGCGTATCATTATTGAGTACAACGAACTCATAGGGTAATTTGACGGGTGAAAATTTCGCTATTCGCTGGCCAACTTCATTCACATAGCGGTTAATAGTTGGGTCTGCTAGATAAGCGCCACCTTGAGCTTGTTGGGATGGGCCGTACTGTAACTCACCAACGCGAATCTGTTCTGCCTCAGAAACCCATGAGAGTTCATTCTTCCCTGTGACTGGGTTAACGGCACAGCCTGGTAGGAGTATGATGACAAGCAAAATTAATAAATAGGGCTTCATAAGGTTTTCAAGTTTATTATCTAGAGGTTTATTCTATCCTGAGTATCGAAATTTAAAAGCTAAATTTAAGTAGCGATAGATAAAACTAAGTATTGTCAAAAAAGGAGATTATTGTGCGAGAAAGTGAATTTATCGATCAGGTTGAAGAAATTTTCATGCACCTCGAGGATTTGTTGGATGAATTTGAGGAGGATATTGATCTTGATACAAGTGGCGGTTTATTAACTATGCACTTCCCAAATGGTACAACCATTGTATTAAGTAAACAAATTACACAGCTTGAGATATGGGTTGCTGCCCTTTCTGGAGGATTCCACCTTGGCCGTCATGATGGACAGTGGTATTGCCAGACGACGGATGAGAATCTCACAGATTTACTTAATCGAGTATTAAGCGAGCAGCTAGATCGCCCGGTTGTCTTAAAGGACTTGCCAAGTTAATTCCTATCCAGAATATAAGTGAATTAACTTGAATGCCAAAAGCTTAAAAAAGCTAGGTAGTTCTTTCTGTGCGTATTTTAGCTTTTTCTATGCGCTTTCTAGCTTTCTCTATGCGCTTTCTAGCTCTTTCTATCGCTTGTTCTATTTGATTGATATTGGTTCCTCCGAAGTGATCTCGTGCTTTAATCGAGCCTTCTAGTGTGAGGACCTCAAATACGTCTGCATCGATTAATTTTGATGCAGCAACTAAAGTGGCCATATCAAGCTCAGACAAGTCTAGATTTCGTTTGATCCCCACAGCGACCAATTTTCCAACTACGTCATGGGCATCCCTAAAAGGTAAACCCTTCTTAACAAGGTAATCGGCTAAATCGGTCGCTGTCGCATAGCCTCTCATTGTTGCCGATCGCATGTTTTCTGGTTTTGTAATAATCGCGGGAACCATATCGCCGAATGCCGTCAAGCTGTCGATAACTGTTTTGACGATGTCGAATAGCGGTTCTTTGTCCTCTTGGTTGTCTTTGTTATAAGCCAAAGGTTGCCCTTTCATCAGGGTTAGCAAGGTTTGCAAACTGCCAAAAACTCTCGCGGACTTTCCCCTGACAAGTTCGGGAACGTCAGGGTTTTTCTTCTGGGGCATTATTGAAGATCCAGTACAAAATCGATCTGGCAAGTCGATAAATTCAAATTGCGACGAAGACCAAAGTATCATTTCTTCAGACCACCTTGACAAATGCATCATTAAAATACTGGCGAAGGAGGCAAATTCAATCGCGAAATCTCTATCACTTACTGCGTCCAGAGAGTTTTCCGATATTCTCTCAAAGCCCAATAACGTTGCGGTGAGTTTTCTGTCAATGGGAAACGTTGTTCCCGCAAGTGCTGCAGAACCTAAGGGCATGACGTTGACTCGGCCTCGGCAATCTATCAATCGTTCGAAATCGCGCTCTAACATGGCTTGCCAAGCCATCATGTGGTGTCCAAAGGTGGTTGGTTGGGCAACCTGTAAATGCGTCATGCCGGGTAATATAGTCTCAATTTCCTGTTCAGCCAAATTGGTTAATCCACTTTGAAGATGAATCAGCAGCTCCGCTATCAAGTCAATCTTGTCTCTAAGATAAAGTCGAATATCTGTTGCGACCTGATCATTTCGAGATCTCCCGGTATGTAGTGTTTTACCAACATCACCAATTTTATCCGTTAATGCTTTTTCGATGTTCATGTGAACGTCTTCTAGGCTTATTTGCCACTCAAATTCACCTTTGAGGATTTCATCATCAATTTCATTAAGACCTGAAATCATTAAGGCCAACTCATTATTGGTAATGACGCCAACTGACTCCAGCATGGTCGCGTGGGCAATAGATCCTTGAATGTCGTAGACGGCGAGGATGTTGTCAAATTCAACGGAGGCAGTGAATGCCTCCACAAATTTGTCGGTGGCCTCAGAAAAACGGCCGTCCCATAATCTTTTTGTGTCTTTGAATGTCATCTAATCTTTATTCCGAAATAAATTGATACAAGTCTATAATGCTTAATTAACGTTCTGGTAGAACAAGGATTGCGTCAAACAGCATTAGTTTTAACGCCTTAATCTTGGATTATACCAGTATTATCAAAATAACTTCGGGGCGCCTGATGTCGCAAGAAGAGAAAGTAGAGGCGGATTTTTTTCTGCCTGATTTGTGCCAAACGCAAAATATCCTGTTTCTAGTATTAGTGGCAGAATTGCTTGCCTTTGTCCTAGTGATGGCTAACTCCAACCTGATTAACTTCTCATGGGCGGACTTTGGTTTATCTTCCATTTTTGTGCAGTGGATTGTTTTGGCATCTGCAGGTGTTTTATGCAACTTTCGACCGATGTTAATGAAAATGTCGGTACCTGTTGCAACCTTCAGTGCCTGCAGCATCATCCTATCTCTTACGCTTGTATTTAGCATTATTGGGCAGTGGTTCATGCTTGAGGAGCAGGTAATTGGGGTTGAGTTTCTTGGAACCCTTGCACGTAACCTCATCGTTACAGCTGTGATGACGGGAATTGCCTTTCGCTATTTCTTTCTTCAACATCAATTAAGACGTCAGGAACAAGCCGAACTTAATTCACGAATCCAAGCGCTTCAGTCTCGTATCCGCCCCCACTTCCTCTTCAATTCGATGAATATCATAGCGAGTCTAATCAGTATTGATCCGGAAACTGCCGAAGAAGTTGTCGAGGATCTGTCAGTGTTGTTTCGTGCATCACTAAATGACTCGACTAATTCCCCTGTGACCCTGACAGAAGAATTGGATCTTTGTGAGAAGTATGTGCACATTGAAGGATTACGTCTTGATGACAGGCTCAAGATTGAATGGCATATTGATGTAAATCCAGATGAAATTCATGTTCCCATGCTCACTTTGCAGCCTCTGTTAGAGAATGCAATTTACCACGGTATTCAGCCTTTACCGGAAGGGGGTACTGTTCGTCTCCACGCATTTGAGCAAGGGGAAAAGCTGGTGGTTGAGATATTCAATCCAGTTTCACCGAAACAGTCGGTCAAAACAGGCGGAAATCAAATGGCAATCGAAAACATCCGTAGTCGCCTGCAGGCGATTTATGGAACGGGCGCTTCTTTAAAATCCGAAGTTCAAGACGCTGTCTTTAAGACAACCATAAGCTATCCTTTAAATGAAGCTTAAGAAGCTGAAGCCGTACTTTTTGCGTATAAGAGGTAAAATTGGAGGTTTTTCTTTCATTTTTGTGAGATCCGTCGTAATTTTTTAATGAGAAGAGCGTAAATTACGCTTCCATCAGTCGATCGTTATTCCAAAGCGACATAAATTTAAGAGCGAGGTAGGTGACATGAAGGTACTGGTAGTTGATGATGAGAAGCTAGCCCGAGAACGTCTTGTTCGCATGGTGAGCACCTTAGATGCTTATGAGGTAGTAGCAGAGGCTACGTCCGGTGATGAAGCTATTCGGAAGACCATTGAGTTTGAACCCGATATTGTTCTTTTAGATATTCGTATGCCAGGTACGGATGGTTTGGAAGCGGCAAGCCAATTGTCAGAATTACCTAGCCCTCCAGCGGTCGTTTTTTGCACCGCCTTTAGCGAGCATGCGATTGAGGCTTTTGACGTTAATGCAGCGGGTTATCTTTTAAAACCGGTCCGTCGAGAAGCCCTGATTGATACTTTGTCCAAAATCGGACGGCTTAATAAGGTGCAGGTGCTAAGAATTGGTGGTGAGGAAGCAGAGTCCCATCATGCTCGGACACATATTAGCGCTAAAACTCGACGTGGAATTGAGTTGATCCCTTTAACGGGAATTCGATTTTTTCAGGCAGATCATAAATATGTCACCGTTCGTCATGAAAGTGGAGAGGTACTAATTGATGATACCTTACGAGACTTGGAAGATGAATTTGGTGATAAAGTAGTTAGAATTCATCGAAATGCCCTAGTGATGATGGAACAAATTGAAGGCCTTGAAAGAGATTCTACGGGGCACTACCGCGTTAGAATGCGTGGAGTAGAAGATAAACTTGACGTGAGTCGACGTCATGTATCTGGCTTGAGGCGCTTGGTTCAAAGCTTATAAAGCACCGTTTATCATTTAACAGGGCGCACGTTTCTTATTAGTGATAGTCGTGTGAAAGGCGGCTATAATGCCGCTTTTTTATTGGCTGAAATATAATGATTGACCACATTAGATTAGCGACCAGAGAAAGCGCTTTAGCGATGTGGCAAGCGAATTACGTAAAATCTCAGTTAGAGCAAGCTCACAGTAATCTGCGCGTCGAGATTATTGGTATGACAACCGCTGGAGATCGAGATAAGCGGTCTCCGCTTAGCCAAATGGGAGGAAAAGGCGTTTTTATTAAAGAGCTTGAAGTTGCCTTGTACGAGGGTCGAGCCGATATTGCAGTGCATTCGATGAAGGATGTCCCATCCCTTATCCCCGATGGTCTGCATTTGAGTGCAATATGTGAGAGAGAAGATCCGCGGGATGCCTTTGTTAGTTGTCACTTTAATTCGTTGATGGAATTGCCCCCTGGATCAAAAATTGGTTCTTCAAGTTTGCGGAGACGATTACAATTGAAATTAGCGCGTCCCGACCTAGTTTACGAAGAATTGCGCGGCAATGTCGGGACGCGACTAGCAAAGCTTGATGAAGGTAAATTCGATGGGATAATTCTCGCAACCGCTGGCCTTATTCGGCTACAACTAAAAGACAGAGTGACCCAGGAGATCGATCCGACACTTTGTATACCTTCTGCGGGACAGGGGGCCGTTGGTATTGAATCGAGAACCGATAACCAAGAACTAAACGAACTCCTTGGGGCCATTAATCACCGAGATACCTACGACTGTGTTATGTGCGAGAGAGAGATTTCTTCAGGGCTTGGGGCAGATTGCAGTTTACCTATTGCTGCTTTTGCCCTCTTGTCGGGGGAAGATATCAAACTGAATGCTTATGTAAGTGATCGAGAGGGTAGGCGGCATATATCACTTTCTAGATCAGGCTTAAGAGATGACGGCATTGCCATTGCAAAAAAGCTGGTGGAAGCGCTTTATATAGCAGGTGCAGGTGAGCTTATCGGCGAAAATATCTAAAGATGAGGGGTAATGTGCTATTAACGCGTTTACCAGAGCAAAATAGATGCTTTATAGCACTCTGTTATGAGCATGGCGATGTGGATAGTGTTAAGCGCTTGAATTTTTATAGTAAGCCCTTACTTACTTGTGAGGCTATTGAATTAGGTGAGGACACAAAGAGACATATACTAGGTTTAGATGTTTTCGACTATATAATATTTATCAGCAAGAACGCAGTAAAATTTGGTTTGCCCCGCTTACAAAACTATTGGCCGCAATGGCCTCAGTCCTTAACCTGGTTCGCAGTGGGTCCAGGCACGGCCCATCATCTGAGAATTGAAGATTTAGAAGTATATTCACCTTCACAATCCTCCTCAGAAGGACTGCTCGCGATGACTGAGTTGCAAGCTCCAGTAGGGAAAAAAGTGCTTATTGTTCGGGGGGTCGGTGGAAGGGAAACGCTGAAGGAAGGTCTGCAAGGCAGAGGTGCTTCGGTAGATTACGCGGAGGTTTATCGGCGTGAGATTATCAATTATGAATCCGCAGATTGGGTGGCCTCAGGTGAAAAGGTGTTCGCCCTTGTTTACAGTGGTGAGGCATTAATACATTTAAGTCGGCTACTAGGGATACTCCTTACACAATATTGCCTGATTGTACCCTCGCGCCGTCTGCAATTAATGGCAATTGATGAAGGTTTTGGTAAGGTTGAACTTGCTTCCAGCCAACAAGATTCAGATATGCTTGAATCCCTATTAAAATGCATTGAAAAGCAATAAGGCACTTGACAGCATGAGTGAGAATAACGAGGGAAAACTTGACGAGCGATTGGATGATGCTCTCGATCTACTTGAGGAAAAGCAGACATCCTCTGCTAAAGAACAACGATCCACAAAGCAAAAGACAAGTGGTCAGCCTTTGTTCTTAGGTGGAATTCTGAGTATTTTTCTCAGTTTGATTGCCATAGGCATCGCAAGTTATGGCGCATATACGTCTTTCGAACTAAAACGCATTCAGGACAGTAGAGAAGCTGAACCGAAACAAATTGAGCAGCACCCAGTCACGATGCAAGCATTGGCTGGTATTACGTCTTCCCTTAAGGCGATAGAAGAAGCGATCAACCTAAAAGATAATTTGACACAAGAATCAATAAACAACATTAGAGAATCACAACGGCTTTCATCTATAGAAATAAAAACAGAATTAGACAGGGCACTTTCCAGTTTCAAGCAATCTCGCGGTAGTTCTAGCGAAGATTGGTTGCTAGCAGAGGCCGAATATCTCATCCGCCTCGCTAACCAGCGCATAAAAATGGAACAAGATGCTGTAGGTGCCCTTGCCTTGTTGTCTTCTGCTGATGAAATTATTCAAGATGCGAAGGGCGTGATTGCTTATGACGTAAGGATGCGTCTTGCTGAAGATATGGCAAAATTGAGGACGATAGGTGATCTAGATACGGATGGTATTTTTGTAAAAATTGGCGCACTAATCAATCAAGTCAATCATTTAGAACAAAAAAATCTCCAATTTCTGCCGCTTGAAATGGAGAATAGGATCGAAGGAACCCAAGACATAATGGGCGGCGTAATGCGCATCCTAAACAATATTGGCGCTAGGATTGCGAGCTTAGTGGACTATCGAAATGATGGGACAGTGGTCACACCTATTCTTCCTCCAAAAGAGGATTATTATTTAAGACAGAATTTGGTGATGAAGATGCAGCACGCGCAATTAGCACTTTTGAGGCGCAATCAATCTATTTATGATTCAAGCTTAAATGATAGTCTTGTTTGGATAGATCAATATTTCGATCCAGAGCATGGCGTGACATTGGCTATGAGCGAAACGATACAATCCTTGAGGACAGTTCGGATCGAGGAGGATGTGCCGGATATTTCTGCTTCGCTAACGGAAATGAGAAAACTGATGGACGGGTTTGATCCAAGAGACGCTCTGCCCCCAGCATTGCCAACACCAGGAATCGATGTTGGTGAAGAAAAATGAAAAGAAATCTTCTGGTTCTCTTACTTGTCGTGGTGTTTGCGGGTTGGATTGGCACATTAATAGCCCGTGATGCAGGTTATGTACTGATTTCTTACGATGGAATTACCATACAAACAGGCCTCTGGGTCATGCTTGGAATGCTTGCCGGAGTCAGTGTCTCGCTAGTTTATCTTGCCCGTCTGATTCGATTTTTTGGTGGCGCGAACCAGAGAATAAAACAGTGGGGGGAAAGTAAGAAACGTAGAAATTCCCAAGTATTAAGTTCAAAAGGCATGATCTTTCTGCAGGAAGGGAATTTTGAACGAGCAGAAAAGTTTCTTATCAGTGGTGCTAAAGAGAGCGAGTTTCCGGCTATAAATTATATTGCGGCTGCTAAAGCGGCTGATAAGCTTGGCCTTGTGGAAAAGAGAGAAGGTTATTTGAGGGAGGCATTATCATCCAATCCCCAATCATCTCACGCTGTTAAGGTGGCCTCAGCAGAAATGGCGGCCGACAGAGAAGAATGGCAAGTTTGCCTGGATCATCTTAGTGCATGTAAAAAAAATTCAGTGTCAATTGAGTTAAAAAAACGCGCTCTGATTGCCTTGGAAGATTGGAGTGGCTTGGCTGAAATAATGCCTCAGATTAAAAAATCTTACATTAAGGAATCAAAGTCTTCCAGCATTACAGAATCATTGGAGAAGACGATTCTAATTGAGCGACTATCTCGTGGAGATACGAGCGACGAAAGTGCTGTAAAATTGTTTAAGAAAGCACCAACCACACTTCGTGATGATGAGGATGTACTTAAGATTCTGCTTTCTTCATTGGAAAATGAAAAAGAATCAGAACTTATATTACGTAATGCCTTGAAGCAAACGTGGAGATCATCCTTGCTTGAGGCGTATGCGAATTTAGGACCGGAAACTTTAAAGAAAAGATTAAAAATCGCAGAAAAATGGCAGCAGGATCATGTGGATGACTCGGCATTGTTTTATTGTTTAGGAAAGCTGTATGAAGCATCAGGGGATAGAGATCAAGCAAAGCTAATGCTTGAACGTAGTGTTGAAATTGACAAAAACAAAGCGGCAAGCCAAAGTTTAGCGAAACTGTTAGCCTTTGATGGGGATATTGAGAAGAGCAACGAGTATTTTCAACTCGGAAATACCTGAGTGTGTACGACTTTCCTTTTACGCAATTTCCTTTGTTGCACTATTCCCTTGGTACTAAAGTAAACATATCGGAATGCATGTTTTTTTTTGGTAGTCCATGTTCGATGAACATGTCTAAAGTTGCATAGACCATGGCAGGTCCGCCACTCACAAAAACGGTTAGTTTTTCTAATTCGATGTTGTCTTTCAGCAATTTCCGCAATGCAACTTTTCCCACTAAACCTATTTCTCCTTGCCAAGATGGACCTGGATTGGGCTCGCTGACAACAGGTATAAAGTTGAAATTCTCTGAGGTATTTTCTATCTCTTCAAAGAGGTCTTTAAGATAGATGTCTTCTTCTTTCAAAACTCCCCAGTAGAGGTGGATGTCATGAGCAAAATTTTGCCGTTGAAGGGTTTCGGTGATGCTCTTCATTTGGGTAATGCCGGTACTAGCTGCGATTAACAACAGTGGGCCTGATGGCGGTTCCTTCATAAAACAATGTCCGAGAGGCAAGTTGATATCCAAAAAACTAGCCGTATCTAACACGTTTTCGATTGAATCTGATTCTTCTGAATTCGGCGTCGGCCTAATATGAAGCTCGATGAGACTATCGTCATAAGGTGTTGATGCAATAGAAAAAGGACATCTTCGATCAGCTAATACGACCTCTAAATATTGGCCAGCGTAGAAGCTGATTGGCTGGGGCGTTCGCAACAAAACGCGCCGCGTGTCGTGATTTAGATAACTAATCGATTCGATTACACAGCGCATTTAAATGAATAACCTGCTCAATAGAGGCCTTACTACTTCTATTTTCGCTTCATCGAGGCGAAAAACTCTGCGTTAGACTTTGACTTCTTAATCCTTTCTAACAAGAATTCAATTGCAGCGAGATCGTCCATATCATGTAGAATTTTTCGTAATATCCAAGCCTTTTGCAAGTCTTCTTCGGACATCAATAAATCTTCTCGTCGCGTACCTGATCGACGGATATTGATTGCTGGGTATACTCTTTTCTCTGCGATCTTTCTTTCAAGGTGTAATTCTTGGTTACCGGTACCCTTAAATTCCTCATAGATAACCTCGTCCATCTTTGAGCCAGTATCCACTAGGCAGGTTGCGATGATAGTTAAACTGCCTCCTTCTTCTATGTTTCTTGCGGCGCCAAAGAATCGCTTAGGACGTTCTAAAGCGTGCGCATCTACACCACCCGTTAAAACCTTACCGGAGGCGGGTATAACGGTATTATATGCTCTAGCTAATCGGGTAACTGAATCGAGTAAAATAACCACATCTCTTTTATGTTCCACCAAGCGTTTTGCTTTTTCTATGACCATCTCACTCACTTGGACATGTCGCGAAGGTGGTTCATCAAATGTGCTCGCAACGACTTCCCCGCGAACAGATCGCTGCATTTCAGTGACTTCTTCGGGACGTTCATCGATCAACAGGACGATAAGGTGACATTCTGGATTATTTCTCGCTATCGCCTGGGCGATGTTCTGTAGGATTAGCGTCTTACCCGCCTTAGGTGGAGATACGATCAATCCCCTTTGGCCCTTACCTATGGGTGACGTTAGGTCAATTATTCTTGCCGTTAAATCCTCGGTACTACCATTACCTGCTTCTAGCAAGAGTGGTTCATCGGGAAAAAGCGGTGTTAAGTTTTCGAATAGGATTTTGTTCTTTGACTCGCTGGGATCGGTGTAATTAATTTGATCGACCTTGAGTAAGGCGAAATATCGCTCACTATCTTTGGGTGGTCGAATCTTCCCAGAAACACTGTCTCCAGTTCTTAAATTAAATCGACGGATCTGGCTTGGTGATACATAGATGTCGTCTGGGCCAGCTAAGTAAGAGCTATCGGCAGAGCGTAGAAACCCAAAACCATCTTGTAATATTTCTAGCGTGCCGTCTCCAAAAATTGCTTCTCCGCCTTTTGCATGTTTACGAAGGACGCTGGCGATAATTTCTTGTTTTCGAGATCTGGCGAGATTGTCCATACCCATTTCATGGGCGATTTCTAATAATTCGGGTATTGGTTTTGCTTTGAGGTCTGTTAAATTCATAGTTTTTTTGTCATTAAGTTAAGGAATGGCGCTAAGGCGCTAAGATTAGTTTGAGTAGGATCTAGAAGAGGGTCTTTGAAGTCGTATCGTCTATTTGCTCGGTTAGTAAAATGGATCTCGTATTTTTGTATTAATATTGTTATATCTGTCTTTTAAAATCTAGCGCATAAAATCGATTTCGTACAATCTATCATTCAAAAGAACGTGAAGTACTTTTATGAGACGACCTAAAAGGATTTTTTGGAGGCTTAGATTTTCGATACTATTTAGTAAATCTTAAGTAAATCCGCTTAGTGATATTACTTGCTGATATCGAATATGGTAAAAATGTCCGTTTTTGCTGCGCTTGTCAAGTTTAAATTGCTAAAAATTCCAAGCGCCTTGCCACTTTTCATCACTTTTTGTCAGAATGCTTGGAATATAGCTTAGTATTATTAGATATTACTGTCTAAAAATGCAGTTAATTGCGACTTAGATAGTGCCCCTACTTTGGTTGCTTCGACGGCGCCATCTTTAAATAACATCAAGGTTGGGATGCCGCGAATTCCATATTTAGGTGGCGTTGCTTCATTAGCGTCAATATCTAATTTGCAAACCTTCATCTTGCCGTCATATTCAGCTGCGATCTCTTCTAAAATGGGGGCGATGACCTTGCAGGGTCCACACCACTCTGCCCAATAGTCGACTAAAACGGGTACATCTGAGTTGAGTACATCGGCTTCGAAATTGGCATCTGTTACATGGCTGATGTCAGACATTAGTTAATTGCTCCTAGTTTACAGTTGTAGGTAAAATTTAGACCGCTATCCTAACGTGCAAGTTTGAGGAAGTGAATTGAAATTCTGGTTTTTTATTTTTCTCTAGGGTTTTAACTGCTCCGCGACTCTTTTTGCAAAATAAGTCAAAATGGCATCAGCACCCGCTCGTTTCATCGCGATAAGAGATTCCTGTATTATTTTTTCATCTAACCAGCCATTCTGTATTGCCGCCATTTGCATGGCATATTCCCCACTAACTTGGTAGACCATCGTGGGTACTTTAAATTCATCTTTGACTCGGCGAACGATATCTAAATAGGGCATGCCAGGCTTAACCATGACCATGTCAGCACCTTCTGCAAGATCAAGTGCAACCTCCTGAATGGCTTCGTCTGCGTTAGCTGGATCCATTTGATAGGTAAATTTATTTCCAGAGCCCAGGTTCGAGGACGATCCGACGGCATCCCTAAATGGACCGTAAAACGCAGAGGCATACTTGGCT
Source organism: Flavobacterium sp. (assembly GCA_047616645.1). Classification (GTDB taxonomy): domain Bacteria; phylum Pseudomonadota; class Gammaproteobacteria; order Pseudomonadales; family Azotimanducaceae; genus JAHRVQ01. The sequence continues at coordinate 11,967 of JBLHIH010000024.1, read as the reverse complement.
GAATAAGCGAGAATTCTTGTATTTGCAAACTCAGCTGATTCAAGTGCATCTCGTATTGCTCCGATACGTCCATCCATCATATCAGAGGGAGCGACTACGTCGACACCTGCATTAGCCTGAACCAGTACTTGCTTAACAAGCGCCTCTACAGATAAATCATTGCTGACATAACCGCTGCTATCCAATAAACCATCCTGTCCATGACTGGTATAAGGGTCTAGTGCAACATCAGTCATGACGCCAAGACCGGGCACTGCTTTTTTTAATGCTCTGACAGCGCAAGGCGCCAAACCTTGAGGGTTATAGCTTTCCTTACCGTCTTCAGTTTTCTTGTCTGATGGAATTACTGGGAATATGGCAATCATCGGGATGCCAAGATCGAAAATCTCTTGGGCTTCCTTTACAAGGAGGTCGATCGTAAAACGCTTAACGCCTGGCATGCTAGGAATTTCTTCTGTTGTATTCTCCCCTTCAATAACAAAAACGGGATAGATTAAATCGTCTGCAGAGAGTGTATTTTCCCGCATCAAGCGTCTAGAAAAATCATCTCGCCGCATGCGACGCATTCTCGTTATCGGAAATCGCCTGTTCATTACCTGAGCACCATCCTGAGCAAAAGAGACAGTATAACAATATCGCGGCTAATCCTCACAGCTGCTTGGTTTTGTCTTAAAAATGGGCTGTATTATTTGCGTATTACCAAAATAAAGGCATAGTAATAGGACAAAGCCTTGTTATTTATTTTGTCGGTGGTGGAGAGAGCAAATGGTCCAGTTGATTTTTAGCCAAGATGCGTTGGAAGCTGAAGTAGATGATTTACGTCTGCACGAAGAGTGTGGCCTTAAATTACATGGCGGATTCGATAAAGAAGATCGCTACACATCTCCTAGAACAAAGTATCGCTGGCAGGCAGTGAATGCCTGGGAGCAGCAATTACTCAAAAATGATGTTGTTTTGGTAGGCGCGACAACAGCCTTATTAACTGAGCCCAATTTCCCTAATGTTAGGCAACAGCTTTTTTTGTTGGAAAATGGTATCGAACAAGCATTGTGGGATTCATTAACGATAACGGGGATAGTCGAAGGCAGGGGACGCGCTTTGGTTGATCTTGTTGCGCCAGATTTCCAAAAGATTATCAAAGAAGATATTAGTTCAACTAGCTTAGGTCATATGAATAAAGGATTGCTTCGAACCCATGGTTGGGATGAAGGTGGAAAAGAGGATTCTGGCCTCGGTGGTCACGATACTATGTGGTACGCAGTTAGAGATCTAATTTTCGGAAAAGGTAAATACCCACTGCCTAGCCCGCCCGACAGCATTGGACGGGAAATAAATGAGCGTGAGATGGAACAGATACCGCCAGAATATGAGGCATTACTTGGACTTTTAATGAATGTGCTCATGATAGAAGTCAGAGCGGAGAAAGCATTTCGTTACTATGAAGATGTCATAACTGAGAGCAAGTCCCTTTATAACACTACTCTCGCGGTTACCTTGGTTAATCGCGTGCGCATTGATGAAGCGATTCATGTTGCTTGGTTGCGAACTGCCATTTCAGAATTTGGACATTTCACGGTTAAAACAGCAAAAGGCAATGTGAAAGGATGGGAGATTATTGGTCCGGTATGGGAAAAAATGGTGCACTGGCACGCAGTCGGAATGCACAAAGCAAATCGTGAAACGAATGTTAAGGCAATGGACGCATTAATACTTGCAGAATCAAACGGTTCAGATTTACTGGATGAATTTAGATCTTTGGGTGTTTACTAGTTGAGTCCTGTGATGTCCCTCGCGGTAAGGATGACAAGAAAGTCGAAGATTTTTGGTGAATTTACGCTGCGCTCTGCCAAAAAAGCGAACACCTACTTTGATAAGTATTAATGTGAGTCTGATCCAGTTTTATTGAGAGACATTACGGTAGCATTGTCAGAATTAGTACCGGAGGATATTGAAGTGCTAGCTGGACTGGAAATGGGCGGTATTCCGATAGTAACGCCGTTAAGCCAGATGAGAGGGTTGCACTGTGCCTCTATAAGAAAAGAAGCTAAATCTCACGGCACCTGCGACTATTCTGAAGGGGCGGCCTTAGACGGTAGAAATGTTCTGTTGGTTGAAGATGTTGTCTCAAGTGCTAGGGCCATTATTGATTTTGCGAATCGACTAAGAGGGAACGGTATCAATATAGATAGAGTGATTTGTGTCTTGGATCGTGAAACTGGTGGATTTGAAAAATTGCACAAAGAAGGCATAGGAAGATTTTTATGATTTCAATGACGCCTAAGCCCCCCTATTATGCCGTTATCTTTACTTCCTTATTTACTGACTGAGTATGCTTTCAAGAAGGGAGGCAAGAAGGGAGGCAAGAAGAAAAAGCCTATGATGATATGGCGCAGAAGATGGCCGCAGAGCAACCTGGGTTTCTTGGTGTTGAATCTGCAAGGCAAGAGCTTGGAGTAACAGTTTCTTATTGGACAGATCTTGAATCCATAAAAAAATGGAAGGCTAATGAAGCCCACTTGGAAGCCCAGAAGAAGGGTCGCGATCTCTGGTATAAAAGTGACAAAACTAGAATTGCGAAAGTAGAACGAGACTATGAATCAATCGAGTAGTGCATATTTTGAGATTAATAAATAGTTTCCTCCATGTATGTGGGATAGTTTTTATCATAGGCCTCAGCGTCAAAGTTAATGTTCCGCGCATCAGCAAAAATCTTTGACATGTCCCCAGCCGTAGGTAGCTTTTTTCTGTCAATCTGTAATTCAGAATGCCAAAGCCCTGATCTGGCTAGTGCTTTCTGACACTGGAAATAGACTTTCTCTACTTGAATAGAAAGTACGCTGGAAGCTGCTTTTCCATTTAGAGAGAAGGACCTGCATAAGCCTTCATCAGTAACGATGGTGGCTCTACCACTAAGTCGAATGCTTTCACCAACACCTGGAACCAAAAAAATTATTCCGACAGCTGGGTTTAGAACGATATTTCTAAGGGAGTCTAGCCGGTTATTGCCCCTGCGATCCGGTAGTTGTATGCATCTTTCGTTCACAACTCTGACAAAACCTGCGGGGTCACCTCTTGGAGAACAATCCAAGCCTTTATCTCCGATCGTGCTGAGAATCAGAAAGGGGGACTGTTCTATAAACATCCGATAATGTTGATTTATATAGTCGATTTCTTTCCAAAGCGCTCGGTCAACGGGTTTCCCGTATACTTTTTCAAGATCCTCAATGCTGGTAATGGTATTCATAATAGGTCTCCTTCATTGGCTCCGAATGCGAAGCTCCACCGTATTTCCGTCGGGGTCTTTGAAATAAGTAGAGTTGCCCATACCTTCTGCTCCGTAGCGTGGTGCAAATTCACTTGAGCTGATCCCATGTTTCTCTAAATGAGTAGAAATCATCTCCTCTGTTATTGGCTTCACCTGCAAGCAGAAATGATCGAGATTATTTTCCATTTTACTTGGGGGACCTCCACCTATTTTTCCTAGCTGGCTATCCACAGCCACAAGATCAATCAACGCTTCTCCCGCTCTTAATTGCGTCAACCCTAGCTCAGGTGATGTTTCTCTCTCCAACTTACAACCAAGAACCTCTCTATAAAAAGACAACATCTCATCGATTCTTGACGTTCTTAGAACAATATGATCAATTCCGCTAAGCTCAAACATGTTCATCTCCTAGACTCATTTGCTTAGCGTCACTAAGCCCCTTAGGTTAAGAATATACTCTCAACCATGTCTAATACAAAGTGAGTCTATTGATAGACTTAGGTTAAAATACTAAGTTGCTAGCAAGCGTAAAGTTGTGCTGATAGGTCCTTAACTGAGACAATCGCAGACCATATAGTAGAAACCGTTTAGCAGAGACCGACTATCAAAGGTGAAAACTGGAGTCCATATTGAAAAAACTATCAACGAAATTAAGCAGACAACTGGGTATTAAGTATCCAATATTTGGTTTTGCTCATTCGACTGAAGTTGTCGCTGCTATTACCAATGCCGGTGGCTATGGTGTTTATGGCGCAACAAGGCGATTTCCCCATGAAATAGCAGAAGAACTAGCCAAAATCAAGGACATGGTCGGTGACCTTCCCTTCGGTGTTGATTTGGTTTTACCCCCAGGGATGCCCGCTCATAATAGCCGAGCTGCGATAGAAGCTGAAATCCCCTCGGAGCATCAAGATTTTGTTGAAAGTCTTATTCAAAAATATAAAGTGCCTGCGGCAAGTGGGCCAGGCATGCGGACACGCTTTATTCGTTCATCTGAAATTGAAGAAGGCCAAATTAAAGCCGTATTGGATTCAAAGGTAAATATGTTTGCCTGTGGGATTGGTTCTCCTCCAGAGGTGATAAAGCGAGCAATACAATTGGGAAAGACAACATTGGCCTTGATCGGCTCTCCCCATCATATTGAACGTGCTCGTCAGGCAGGGGTAGATATATTGGTTGCTCAAGGTTATGACGCCGGTGCACACACAGGGCCGATCGGCACCTTTTCTCTTGTGCCTAAGATTGTTGATGAAGCCAATAATATTCCTGTACTAGCAGCCGGTGGCGTGGCAACCGGACGACATATCGCTGCGGCACTTGCTATGGGGGCAGAAGGCGTTTGGCTTGGTACAGCTTGGCTGTTAACTGAGGAGCACCGCTCCCATCTTCACCCAGTGAATATTGAGAAGCTGAAGCAGGCTGGGCTTGGGGATACTGTCATTACGCGATCAGAAAGCGGCAAAACCTTTCGCCAAATTCGAACTGCTTGGAGTGCTGAATGGGAATCTGATAAGGCACCAGAGCCCTTGAAGATGCCATATCAGGATGTATTGGTTGGTGACTTACTAGGGGCGATTGAAGAGCATGATATTGAACCCTTGATTCACTCCGGTGCCGGTCAAAGCATTGGGTACTTCGATTCAGTAAAACCCGTGGCGGAAGTGATGGAGGATTTAGTGAAGCAGACGAGAGACGCCTTACAGGGTTTGTCAGATATAAGGTAGTGAGCAAATGCTAGGGTCTAAAATACTGATGAAACAATTCCAGCTAAATGAAGATTTATTGTTACGGACCTATGAAATTTCGGATGCTTCTGAGCTGATCGAGCTCATTAATGATAATCGCATGTATCTTCGAAAATGGCTACCGTGGCTAGACCAAAACAATGAACTAGAAGATTCTGAAAAGTTTATTCAATTCACCAAAACGCAACTCGCCCAGGGTTTAGGGTTCATCTGTGGCATATTTTTTCAGGGTAAACTGATTGGAAGTTGCGGATACCACTTAATCAACGAAAGTAATTTGTCGGTTAGTCTAGGATACTGGCTAGCGGAAAGTATGACCGGCAAAGGTATAATCAATCGCTGTGTCATATTTTTTATACATTATGCCTTTGAGGATTTGCAGTTAAATAAGGTTTTAATTGAAGTGGGTGAAAAAAACCTTTCAAGCCGCGCAGTATGCGAACGACTAGATTTGTTTAATGAAGGGCTAGAGAGAGATGCCGAGCGTCTTTATGGTGAATACATCAACCGTGTTCGATACAGCATTTTGAGATCAGAATGGAAAAAAGGGTGGAAGCCAGGCCGGGAACCCAATCTCGTTCCAGTCCGCACTAGTCGTTAATGCAGCGTAGGCACTTAAAAGCTGACGAGAAAACTCTACTGCGTTTTTCAGTCGGTATCCAAGCATCTCCTATCGCCTCGCGAATCTAAGATGGCTTTATCAACATTTAGATTGATTGAGCGACTAGGAATATCAATTAGGATATCATCGCCTTCTTTGCTGTAAGCCTACTCAATATCTCTGATACATCCAGACTCACGATCAAGAACAAGTGCTTCTGTTAGGCAGACTGACCTTTCATACTCTTCGACTTCCTCCATGGCGCAATGGGCATTCACCATATGTTCTATCTAATCCGAAATGAGGTTTTCGGCGGCAGACTATATAAGGTTCCGTCGTGGCCCATGGCGATGATTGGCGTGCCAAAGTCTTCATCAGTCATGCCAGTTGCACGCCATAGGGCGCGTGCTTCTGCCATGCTACGACCTTAAGTTGAGGTTTTTAACCGATATGCAGGCATGTGTATTTTCCGTTTTTTCTAATCTAGCGGTTTTTCAAAGAACTTAGAGTTTCTTTGAAAGTTATAAAGTGTTTGTTTTGATTCTGGCAGGGTAGAAATCGATTGTTCAATAAACCCCCTCTCAGTAAACCAATGAGCTGATTGGGTTGTGAGCACAAAAAGTGTTTCTAGTGCCCTCAACCTTGCTTCAATTTCGATGGCTTTTAGTAGCTTTTCGCCTCGGTTATTATTTCTATAAGTTGGGTGTGTTGCAAGGCACGCGAGTTCTCCCTGTTCGCCGAATGGGTAGAGAGCTGCACAACTTACGATCATGCCGTCACGGCTTATAACAATAAATTTTTCTATCTCTGCTTCTATAAGCTCTCTTGGTCTTTTCTTTAAGGCGCCATCAAGCTCCAAGGGCCGAATGAGTTCAATAATGCCACCTACATCCTGGGGACTCGCCTTTCTAATTTGTTCATAGCTACTGCGAGTAACTTGCGTTCCTGAACCGTCACGGGTGAAAAGCTCCTCAAGTAAGGCCCCGTCTTCTTCAAAACCTATGAGGTGACATCTACTAACGCCCTTTTTGCAGGCATCTTTAGCGAATGATAGAGCTGAAAAGGCGGCGGTAGCCGATTCAGCTAGGTTGTCAACTATTTCATCATCTCTTTCATTAACTATTTGATTATCTACGTCATCAATCTGAATCTCATTGATCACATGACCTTTTTCATTAATAACGCCGTGTTCTTTACACAAAAAGATTAGTTTGTCTGACTGTAAGGAAGATGCGACTTCTGCAGCGACTTCTTTTGAGTTTATATTAAAAATCTCACCTGACGGTGAATTGCCCAAAGGAGAAACGAGTACAATTGCATTTGCATCCAATTGTTGTCGGAGCGCCTGGGTATTTACCTTTCTTATGCGTCCTGTGTGCTGGAAATCCTGGCCATTTACGATACCGAGAGGTTTTGCCTTTAAAAAATTTCCAGAACTGACCAATACCTCTTTTAGGCCTTCCGGGGCATTTACGACGCCTTTAGAGAGAGCGGCTTCGAGATCAAACCTGATTTTACCAATGACCTCTTCAATCAGGGGTAAGATCTCAGTTGTTGTAATACGTATTTGAGAATCTAAGGTGGAAGACAAGTTTTCTTTGATCAGACGTTTATCAATTTGCGCTGCGGCACCAAAAACGATTATCAATCGAATGCCAAGACTGTTTAGTAGTAAAACATCTTTTACGATATTCCTGAAGTTATCGTGCTCAATTGCCTCCCCAGGAAGGTGCAAGACAAAAGTTTTTCCTCTATGAACATTAATATAAGGGGAGGAATCCCTAAACCAATCTGCATGTTGTTTCTTACTAATTTGACTCATTTTAGTGACTATTTATCGCCGTTACCCATTAAAGGTTTAAAAAAGTATATTCGAAAAAGCAGTCGATTATAGCAATAGATGGCGCTAGGTGTGACAGTGTAGTGAATTGAATGTGTTCATTTCTAGCATTTCTTAATGGTATGCAATACGACATCCGCCTACTCTCTTACCGAATAAGGGCCAAAAGGTGTAAACTTGTCGGGGTACTAAATTCGACATCAAAGCCGAGGTGGGCGTGGCCTTTCAAGAAGCTGACAGAAAAAAACCAGACATTTCTCTTAATTACCGGACACTCATTAATGATCTGGTGGCAGAGGGCCGCATGTCAGCTGGAGATGCTGACAACTTAAGTTTAAAAACGAGGAACAAAAACCAACTTAGCTGGCATCCAATTGAAATAATTGCTGATGAACCCGTTGATGATCAAGCCCATGCTGAACAAGTGCTTGACCTTGAAGCATTGACACTCTGGTTGTGTGAAAAGGCTAAACAACCGTATCAGCGTATTGACCCCTTAAAAATAGATTCTCAAGTGGTCACGCGGGTGATGTCTTACGAATTTGCAAAACGTCATCAATTATTAGCGCTTGAGGTTCGGGATGATGAAGTTGTCATCACCAGTGCTGAGCCTTATATGCACGGTTGGGAGGCGACAATTTCTCAGTCACAACCCGGTAAGGTTATTACGCGTGTGATCTCAAATCCGGCGGATATTCGGCGATATACGACTGAATTTTACAACATGGCCAAATCTGTTAGTAAGGCCAATGCATTGGGGCTGAACACGAGTTCATTATCCAATTTAGAGGCGATGTTGGAATTGGGTCAAGGCGACGCAATGGATGCAAACGATGCTCATGTCGTCAATATTGTTGATTGGTTATTGGGTTATGCGTTTACACAGCGTGCAAGTGATATCCATCTGGAGCCCAGACGGGAGAAAGGTCGTGTTCGTTTCAGAATTGATGGTGTTTTACACCTCGTCTACGAATTACCTAGCTCCGTGATGACAGCGGTGACAAGCCGTATAAAAGTACTTGGTAGAATGGATGTAGCTGAGAAACGAAAACCTCAAGATGGTCGATTGAAGACGAAGACTCAAGATGGACACGAGATCGAGTTAAGGCTTTCAACACTACCTACTGCCTTTGGGGAAAAGATGGTAATGAGAATATTTGATCCCGATATTCTCTTGCAATCATTTGAAGCCTTGGGCTTAGCCAATGAGGATTACGACCGTTGGGTAAAAATGACCGAAAACCCGAGTGGTATTGTCTTAGTAACGGGACCAACGGGGTCCGGGAAGACGACAACTTTGTATTCAAGCCTAAAACAATTGGCTACAGAGGAAGTGAATGTCTGCACCATTGAAGATCCTATCGAAATGGTTGAACCATCATTTAATCAGATGCAAGTTCAACAAAATATCAACCTGAACTTTGCAGATGGTGTTCGCGCATTGTTACGGCAAGACCCCGATATTATTATGGTGGGTGAAGTGAGAGATTTAGAAACTGCAGAAATGGCAATTCAGGCTGCATTAACGGGGCACCTTGTCATCTCGACTTTACACACAAATGATGCACCTTCGGCTATTACTCGATTATTAGAGTTGGGTGTTGCTCCTTATCTCATAAAGGCAACAGTGCTTGGAATTATGGCTCAGCGACTAGTGAGAACGCTCTGTCCAAAATGCAAAGCTTTGGGGGAATCAGATGAAGCAGGATGGAAGGTGCTTGTCTCACCTTGGAAAATGTCCATGCCAAAAAGTATGTATCATCCTGTAGGTTGTTTGGAATGTCGGGATACTGGTTTTAGGGGTCGAGAAGGAATTTATGAGCTGCTGCCTTTAACTGACAAGATTAAGAGTATTGTTGGTGGTGGCACAGAGATTGGAAAGCTGAGGCTGCAAGCGATGAAGGAGGGAATGAAAACATTACGCCTAAGCGGTGCACTTAAGGTAGCCGCAGGGAAAACTACTGTTAGCGAAGTATTAAGGGTCGCGCCTTTTTCCGGCATAGAATAGTGTAATGTCTGATAGTGAAGTAGACGAGCTTGATACAAGAGTTCTCGATATACAAGCAAGCCTTTCTAAGGTTTTGGAAACGCCCGATCTAGAAGATCTTGTTCAGGTTTCAAGTCTAAGTGAATATTTTTACCGTTTTGTTCAATCTCATACTGGTTTAGATTTTGCTAAAAATGGGCGATTTTTGTGGTCAGCTAAAGACTATGCCGTGTTTTGCAAAAATGAATTCTTTGAAACTAAAAGTTTGAATCTTATTCAGTTTGATATCGCTCTACGCGATTATCGAAAAAAAGCAATGTGCCGAATCATATTTCGAGATTTTACACGACGGGCGGATCTTGTCGAAACAACCAGTGACTTGTCCGATCTCGCGGATGATTGTATCGAGATAGCTTTGCGTTATCACTACGAAAATAATTTAGCCAAATATGGAACGCCCCTTAATTTACTTGATGAGCAACAAAGGATGAGTGTCTTAGCGCTTGGGAAACTAGGCGCGCGAGAATTAAACCTTTCTTCTGATATTGACCTAATGTTCTTCTATGGCGAATCAGGCGCTGTTAAAAATGTAGCGAAAAAAGCATCTGATAATGGAAAGTCAACATCTCAAGAGATAAGCAATCAAGAGTTTTTTCTAAAGACTGCCAGACAAATCGTGAAGTCCTTAGATGCTGTTTCATCAGAAGGTTTTGTATTTAGGGTAGATATGAGATTACGACCCTATGGAGAGAGTAGCCCGCTGATCGTAAATCAAGCATCTTTGCAGAACTATTATGTCGAACAAGGTAGAGATTGGGAAAGATATGCCTTTGTTAAAGCTCGGGCAGTAGCCGGGGATATTGTTCTTGGAGAAAGCTTTCTTGCCTGGATGTTGCCATTTATCTATCGTAAACAGCTTGATTATGGGGCAATCGAATCCCTTAGAGAAATGAAAGGCTTGATTAATTTTGAAGTTACTCGCAAGGATTTGCAAAACGACATTAAGCTTGGTCCCGGTGGAATTCGGGAATTGGAGTTTATTGTACAAGCACAGCAACTAGTATGGGGCGGAAAGAATGTAGTGCTTCAGGAACGCCGATTTTTGGAAGCTTTGGAAATGCTAGGACGAGAAAACCTTTTACCACTTGGCGAAGTAGGGAAGTTGGAAGCTGCCTATGTTTATCTAAGAAACACTGAACATGCAATGCAAGGTGAGAATGATAAACAAACTCAAAAACTGCCGGCGAATGAACTTTCAAAACAGCGCCTGGCTCGGATTATGGGAAGGTCAAATTACGATGATTTCCTCATTGAACTTAATGCCCATCGCGCTTTTGTTTCAAGTTGTTTCTCTGATTTTTTAGGGGCAAATAATGCAGAGAAAGAAATCATAGTTGAGGGAAATTTGCACTGGGTATCGATATGGCGGAACCCAGAACTCGAAGAAAGTGCAGATTTGTTGGAGGCAAGTGGCTATCAAAATGGCTTGGCAGCATTAAAATGTATAGCATCCTTTGGGTCAGAGCACCACCAACTTCAAGATATAGCAGCAAATCGATTGCATAAGATAGGACCGATACTGCTCAGTCTGTGTTCTTCTGAGAAAAGACCCAATGAAGCACTAGAAAGATGCCTTAAGGTCTTTGATGCAATCGTTAGGCGCAGTACCTATCTCGCCTTCCTTCTTGAAAACAAGGACGCAATGAAAAGGCTTGTACACTTGTGTGCAATGAGCCCGTGGTTGACAGACAGAGTCTCCAAATTTCCTATTTTATTGTACGAATTCACTGATAAGAACTTAGAAGAAATGGACATGGATCCTGCTTGTCTAAAGGAATCATTGAAAGAGATAATTGATGTATTGCCGGAGGATGATCTAGAAGGGCAAATGGATGCATTACGACAATTTAGGCATGCTGCATCAACCAAGGTTGCGATATCAGAATTGCTAAATCTTCTTCCAGTGATGAAAGCCTCCGACTATTTAACTAAAGTGGCAGAGCTCGTTTTGGACAAGTCAGTTGATTTAGCATTTAGCCACTTATTGAAGAAGCATGGCGAACCATGTGATCGCCATGGTCGAGGGCAAGGTAGGTGTTTTGCCGTCATCGCCTACGGGAAAATGGGTGGGATAGAGCTCGCTTATGGATCTGATCTAGATCTGGTTTTTCTCCATGACGCCGATATACAGGGACAAACGAAGGGTGAGAAGTCGGTACCCAATAATGTATTTTTTTCACGCCTTGGACAAAGAATTATCCATATTCTCTCGAGTTTCACGCGGTTTGGTTTGTTGTATGAAATTGACCTACGTTTGAGACCGGATGGCAATAAAGGACCATTGGTAGGTACATTTAATGCCTATGAGCGTTACCTTGGAAATGAAGCATGGACGTGGGAACATCAAGCCTTGGTACGGGCTAGATTTGTTGCCGGCAATGAAGCGTATAAGACCCGGTTTGAGGAAATTCGACAAAATCTAATCTCGAGTGTTAGAGATAAACAAAAACTGCAAGAGGATGTAAGAAA
>JBLHIH010000023.1:0-39474 GCA_047616645.1 Flavobacterium sp. | reverse complement strand
ACAGTGATGGCGACCCCTTACGTATTGCCCTAGTGAGCATTGCCTACATTTTTGCCGGCGGCCGTATGGGCTTCGGGGCATTGAAATTGTGGAAGGCAGGACGGCTACAAAAGGAATTCCCTAGATACGAATACCAAAAACAACAATGGATTGATGCCGGTAAAACTAACACCCATCTAGCCATGCAAGTCGACGCGCTGTGGCAGGGATTAGCCAATGCCTCGTTCTTGGCCATACCCGCCTTTGTCATAGCAGCCAACCCCAGTGGACAACTACACTTACTAGAGGTTATTGGCTTACTGATTTGGCTGGGGGCATTTGCCATGGAATCAAAAGCTGATATGCAAAAGCTGAATTTCTTACTGAAGATGAAAAAAAACGGCGAAAAAAATAGAGTTTGTAATGTGGGTCTGTGGAAATATACCCGGCACCCCAACTACTTTGCTGAGTGGATGGTGTGGAACGGGCTTATCGTTGCGTCGATACCGTCTTGGATAGCACTGAATGGAGTGGAGGCTTTCCCTGTGTGGCTGTTGCTTGGTGCAGGGCTACTGTTTGCCTCTTGGAAGATGTACAGCACGCTGGTATTTCATACTGGAGCGATTCCGTCGGAACATTATTCTGTACTGAAACGGCCTGAGTATAAGACTTATCAGAAGACGACTAATAGGTTCTTTCCGGGGCCTCGGAAGTAGAGTACAAAAATAAAAAATAAAGCGGGACAGACCTATTTTAATTTGTAATGTTCGCAATAAGTACGCCATAAATTAAAGCCGGGGAGATCTATTTTTTTCAGACCTACTTTTCAAGATAAAGTGCTGTAAACAAATCTGTCCCGTTTGATTATTTATGCCGCCCTTGGGTAAGCTCTATCTACCCACCTTAAATTTACCTAGGCCAATCGTTATCCTCTCCTGTTTTCAAAGGAGAACAACCAATGGATGATGTTGACACCCTCACCAATCTATCGTCCCCCATTATGCCCAGCCATCCCGGTGCTAAATCAGCCTTCTGGAAGCGACATGTTGACGCTTGGCAAAGTTCAGGACTATCCCAACGTGCGTACGCGAAACATCATCAACTATCCTCAACCAGTTTTGCGTACTGGAAGCGTAAGCTCACACTGAATCAAGGAGGTTCAAAGAGCACTTTCGTTTCTGTCAAGGTCGCTGCAGTCACAGCAACACCTGTCCGATTAACCCATCCCAATGGCTTTATGATCGAATGCCAAGCTGGCACTGACGTTACTTGGTTACAAGCATTAATGGGGGTAAATCATGCGTCCTGATTCACAGCTACCCGAAGTCTTTTTACATCGTTTGCCTGTCGACTTCCGTAAATCTATTGATGGCCTCTCAACCATTGTCGAGCTGGACATGCAACAAAGCCCTTTCTCTAAACACCTTTATGTTTTTATCAACAGGCGGCGTAACCGCCTAAAGATATTATTTTGGGAAGACAATGGCTTTTGCCTCTAATATAAGCGACTAGAACAAAAACAGTTTCACTGGCCGAAGCATCTTGAAGATGAAGTCCTCACATTAACAGGGCAACAGCTCAATTGGTTATTGGATGGTTTGAACATCAAGCATCTTATGCCGGCATCACTTCCTAGATACCAATCAACGATATAAAATAATACAAGTAAGCCCCTTATATATATCGTTAATTATGCTATCATAAGCAACATGAAAAGCACCGATATCGATACATTGCCAAATGACCCGCAACAGCTTAAGGCGCTGTTGTTGTGTCAATATAACCTAATCTATGTTCCGCCCTTCTCCTGTGATACCTAAGCTTTTTATATTTCCTTGTCACCCATAAACTCAGTTTACGATTGATTTGACGAAGTCAAAACTCGTCACGGCGTGATCCTTTCGATTACTACCACCTTTACAGTAAACAATCTTCGGCTTGTTGGGTGCATTTCAAAACCACATTCTTGCAATCTTGCCGATAGCGCTGCCTTAATCGTCAATGCGTCTGCATTGCTCTGACAATGCACAAGCCCGTCATCGGCATACCTCCCTGCGGCACACCTCTCGTTCTGATAACCGCTGTACCATCAGCTAAACTTATCGGCCCTGTTAGCCAGCGACCAATATAAAGAAGTAACCCTGTCCTAGACAGTCGGGATGCCTAACAACCTTTCACTACCGGACTTATTAGGTATTACTACCGTTCTGACCGCTGATGGAAAGTATGTGCCTGATGACATTCGGTTCCAAAACTTATAGAGGTAGCCTTTGAGATTAGACTCAAATTGTTCTACGGTTTCACCATCAATGCCAGCAGACCTTTATTGGCTTTGACCAATTTCCATGCCCCACTAATTCAAGATTGGAAATATCAACTAATTTTATTGCCTTCAAAAACTCCTCCCACTTGCGTGGTTGATTAATCAATCCAACTAGATAATTGACCCCCTTTGCTCCAGCACTATTACAACACCTTCATCACTACTACAGAGTCATCCGTCTCTGAATTTCACATCGGTACTCAGACTCTTGCAGGGTTTCTGCTTGAGTTTCTCTCTTGCATTGAAGTACAGATTTTATGGGACGTGTCTAACCTTCCACACAAAAACCTGTGTTAAGTTCATGCATTATTTATTCCGGATCCATCACTTGCCGCTGTTTATAAATGGTTTGATGAAGGGATGAGTACCTAGGATCTAGAGCAGGCCAGGCAGATTTTGGGAGTGTATTGGGAACGCCTCTACACGACGCCCCCAAAATTCAGCTCAGCTTATTCCGTACAGGAACCACCAAATCACAAAAGCAGCCGACAGGGCGTATGCTAGCGGAAACACCCATCGGCAATGAGAAAGATACCTCTCTATACTGCTCTGGTAGCGAGTCCCTTCACTAAAGTGACTTAGCACAACCGCCAGTATCGCACAGAATATGGATACGTAACCTGAGATCACTGTCGTCTCCATAAATGTGTTGTAGGGTAATCTTGGCAGAAGTGTCGATGTATAAAAATTGAAAGCGACAACCGTCAACAGAAGTGTGAACCCGATATTAAGTCGGCTCGAGAAATCCTGAATAAAGAACACTACCCATGACGAGGCAATGATCAGCATCAGAGGCAAAAAGAACTGCCAGACAAAGTACGCAGGCTTGCGTTCTGCCTCAATTGAAAAGGTATATTTAGAATATTCAGCACCACCACCCAGGTCTGTCTCACTGATCGATTCACAGATCCTCAAAAGGTCCCACTCAATAATCGAATCGTGCAATTGCTTTATATCGGGTTTTTTCAAATCCAAGTGACAACGAGGCCCGTCTTTCCGGGCGGATTTGTTTGGAAAGAGTGCAAACTCCAACACCTTGTTATCGTTTGCAAAAGACTCAAGCAATAGCTCAAATATTTGCTTGTCAAAAGGGTGTTTTCGAAAATGTATCGCGGATGACCAGAAGGTACCCTGAAATCGCTCGGAGTATTTAACATTGCCGGTATCGGGTTTCTCCGGATCGCTATCGCGACCAAAGTCTAGGGTACGTTGAGGACTGTCTCGTTCTTTCATCCTGTTGACAAACTCAAGGGATGGCGACCATATTCGCGTGCCCAGGACGCTATCAATATTGTCTCCCTCAAAAGATAATCCTTTCCGGAAGAGGATGCCGGGATCGTCCCACTTTGCTGTCATGTAACCATCCAGGTCATAGGATTCCTGAACAGTATCTATTGCATACAGTTTTTTGATAAAATGAGAGAAAGGGATAAAACGATCCTTCTCAAGTCTTATGGACATTTTAATTAGGAACAATAGGAAGATAGTTATTATAAACGTCATATTTGTCAGGTTGCAAAAAATATACCGGGCGAAAACGGTTCAAACTTTCCCCGGTACCACCAAGTTAATTTCTCAAAGCTAACAAATTCTTAACACTCCATCTAAATCATGGCTGTGCTTGTTTCATTGATTTAAAATTCGAGACATCGGACCGACGCATGCCCCGCTCTCTTAACCTTGACGGTTGGTGCGACAACTTAGCCCTATTGTTGGCATACCTCTCCATACAGTGAATCCATCCTGGGGCTCGGCGCCCCCGAAAGTTCACGATGTGCGACATCATAACGTCGCAACTTATCCGCTACAATTTCCTGAGGTTCACTTTTGCGCTTCTTTAGCATTCGATTAAAGAATCGCTTAGCAGCCTTAGCATCTCGCCTGGGTTGGGGGGCGCACTAGCTAAGGAATACATCAACGACTTCACCGTCTTGATCAACTGCTCGCCAAAGGTAACGTTGTTTACCATCAATCTTGATGAAAACCTCATCAATAAAAAATGTGTCACCATATCCCTGATGTTTTCTATGCAATCTGGCAGCATATTTCGATCCGAATTTATTACACCATAGGCGAATTGATTCATGCGTCAATGCCAGCGCAAGGGCTGATCCTCCACATCAGACCTGCTTATGACAAACAGCAAGACTCCTTTATGACCGTAAACCACTGAAGTTGTCATGCTAGACTGCACTTCTTTTTTAAGCAGCAGTCGGATAAACAAAACGCTATGCAGGAAGTAGTTGTAAAAAATCGATTCCGTGGACCCCCGCAATCTGGTAATGGCGGATATGTCGGCGGTTTGTTTTCCAAGGCGATAGACCCATCAGGTAAAGGCGACGTCGAAGTTACGCTTCGTTCTCCTATTCCTTTGGACACACCATTAGAGACCAATCAATTGGATGATGGCAGTGCAACTATTACCCATGGAGAAACGCTCATCGCGCAGATGAAACCAGTGATATGGGAAATGGATGTGCCTGCGCCACCAAGTTGGCTAGATGTTGAAGCCGTCGCGAAAGAATCTCTTGCCTATTCATCAAACATCAACGAACTCCTACCAGGACGACGCGGCTTCCACCCGATTTGCTTTTGCTGCGGAGTTGAACATGATACGGGTTTACAAGTATGCGTCGCATCCGTGGGAGATCTGGTAGCGGCCATTTGGAAAACCAAGCAAGACTGGGGCCTAACTGATGGTCTGTTACCAATAGAATATCTCTGGACTGCGATGGACTGCCCAGGACAATTTGCCTACATGGAAAAAGGCATTCGCACCGGCATGTTGGGTCGGATTACAGCGTCCGTTAACGAACGCCCTAAAGCAGGAGAAGATCTTCTCGTCACCGCCTGGACGATACTAGTCGAAGGTAAAAAACACTTCGCAGGCGCCGCTATTTTCGATAGACAGGGCAAACTGTATAGTAAAGCAAAGACCGTCTGGATTGGTCGCCAGGATTAGCCAGAGTTAACTTGATTCCAGTCTCAACACGAGCGGCAATTCTGGCGGCTTTCTTCTCAATCCTCTCTCTCAATCTGGCATGATGCTTTGGCGTTAGTGAATAGGACCAAATAAAGATCACCGCCAAGCCAAAGAAGAATATAGGACCACAACAATAGATCAAGCGTAGGCTCAAGACACCCAGAGGGTTCAAACCCTAAAAAGCTAACGACATTCAGTGAAATCACTGTATTTAAAGCAATCGCCAGTTTCTCAGTCAGCCAGAGGATGGCGAAATAAGTACTTCGCTATAGCTTGTTCCCAGTTGCTTGAGCTTGCGCTGAATGGTGCGCGGTTTATAAGGCAGACCTAGAGCTAATGCTTCGATGTCTGTCCTTCCCAGCACGAGGTTTTTCTGAATCAGCAATCTAATTGTTTCCTGGAAATCGGGTTTATCATCTAAGTGCAAACTTGTAAGGTATTCCGACAGCAGTTCATGGACAAGAAATCGGCTGGGGAAAAATACCGCATCCTGCTCAGCATCAAATTGAATCGAGCACCCAAAGTAATTTTTCAAATGCGCATTATAGCCGGTGTCTTTAAATGTAAATGAGGCGCTTGAAGGCGCCCATTTATTGCCCGTCACGTCTTTTAGCATGTCATGAAGAGAAGCAAAAAAAAAGAATACTTCCTTGAGGGTAACAGGTGCTCTCTTCGGTACCCAGAGATCGTGAAAAGCAGGCGACCTTACCCGTTGTTTCCAGCGTGAACTGCACCCCTAGAGCACGTCCTCGTATATGGTTTCTTATACCCTCAATCGCCTGCTCAAACGTTTTCGCCGGGCGGCGACCTCTAATAGGTAGCTTTACCCATCATTGTCGCTCTCCTGTTTTGTCAGAAATTCGCTTCATCTGTCCACAAGCCAAATTGCTTACCCTACGCTTACACCCTAGGTTTTTCCCAGCGTTTGCGCCACCAGCTTTTTGACATAAGTCTTGGTTACTGTTTCGAAGCGGATTAGAACTTTGTACCAAACCGCTCCGTAGAGCGCGTCTATCAGCAGATCGATATCGAAGTGATCAGGGAACAAATCGTGTTCTTGAGCATGGCGAAAGGCGTCGCCAATCAATTTTATACGCGGTGCGTAAATTGCCTCCTCCATGCGCAGGTATAGCTGGGGATCTCTATGCGCTTCAGCGAGCACGCAAATAGCGGCTTGCCGACAATCCGTACGACCTATGAGCTGACCAAAAGACAGCAACGACTTTTCTAGATAAGTACCCAATGGCGTTTTTCCATCATAGGCTGCTAACGGTGGCATCAAACGATCGCTCCAAACTTCGAGCACCAAATCTGCCCGAGACGACCACCATCGATAAATCGTCTGTTTACCTACCCCAGCCTCGCTGGCCACTCTTTCTATCGAAAAATCCACATAGCCTGAAGAGCCGAGCAATTTAATCGTGGCCTCAATAATTGCTTTATGAGAGCGCGCGTTGCGTCGCTTTGCGTCTGATTTGGGCTTCATGTCAGGTCCCTTCAATCACTAATTGGATATCGCTACTTATTGCTGTAATCGTAAATCACACCGCGAGTTACATGCGCCATGGTTAACTTGCTAGACGCTTTATGCTGGGGATCAACATTATAGGCTGCCAGCGCAGCCTCGCTTTTAAACGTCATAGTGAAGGCTATACTGAAACTATCATCAACCACTTCGCGCTCATTCATAACCGGCGTGCCCACAATCACTTTTTCCACCATAGACAATTGCTCAAGTGCCTTCACCGAAGCGACGATTTCATTGATTTTAGCAATCGAAGTATCAGGCTTCAGCCAGAAGATAACAGTATGATAAATTTCAAACTGCGCGGCTTTAAGTGGCGTAACCGCCGTTGCCGCAAGGATCAGCACACTTAACGTCAGCACTTGTTGTAAGGACGAATATCTTAATTTCATTACGAAGCTCCTTTTCTTAAACTATATGATAAACGGGGCAGAAAATTCTTCCCATTATGTTTCGAAAATCCTAACTTACCGCGTTGAATCGCCAGCGATGTCGCTGAAAGCGATCGGCAGCCGCAGCGCGCGAAAGCCACTCGCATTACGAATAGCGTTGGCGATCGCCGGCGGTCCGGCGATCAATGCCACTTCTCCCGCACCAGCAGGTGGGATGTCAGGTTGGTCGATAATTTCAATATCGACGCTGGGCATATCGACCATGCGGGGAATAGTATAATTGTCAAAATTCGAGCTTTGAATAGCATCATCTGCAACTTCAAAGCGCTCCAGCAGCGCCATACCAATACCCCAGGTCAGATTACTTTCAATCTGCGCACGCAATTGCCCCGGATTAACCGCCATACCAACGTCCTGAGCACAGCACATATGCAACACTTTAATTTTCTGCGTTTGTTCATCGATATAAATATCAGCGCTGATAGCTACGAAGCAGCGAACGTCGTAAATGCCACTGGCGAAACCGCGACCATAACCAGCTCCTTCAGGCAGAATCCTTTTTGCCGCCAAATCTCGAACGCTGGCCAAACAACTCTGCAAGCGTGGATGAGCACCTGCCATTTGCGCTAGTTTGAAATCAACCGGATCTAACCCTTGTTGCAAGGCCAGTTCATCCATAGCGGATTCGATAGCAAATATCGACGGTGCGCCGTTAAGTGATCGCCACACACCAAGGTCGATGGGTAAATCAACGTCTTTATACTCCACCCGTTGATGAGGCGCGGGATAAGGTGCAATCGCGCCTTTGACCACACCCATATCTTTGGCTAAACGCGCCACTGGCAGCAACCAGTTAGGCAATCTTTCACGGGCAAAAACAACATGGCCGCTAACATAACCGTACCACCAATCCGACAAATTTCCGCTTTCATCAACGGCAATGCGCAGCCGGTGCGCTGAAGCTGGGCGACTGCGACTGGTTGTAAATTCGTCTTTCCGCGTCCATTGCACTTTCACCGGCCGCTTTACTGCCCGGGCCAGCCTGACGGCATCGCGTTCCACTTCATAATACTCACGACTACCAAAGCCGCCGCCTAAACGCTGGGGATAAACCACCACATCAGATTCCGACAGACCTGTGTCGCTGGCCGCAGAGCGCTTGATCGCGAATGGGTCTTGGGTGCCCGTCCAAATTTCCAATTTATGATCTGCACCGTCGTCATTAAATCGCGCGATCGCCGCGCGCGGTTCTTGGGCGGCATGGGCTTGGGTCTGCACGTCAAAGCGTAAATCAATCGCCCAATCAGCGTCTTTGCGATGCTCTTGGTCCTGCAACATATGCTCCAAATCCCCCGCTGCCATTTCCATGTCGACATCCACCAGTCGATCAATTTCATCTTGGTTTATCGGTTGCTGAAGCTCCCATACAACGTTGATTTGCGCCATAGCAGCATCCACAGCGCTGGGCGTTGTGCAAACCACGCCAACAAAATCACCGTCTTGCACCAATTCGACAACACCCAGAACAGCGGCAACACCAGAAGTATCAACCGAGGCTAAGCGCGCGTTCCGTACGGGCGGCTGTATGGCACGACCAAACAATACGTCTTGCATGGGCACGTCGGCGGTATACACCGATCCGCCGGTCACCAGAGCACGGATACCCAGCGGTTGAACATCTCGACCGACTTGTTTCTTGGTGCGCGTGATATCAAATGTGTAAAGGGGCGCGGGAGGTTTACTGTCGTCAAATTCCACCAGCACGTTAGCCTCGTCAACTAAATCAGCGTAGCTCAGCCGACGTTGGTCAGCGGTCTGAAAACCTCCGGCATCGTCAAGGACGGCAGTCAACGGTATATCGAGCTTAGCTGCTGCGCGCGCCCTCATGCTCTCGCGCAACGTCGCAGCAGCAATGGCAGTGGGGCGGGAAAATGCGGACAACGACATACTGCCAGCGGTTACCGAAAATGGCGGCACATCACTCGTGTTCGGCGGCACACCATTGATCTCGCTCACTTCAATATTCAGTTCTTCGGCAACGATTTGCGCAAGGCCAGTATTGGCATTCTGACCCATGTCCATCCTTGCAAAAAACATATGGCACGAACCATCAGGGCGAATTTGTAGCCACGCCACAGCAGACTCTTCATTTGGGAAAATGATCGTTGGCGCTACAGAAACTGCGTGATTGCGCAGCGCATAAAGCGCGGTCACACCACCGGCAACCCAGCCAGTAGCGATAAGAAACTTACGACGGGAAATCTGCACCATTAAATTACCTCCGCCATAGTAAGGGCCGCTTTTTTGATGGATCTTCGAATCCGGTCGTAGGTACCGCAGCGACATAAATTGCCGCTCATCGCACGGTCTATATCCGCATCGTCAGGTTTGGGTGTTGCTTGTAATAACGCCAGCGCCTGCATAATTTGCCCTGATTGGCAGTAGCCACACTGGGGCACGCGTTCATCAATCCAGGCCTGTTGCAGTGGGTGCAAAGTGCCATCTTCGGCAACAAGGCCTTCAATGGTCAAAATATCCTTATCTACAGCTGCTGACACCGGCAACAAACAACTCGTCACAGGCGCGCCATCCACATGCACCAAACAAGCGCCGCATTGACCAATACCGCAACTAAAACGCGACCCCGACAAGCCCAGATGTTCGCGCAAAACAGTAAGCAGGTTTTCGTTGCGCCAAGCGGGGGCAATCTGTTTCTCGACACCATTAACTTTAAGTTTCATAGCCGTACCGTCGTATAGTTTTTAAAGAATATTAATCAAGACGATCCGTATTGTCTAGCGATAGACTTAAATCCCCATGTGCCGGACCACCACATGCCCAGCTAGGCGCCCCCAATAACTCGCGATGTGCCACGGGTAACTTCTTAACTTATCCGTAATAATTTCCCGAGGTTCACCTTTGTGTTTCTTTATCATTACAATAAAGAGTGGCTTAGCAGCCTTCACATCCCGCCTGGATTGCGGGGCGCCTAGCTAAGAAAAACGTCAACGTCCCCATCATCCTGATTAACTGCTCGCCAGAGATAACAGTGCTTACCGTCAATCTTGATAAAAACCTCATCAATGAAAAATGTATCTCCATATCCTTGGTGTTTTCTACGCAATCTGGCTGCATATTTCGATACAAATTTATTACACCATAAACGAATTGATTCTTGCGTCACAATGATTCCGCGGTGAGCGAGTAAATCCTCAATGAAGGGTCCGTACACGGCGGCGTCTAAGGTTGAACCGAAAATAGAGCCACACTGCATATTGAATGGTTTGGGG
Organism: Flavobacterium sp.; assembly: GCA_047616645.1. GTDB lineage: Bacteria > Pseudomonadota > Gammaproteobacteria > Pseudomonadales > Azotimanducaceae > JAHRVQ01. The sequence continues at coordinate 28,982 of JBLHIH010000023.1, read as the reverse complement.
GAAACGCCTAGCCCGGAATTTGGTATCGTTTGTACATCTTTAGATTATTCATTGCAGCATTGTCACTTGTTGGCTGTTAATTTGGCAATGGCAGCAGCGGTTACGAATAATTGCGAAGGACACTATCGCCCGAAAGACGCCACCAGCTCAAAGCGTTAGATTATCTGATAAGTTTTTGCAACAGAACTGGCTGTGGTACTCTTCCGCGATGACTTCTAGCGCCGAAATTCTAAGCCACATTCAGCAGCCTGACTCCGAAGCGGCGACTCTGACGCCAAAGCAGCTTCGGGCCACACTACAGAAGTGGATGTGTTTTACCCACGAATCACAATACAGCCCCTGCTATGCCATCTCGTAACTCAACTTTCTCCCAGCCTGCTATGCCGACAATTCTTTTGGGATTTCCACAATCGCGAAAGGGAACTGGCGAAGACCCGCTGCTAAAGGACCTTCGGCCTCTTTGGCAAGCTGGCGGGCTCTCAGTCCTCACGCTGAAATTGACTATAGACGAAGACGATTCCGTGCTTGTGCGAGAGATGGAAGCAGCAGTCGATCAGTACGAACGAAGCAAACTTATGATTGGGGGCTTCTCCCTTGGAGCGCGCATTGCCTTGCAAGTGGCCACCCGGGTACGCCCCGCGGCATTGCTTTGTTTGGGGTTTCCCTTTCATCCGCCGAGCCAACCCCAAGCGCTTAAGGGGACCGACCTTTTTGTCGGCCATGACATTCCGACTCTCATTATTCAGGGCGCTCGAGATCCCCACGGAACCCAGCACGAAGCAAAAGCCTACCGGCGTCTGCCTGACTGCGTGCGATTCCAATGGATTGAAGATGCGAATCATCGATTCGAAACGCGTCAGAAGTCCCCGTGGAGCCGAAAAGAGCATTTGCTGTCAATCGCCAACAGCAGCCTGGAATTTGTCAGGCAAACTTTAGAGTGGAACGGCAATGTTTGAAGTGGAGGACGGCAGACAAGCTATATTGCAGAACGGTTTTTCCTATCTGCCGCAATTCATTTCCACAGAAGAGGCGAAAGAGATGATCGACTACTTCGGCGCTTTACGCCCGCTTTGGGAACAACGATTTCGTGGTTCTAGCAAGCAGCGTAGCGCTAAGCACGAACGCCGCCTAACTCGGCCAGTGTATTGGTTGGGCGCATGGCAATTTGCCTGTTTGGGCTACTACTCCGAACCGGAACACTTGAACGACCGCTGTTTGCGAGGCGAACCCTTTCCCTCGGTAATGCAAAACATCCTGGACCGATTAGCTGAAGTGATTGCCTCTTCCCATGACCATGGCAATGAAACTTCGGAATTGCCCAACACCTGTCTCATCAACTACTACGGGCGTGAAATGGGCCAAGGGCAGCCCCGCGACTATGCCCGACTGAGAATGCACCGCGACGGGGAACCAGGACCCGTCATCATGTTTTCCATCGGCCAGCCTGGTTTGCTCGAATTTTTAGACCCAGAATGTAGCGCCGACCCCGAACTAAGCCTGTGGGCTAGACACAGGTCAGTGGCCATATTGAGCGGCCCCGACTTCAAGGACCGTTTGTATCATCGTATTACCCAAGTAAGAACCGGTCGTGAACCACAGCTTCATACTGAACTGGCAAACTTCGAGCCTCGGCGGATTAGTGTTTCATTCCGGTCTGTTCCTGAGCAATACATTTCCGATTTTCACGAACTACCCGACAACGCGACCTCGCAAATAGCCGACTATGTCGGAGAACTCGCGATGCATTCCAAGCACTACGAAGATCAACTAGCCAAGAAATGATAATTCCGCTTCGACACAAGCAAAGCGATAACTGGCGACTGCGACTCACGCAGCAACCAATCAATCCTAAAATAGCTTGAATTAGCCAGCCACCCCTCCACGCGGTATGGCCAAGTTAACTTATTGAAGCCAGCAAAACCCTAGGAATTCCTACTAAACCATCGTTGCATTTTTCCAGACAACTTTTAGTTAGGTCCCTACGCTATCGGTGCCCCCTGAAACTTGTCTTGGGTTCTCGTTCTGTAGCCGATTAAACATTTCGCCTGCAATCTCGTAGGACCGAATTCGTTTGCTGTGATCAAAAACAGAACAAACGATCATCAGTTCATCTGCGCCGGTCTCGGTAATAAATTGACTTACTTTGTTTTCCACAGTTTGTGGTGACCCTACCGCTGAACAACGACCAATATCTTCTACCATCTGTTGCTCACTGGGCGTCAGGCTTTCTTCATAACCTTCAACCGGTGGCGGCAGTTGCCCTGGCGTACCGCGCCTTAGATTCACAAATGATTGCAACGACGAAGACCGCAAAAAAACGGCTTCCTCATCAGTTGGTGCTGCACAAATGTTAAAACCGAGCATCAGGTGCGGCCTCTCCAGCTGTTCTGACGGCTTGAACGTCGTGCGATATATCTCAACCGCCGCGTCCATGTGAGACGGAGCAAAGTGTGAGGCAAATGCGAATGGCAGTCCTAACATGGCGGCAAGTTGCGCGCCGAATAGTGACGAGCCCAGAATCCAGATGGGCACGTTTGTGCCAGCACCAGGGGTCGCAATCACTCGCTGACCCGGCTGTGCTTCTTTCAGATAGTGCTGCAGTTCAAGGACATCACGGGGAAAGTCCTCGACATCGCCGGACAGAGTTCGCCGTAGTGCCTGCATGGTGATTTGATCAGTGCCGGGCGCACGCCCTAAGCCCAGATCAATTCGATCGGGATACAGTGACGCCAGCGTGCCAAATTGTTCAGCAATCATCAGTGGCGCATGGTTTGGCAACATAATGCCGCCTGAACCAACACGAATGGTAGAGGTTCCTCCAGCAAGGTGTCCAACAACAACCGCCGTCGCAGAACTAGCAATACCGCGCATGTTGTGATGTTCAGCAACCCAATAACGGTTATAGCCCCACCCTTCGGCATGTTGCGCAAGATCCAGCGAGCGATGTAAAGCTTCCGTCGGATTGCTACCTTGAACAATGGGTGCAAGATCCAGTACAGAATGAAGTGCCATGGGTGGTTCCTCTGTTGCTTATTAACAAATAGCGGTTTATGAACAAATAGCGGAGTACAATACGCGCTTGTTGGTTGCCAGTATACCAAATTGGTGAAGATCAAAATTGAAGTGTTATCGGGGCAAAATTTTCAGGCCCTATAGTCTGCAAAACTTGTCCCTCGCAAACATTGAGCCAAAGAAAATCACACTGCTTCTTGTCACTTATATCGACGGTGAAGCGCATGCCAATAAACCATTGACCCAAAAGTTCACGATCAGATACTTTTGAAATTTGGCATAAATGCAGCCTATAATCACTGAGCTCAACATTGCTCATTATATAGATAAAAATCGTTTAGACCGAAGAGTGCAATAATGAAAAAATATTTACTGAGATATTTAACGACAGGTTTCGCCCTATTAATCGCAGGGCTATATAGCTTTGTCGCGAGTGCGGCACCCTTAGAACTAAAAACTGCACAGGGAGTATTGATCGGTGATCAGATCGGTACAGTTGCCTCATTCAAGAGCATCCCCTTCGCCGTACCGCCAGTTGGTGAGCGTCGATGGACTAATCCAGAGCCAGCACCCGCCTGGAGAGGAAAAAGATTGGCCACAGGTTTTAGCCCTCAGTGCGCACAGGAACCCTATGCTGAAGGTTCGATGTTTACGCGCCCCTCTCCTCCATCCAGTGAAGATTGTCTCTACTTGAACGTATGGACGGTCAACATTGATACTGAGTCGCCCACAGCGGTTATGGTTTGGATTCATGGCGGCAGCCTTACCCGAGGAACAGGCAGCACAGCCTTTTATGATGGTACCAAGTTGGCAGAGAAAGGCGTTGTTCTCGTAACGATTAATTACCGATTGGGTCCCCTTGGATATATGGCACATCCTGAGTTAACGGGTGAGTCAAAACACGGCAGTTCAGGTAACTATGGTACCTTGGATCAGATTGCAGCATTGAAATGGGTACAGAAGAATATCGCGAGCTTTGGCGGTGACCCGTCTAATGTCACGATATTCGGTGAATCCGCAGGGTCCTGGAGTGTCAATCACTTGACAGCGTCCCCATTAGCCGCCGGTCTTTTCACAAAAGCGATTGGAGAAAGTGGCGGGAAATTTGACCCAATGCCAGTCTTAGGCAGAGAATCGAACGGCATTGCAAGTGCAGAGTCCACTGGTGAAGTTTTTGCTAAACATTTAGGTGCTAAGAAGCTCTCACAACTCAGAACAATGACGAGTGATGAGATACTTAATGGTTTCGCCACATTTAAATCCCAAGGTTTTACTCAGCCCAATGTTGATGGTTGGGTTTTTCCTGATCACATCGCCACGATCTACGAAGACGGCAAGCAGAACAATGTTTCTTTGCTATTGGGTTCCAATGCCGACGAGGGCACCAATCTGATGCCACCACCGAAAAATGCAGAATCATCTAAACAGATGCTCAAGCAGATGAGTGGAGACTTAACTGATCAATTACTCGCTGTTTATAAATTCGACGACGACTTTGCTGGTGCAAGCTACGCTATATTCAGAGATATGGTTTTTACATGGAATATGTCTCGGTGGGCAACCTTAGCGAGCGATCGCAACAAAGACACTTGGCTATACTATTTTACTTTTGCGCCACCAGCACCCATGGGTGGAAAACTTGGCGCCTACCATGCCGCCGAGATTCGTTATGTATTCAATAATGAAAACATGACATTCGATGGATCCAAAGCTAACTTTGCTGAGACCAAGTTGGGCGATATGCTCTCTGACTATTGGGTGAATTTCGCCAAAACCGGAGTACCATCGAGCAAGAAAGGACCAGAGTGGCCAACATATGATCGCGTCAACTTGTCTTATATGAAGATCGATAAAAAGTTTGAAGTGAAACAGAACCTGTTACCGCAAGAGCTGAATATCGTCAATGAAATAATGGCGCGCCGCTGGAAAGATTAAGTTAAAAAATATGATTCCTTGGACGTTATTAGGCACAGCTAACATACCCAATAATGGTGGGGAACTGCGGCTAACTCAGCACGAGAATGATTTCTCTATACATCTAAAAGGTGTACGCGGAGAACTAATGAACAGTCGAGTGCATAGTTCAGAACTAGCCTTGGCTGAATTAGGCTGCGCGCATATTCAGGGTATGTCGAATACTAAGGTATTGGTCGGAGGCATGGGTATGGGCTTCACTCTGACTGCTGCCCTCAAAGCAACATCGGTAAGTTCTCAGGTTTTGGTTGCTGAACTGGTACCTGAAGTTATTGAATGGAACAAGGGCCCGCTGGGCGAATGTGCAGGCAGACCGCTAGATGACGATAGAGTTTTGGTACACTTGGGTGATGTGGCCGAACTTTTTAAAACAAATCAAGCCACTTACAACGCTATATTATTAGATGTTGATAACGGCCCCGAAAGCTTTACACAAGCCGACAATGACAATCTGTATTCAATCGAAAGTTTACAGGCCATACGACAAGTACTTCTGCCCGGCGGGGCCTTAGCTATATGGTCAGCCTGGCATGATCCAAAATTCACCCAACAACTGAAAAAAACGGGTTTCAAGGTTGAAGTTAAAACCGTGAGGGCGCACAAAGGTAAAGGTAGTCGTCATACTATTTATTTGGCCAGTAAAAAATAGAAAGTAAGTAAAACAGCGCTATAGAACTTATGAGAAGCGCATCATGAAAATATCTATCGCAGGAGATCATGTAGGTTACGATTACAAAGAAGCTCTAAAATCAGCTGTTAGAAGTTTGTCCTTCGGGAAATTGATAAGCGATTTATGCCTTTTTCGATTTTCTAAAGCACTAGCTCCCAGCCAACCGCCACCGCTTAAAACTGCTACAGTAAATAACCTAAACACGCTGGGTTAACAAACCAAAAACAACCTGCATCTCCAGCTTTTTTACCCAAAAAATGCTTAACTAGGAACTATTGCAACCCGGCTAAATGCTGTTTATATTTCCTATTTTACTAGACAATGATTTGACTCCAAGTCTACAGTTGAGCGACGGCCTTAGCGTTGATGATCTTAGTGCCATAAAGATATTCTGTAACGGATAATACAAGGTGCAATCATGGAAACGAGTTGGGTTCAACGTGGTAATGTGTCGCTGGAAGTTAAAGTCACCGGTAGCGGGCCTTTGATTCTTTGTGTTCATGGCTGGCCAGAACTGTGGTATTCATGGCGTCATCAGATGTCTTATTCCGCAGAGCGCGGCTACCAAGTAGCCGCCTTAAACGTTCGCGGATATGGCGCAAGCAGTCACCCTACCGATATCGCAAGCTATACTTTGTCAGAACTCAGCGCCGATATTCTGGCCGTGGCGACGGCATTGTCAGATGAGCCTGTCATCTTGTTCGGCCATGATTGGGGTGCGCCTCAGGTGTATACCGCTGCTTTGCGCTTCCCAGAACATATTCGTGCTGTGGCAGGATTGTCTGTCCCGTTTATACCAAAATCGAGGGGTCAACCCTCGATTTATGGGAGGCCTTGTATCCGGATCGTTTCTTTTATCAAACCTACTTTCAGCCTCCAGGGGTTATGGAGGCTGAACTCGGTCAGGATGTTGGGGTCTCCCTACGAAAATTGGCATCCAAAATTGATCCCCAACAAAAAGCAATTCGTGCTCATGTGGGTCAAATTTGCATGCCTGCTGACACTATGGCATTGAGATGACAATTTTCCCGAAATGCGCACCACTTTCCATCAGTTTGTAGGCTTTTCTTGCCTCGCTAAACCCAACCACTTCATCTATCACAGGGTGAATATGATTATGAACGAGGGCTGCGTTCATTTTCTCAAACATGTTTTTATGCCCTACATAAATGCCTTGTAAACAAACTGATTTACGCATGATCGACGTCGGATCGATTTGACCTCCGGTTAAAACGCCCACCAAAGAAATCGTGCCGCCAACGCGCACTGATTCCACCGATTTCTCAAGGGTGCCCGCACCGCCAACTTCAACAACAACATCAACGCCGTGACCTCCAGTGAGTTCCTTCACGCGGCGCTCCCAGTCAGGTGTTTTTCTGTAATTAATGACTTCGTTTGCGCCCATTTTCTCAACACGCGCCAATTTTTCATCGCTGCTTGATGTCACGATCGTCTGAATACCGCATGCCTTCGCCATCTGTAGCGCAAAAATCGAAACGCCACCTGTCCCTAAAAGAAGTGCTGTACTTCCCACTGTTGCGCCGCCTTTTTCAATCAAACAATTCCATGCCGTAAGCGCCGCACATGGCAATGTAGAGGCTTCTTCAAGCGACATATGCGCAGGGACCGGTAGAGCCCCGTTTTCTTTAAAAATAGCATATTCCGCAAGAACACCGTCAATTGGACCACCCAATGCACTTGCCATTGTAAGATCAGTGATCGAGCCAGCAATCCAATCTTGGAAAAAACATCCAACAACCCGGTCGCCAGACTTAAAGACTGTCACCCCTTCGCCAACTTCCTCAACAACACCTGCACCGTCTGAATTTGGAATGCGTTCTTCTGTAATCCCTCGCGAGCTCGCAAAATTGATGGTAAGTAAATCACGATAATTGATCGCGCTCGCCTTCATTCGCACAAGGATTTCGCCAGGTCTTGGTTTGGGAATATCTCGCTCCTTCAGCTGCAATGCATCCAGTCCCTTTCCTTCTGTAATCACATACGCTTTCATCTATTTCTCCATTAAAGCTTGCCACTCAATTTCATAAAGAGCGTCTCTTATTTTCGTTGTTTGCAGGTTATTGAACAAGGCTTTTTTTGCCACCAAACTTTGTAGCTTTCGATACTAAGGAAATAAATCAGTCTCGTTAGATTGTGTAGAAAAAATTGAAGCGACGTAAGGGAATACTACGGATACTGCGGTATTGTTATTATGCGGACCTGTTCGACCAGAAAATCTCATCAGTGAGCAACCCTGCCTTCTATAGGCTAGTAGATCAATGGCCAGTCAGACATTGACAATTCTTTTGCCGAAAGCTGCTCTCCCATCTTTGATGCTAAAGATGCTTTATGAAGATACTTTTGAAATCTTGGTAAAACATGCTTTATAATTCGTATTCTCTTTGTTTTTAAATAACTTAAGTGCAATTATTAAGGATAAGCCACTAACGAATGACGTCAATATAGCCGAGTTGCTTTAACGGCAATTGACTATCTTTGAAAGGACATTTTTTGATTCGTTGACTGGATGAAGGAAACTCAAACTATGCAAGACCTCTCAAGACCACGACACGCGGTTAAAGCCCATGAAAGGCTAGACAGGATGTATGACGAAATCGTCCGCCTTGATCTAAGCCGGAATGTTTTAGAATTGGACCTCTATGGCTACACGATTGTGCATGAAGCAAAGCCCCTATCCTTTTTCGACGCGTTACGCGCCGCCATTCTCAAGCTCGGTGAGGAAGATCGATATAACAACAAAACCATCCCCCTCGCCGGTAAAGACGGTGCCAGTTATCTTGTACCCTGGTTACTCGCTCGTGGCAGAATATTTGAAGAAGCGGTAATGGCAGAAAAGCCCCTGGCACTGATTACGTATCTAATGGGAGAGAGTTGCCAACTCAGTAGTAATCATGCCCATGTTCGAGTGCAAGGCGACCCACCACAGGGCATGCATACAGACTCTCCCTTAATGCCAGATCCACTTCCCGATGCCCCCGTTGCCAGCAATGCTATGTGGGTGATCGATAACTTTAGTTTGGAATCCGGCGCTACCTTAGTTGTACCTGGTTCTCATAAGAAACGGTCTAACCCACCATCGAACGCCATGGAAATGGCAATACCCATTGAAGCACCGGTTGGTTCTGTCATTGTTTTTAACGGCAACCTCTGGCACAGCGCCGGGGCACGAACACTGCCTGGTGAGCGAGTAGGCATGACCCAGTATTTCCGGCGCATGTATGCAATACCACAAGAAGATCTGAACGGTGTTATTAGCGATGAAGTCATCGCTAGAAACCCACCACGATTCGCGCACCTTGTTGGAAGGGATAGTCCCTACCCAGCCCAGGATTATGAATTCTTTAATCTAAAGGGTACAAAGTACTTTGGGCCGACGGCGGATTCGAGGGGTTAAGTTAGCCTGAACAGTAAGGAGTGAGTGACACCGATGACTTAATGGCATAGTTGAGCATCATAGTGATTTTATTTAGCGGTACCTGACTTGTGATAAGAGGGGAATAATCTGATAGATTTAGCTCAACTCATTAAGTCATCATTGCCTCTCTTCTTCGGTTACTCACTAGCTAGTGCCCGTCCAGAAATAGGTGAATTTCTCTCAAATCCGCAAAACTATAAAAAAATTAGACAATACTTTCAATCACTTACAAGAGAAGTAGCCCCGACGTTTTCGATTTCTGGATGTACACTAGCCATTCCCCGTCCAGAAACAGCCAAATTTGGCTGAGCATTGCCAAACTATAAATATGTTAGGTATTAATTTCAAGCACTTACTAGGGAAGTAGCCCCGCCGAAGTTGGCTTCCAGTTTTTTAAGAGACACCTTTTTGAGGGACACCGATTCCAAAAAGATTTAACAACCCTCAGTCACTATGGCATCGCCGTCCTTTATATAGTCCTTTAAATAGTCCTTTAAATAGTAAAGCTGTCGGGTTAATGTGCGCCCGTCAATTTCATTGATCAGTAAAGCGGCTTAACATTGCATCATAAGTGAGTAATTCGCCAAGTTGATTGTCTTTAGTTTGAATAAACTCCGCCAAGTTGCTCTCCAAGCTGCCAATAATTTGCCAGCTTGGAGGCGGAGAAATCCAACCAGTTGATATTTTCATGTGGCTTCTATCTGAAGAAAATGACGTGGCAAATTCATTCGAGGGCACTAAGCGAAACAAAGGCGCTTCTTTGTCTAAAAGTAAACTTTCATTGACGAAGGACTCGCTAAAGTAAGATACAAAATCAGTATTAAATGCCAGCGTAGTATCAAAATCTAATATTTGATTATTTTTATTTTTATTTTTAACCAGTAAAACCACATGGTAATCCCAAAAAATGGGCAATGTAGGGTGCTCTGAAGCACGTTGATTTAACATAGGGAACGCATCACCTTTACTAAAGATAAAAACGACATAACTATTTCGAAGATGATTTTGTTGACATAAATGCCAAATATTTTCTTCACAATAGGCCGCTTGGTAAGCAAAATCTTCTCGCTTAAAGTGATGTAATTGTATTTGTTTTTTATCTTCCAATGTTGACTCCTAAATGTCCGCTAAACAATCTACGGTGTTGGGCTATTTATGCTGACATAAAGCAGATAAATAATCGCTAGTAGAAGAAAATATTTGGTGATTTATGTCCTTACAAAAGTCACTGGTTTTACACAGATATTGTCAATTTCTTCACTGGTAAAAAGCTGCACTTTTCATTAAGAGCTTGATTATCCAGCAGGCTCCATGGTCCAAGGGTTGTGTTGTGCACAACCGAGATCCAGATATTCCGGCTCATTCAAAAATTCGTCTCCGAAATTAACTTTCAGAAACAGCTCTGCGTGTGTGCTGCAATTGCAGGGACAACCATTCTCGTGAACTAAGACTTTCGCCTGGCTGCTCATCATCTGCAAAACCAACGACCGGACCAGCTAAGGTGTTACGAAGAGCCTCAGGTAAAGCGAGGTGTACCATGGCTTGTGTCGCAGGTTTTTGCCAAAGATATAAGGTGATAATGGCAACAAGTACAAGCAGCTTATTTTTCATAGTGCTGTTCTCTGTATGATGTTGATAAGCGTAATGCATCTCGGTGTAGAATTCATTCCATACCAAGCTATGGTTTTCTTCGCGTAAAGTGCAACGGATGCAGGTTTGATAGATCACGTGATACCTTCGGCACCAGTAAAACTATGGGTGCTCAGTTTTCCCTGGCCACTACGATTACTTTTTGCTCGTCAACCCAGCACGCTTAGCCGATCCCTCGCCGTCATCATCCGTGCAATAGAAACAGACCCCATTCATCGCGTTAAAGTACCGAATCAACTAGGCTGCCGAAGGGGGCTGCGAACCTTGCTCAATCTTGTGATCCAACGTGAAGTTCGTAGGCTGGAACGAGAATGCCTTCTCATTCCCGGCCCAGAGCAACCCTGGTTTGATCTTGATTTCCATGAACCAATGGATACCGTCCCCGCCGATACGTCACTAGACCTGCTATTTAATTAGAACGGCTCACGGTCAGCACGGATGGCAAAACACACAAATAGGTTGAAGAAGTTACGAGTCAGGAACTATGCATGTCATCGCCAGCATCATTACAGTCATTGACCACCTAAATAAACAACCATGTCACAGCACCTTAAACTTTACTGAAACCAATAATTGCCGCGCGTAGTGTCAATTTAGGTGGGAATTTTCTACAATCAATCGGGTAATCCTTTGGGAAAACAGTATGGAACGTATTTGGATACTCTCTCTAACACCATCCTTCAAATATGGGCGGTGGGTGATCGCGTTTGTAATTTTTCTAAGTACCTATTCATTCCAGCGAGTGTATGTTTCGGAAGATTATCAAACCCATTCAACACAGTTGTTTTTTTCGTTTTTGTTCGCCTACATTATTCCCGTTTTTAGTTACATCATTGAACGCTCGGGAATCTATTTTGAATCTTTGCGATCGAGCGCCTCGCTGTCTGATAGCGAGTTTCAGTTATTGAAAGATTCTTTATCACGACGATCAACTACTTGGGTCGTCACGGCGATCGGGGGTGGACTTTTCCTTGCTGTTGCACAGATGACGTTAATACTAGGTTCGCCCTTGAATGTCTTAGCCTCGCTGGTTGGTTCGGTGTCTTCTGCGGCAACCACACTGACTACCTGTTTGCTATGGGTGATTATGACAACTATCCTCACGTTTTTAACCAATAATGCGCGCACCTTTGCAACGCTAGGTAGAGATCATATCGACGTGTCGATTCTCACTAGGCGATCTTTACTGCCTTTTGGTGATATGTCAGTTATTTCTACACTTGCGCTTATTGGCGCGTTGGCATTTTTCCCACTCATGATGATTGAGGGTGCTTCATGGCAACAAATGTTGCCTGGCATACTCGCAACAGGCATTCCCATGTTGATGCTGTTTTTTACGCCGCTTTGGTCTCTGCATAATCGCTTGGTATCGACGAAGGCTGATGAGCTGAATAAAATCACTAGCCGAATAAACGCAGAGGTAATTTCAGGCGCGAGCCCGGCGGACGATGCTGAGTTACTTGAGCGCATCGTGCCACTGTTAAGCTATCAACGAGAGTTAGGTCAAATGTCCACCTGGCCCATTGATATGGGTTCAATGTCGAGGTTAATTTTGTACCTGATAATACCTCCCCTCACTTGGGTTGGCGCGGCGTTAATTGAAAATTTGTTTGATGGTTTTATGTGATACCTAGAATCTACACGTTCACTGCAGGTGCAGATATTGGTTCCAATCCTCATGAATTCATTGGAAGCGCTCCAGCAGGACAAGTACATCATTGCCGTGTTCCAACAGCGTGCCGCCCTGACCGCGGCTCTCGAAGTTAAAGCATACCAGTGGCTCGGTTTTGGACTGCGTTAAAGAGAATCTGCAGTCGTCAGGCAATGTGATATGTACACCATCTCTGCTAACGTGCAATATTCGTGACTCTGATACAATCGTAAAGGTAGGCTAATCGGTTTGAAAATCCCTGTGTCGGTGACCTAGGCGGCCCCGTACTATTCCAGGACCGGCCTCCCCGGATACCATGACGAAAGCTTTTTCGCGAAGTGAACCGGCGGGGACGCTGAGTCGAGAGCCCCTCACAATGGACGCAAATGTTCCAGTTGTCGTGATGTGGTCCTAGGTGATTTCTCAATATGTTCCCATGGTCCACCGCTAGGACCACGTAGCCTACGTTTAGAAAAATTAAAAGAGTCGTACTGAATACCTACCTAGTTCGGACGATATTTTGGTCAGGAAATACTGCGGATACTATGGTATTTCTTATTGATCGAATACTGCGGTATCGAAAAATTCTTCTCGGTGAGCAACCCTACAGCTATCTAGTGGAAACGGTATCAATGAAGCAACAGCCATTGAGCAAACACTTCGACTTTGGTCGCCGAGAAATGGCCCGACTTCCATGCATAATTCTCTAAAAGCATCCGGTGAACCAAATCTAAGGACACTGGTGGTAGGTCTTTATGGGAATATCTCGACGATTCATTGTTAGCGAAAAGAAGACAGTTTTTGCTGACCTACGACGTTGTTCGTAGGCCAGCCTGTTTGTCTTGAAGCATTTAGGAGGCTTGCTTGCCTTAGAAGTTAAAACGAACACCCAAGGTGGCAGTTCGATCTTTATTAGGTCGTGCGCCATAGGGCTGGCGACCTAAAATGTCTTCTTCACCGGTAATATTCTCGATTTTACCGTAAAGGCCAATGCTATCTGAAAACGCATAGTGAGCGCTGAGATCGATCGTCAACGAGTCGTCGGTCTTCTCAAACGTATCGCAAGATGCCCTAGTGCAGACTGCGTCTACAAAGTTTACGTTAACGTAGCTAGACCATTTGTTTTTGAGCAAACCAACACTCAGGTTGAACTGGTGCTCTGGAATATAAGGAATTGGATCACCCTCTGAAACATCACCAAAGAATGCGGTATCAGCGACGTCTGAGTCAAATTCGCTATCAATATAGGTGTAGTTGAAGGTGATAGGAATACCATAGCTTCCAGTGCGGCTGAGGTCGGTGCTAATCAAAAGCTCAATGCCTTGTACCGTTGCAGCATCACCATTAAATGCATCGCCGATGTCACAATCTGAACCTGATGAAGCAGTGCATTCGCCTAGAAGATTGTCGTAATCACTCAGAAAATAGATCGCTTCACTAGAAATTCGTTTACCTTGAAACTTCAGACCTAACTCGTAGTTAATTGCTTCTTCTTCATCAACGTTCGGAGAATTGCTCGGCGCAGTGAATCCTTTATGTATGCCAGCCACTAACGTTGTCGAATCGTTCAGGCTATACAGTACGCCTAGCCCTGGTAGCCAGACCTGCGTGTCGTTGCGGCGTGAGCTACGAAAGTTTGAATCTTCACGAGACGATGGATCAAGGGTGCGTCCGTCGCGTGTTTCCCAGCGCGTGCGTTTTTGTTCAATATCTTCATAACGCAAGCCAGGCGTTAGTACCCAATTGCCGAACTCGATGGTGTCTTGAATATGAAGCGCCAGTGCTTTGGCTTCCTGCACTCTATTGCCTGCGTTACCCAGCAAACCCAAATCATCAAGCACTAGTTGTCCATCTTGCTGACGGTAGGTGCTATTACGCTGGAGTCGATCTTCTTCGTCTTCATGGAGACGCGCACCCACTTCAATCGCATGAGAAACATCGCCGCTGGTAAACTGCCAATCTACGCCTAGCTGTATACCGCGAGAATAATACTCTCTGGAGTTTGATCGAATCTGAATACTACCGACGGCCGTATCAGCGCCATCCAGGATACTTTGTAGTTCAGCTGGACTCACACCACTTAAGCTATTGTTTTCATTGATCGCAGCAACGACCTTGGACCAGCTGGTACGGCCAAACGATTCCGCGGTTGTACTGCCATCGAAATCAATTCCTTCGGTTTTGAACCAGTCACGCTCATGTTCGTTGTTGTAAGCTGTCGCCGACAATGACAGGGAATCAGTAACATCGAACCGATACCTAAGAATTTGCTGTTCGTGTTTTGTTTCGATGTTATCAAGGGCTGAAAGCCCGTAGCGACGAAACGCATCGTCACCAAAGTTATTATCCGTCAAACCAAGATAACTTTGATTTGATTCCTGGTCGGCATATTGAAGCTTTAGCTCAACCCCGTGACGCTCACCTGCGTAACCGAGTTTCACTGTGTAGTCTTCAACATCAAGGCCCGTATCGGTGCCACTGCGATCGATGCTTTGGTATCCATCGGCTTTCCACTGATGGGTTTCGACCAAGAAGCCAAAGCCACTATCGTTAGTGCCGCCATAGGTAGCATGAACTCGATAGGTATCATCTTCACCCGCTTCAGCCATCACAGACCCAGTGAGCGATTCAGGTATCGGCGTTGATATCATATTCATCGCCCCGCCAATGGTATAGGGACCTTGGGTAATCGCTGACGGACCTTTTAGTATTTCAACGGCGTGTATGCGGCCAGCGGTAGGAAAATAATAAGCAGAGGGCGCAGAGTAAGGCGCGGGTGCGATGAGCACATTGTCTTCGAGCAGCGTAATTCTGCTACTTCTCTCTGTCGCCACGCCACGGATACTGATGTTTGGTCGCAGACCATAGCCATCTTCGATCTGCATTGAAACCCCAGGCGACTGACGAAGAATCCTTTGTATGTCTGAGTAGGACTGTTCCAGCAACTGGGCTTCACCGATGTACTGAGCGGCACCAGGGATCTGGTGGGAGTCGGTGCTTTGGCCAACAATGGTAATTTCTTCTAAGAACTCACTATCGCTGCCATGAACAGCCTGGCAGGAAAGTAGGATAAGTGGAGTTAAGAGTACGGCAAGCTTCACAGTTAGAGCCTTAATTATTAATAGAGGCCACAAATTATCTTAAATGAGAATCATTATCAAGCGCTAATGCGAATAATTATCATTAATATTTAACCAAAGCCCAAAACAAGGAAGAACAAAAAACCTGCAGCCGTAGTGATGAGTGTTGGTATCCGCAGGCCTGGAGACGATGCACCTAGCCAGAAACCACTAAGCAGAATGATCAACAGCCCCAACGCCATGAATTTCTGTAGATCCTTAAATAGCACTGGGCCATGTCCTTTATGTAGCTCTACCAGGGATTTAATAATGTCCGGGCGATTCAGCGTCGCCTGAATTTCACCGTTCTGAACTTTGAGCGCGTAATAATCGGTGGACGTTGGACGAGTAATGAAGCTGCCGCCGGAGATTTTGATGTATTCAAAATCATGTTCAATTCCATTCGCCTTCAAAAGCTCACGAACATCATTCTCGAGGGTTCGCGAATCCGCAGAGAATACCGTTGTGACAGATAGGGATACCGGCGTTGAGTCGACGGAGCCCTTAATGCCAAGCAGATAAAGACCACCAGAACTTGCCATGGCGAGTAACATTGGAAGGAAGAACGCCGCAACGTAGAGATGAACTTTGACCCAGAGACTTCGCATTATCGATCCTATAAATACTATCAACCAAAAAACATACTGTAGCATCATGAAGGTCTGTTCAGAAAGAGATAATCAGAAAGGGCTATTAAAGAAGGTAAGTTCAAGAAGGTAAGTTCAGGAAGGTTCGACTCGCAACACTGTAAATTTCCACAACCGCACCGTTGAAAACTTGATGGTTTTTATAATAAAACGGGACCGACCTATTGCAATTTCTCGAGCCCGCAAAAAGAACGCCCAAAGTTACAACAGGAGAGATCTATTTTTCAGACCTACTATTCAAGATAACGTGCTGTAAATAGATCTGAAGATCATGTCGCCGGCCTCCAGTAGTTCACTCTTAGTGGAGCGCTGAAATGGTTGGTGATTAAACAAGCATTTCCATTGGCTTCGCCCTGACAGTCAGCTCATCGTGGGCTTCCTTAAGCTCTGTCAGTAAAGTACGCGCTTACACTGGCAAACCATTTCCCGCATCTTAAAGCAATTCTAGAATACGCTCTGTAATCACCTTCACTCCTTGTGGCAAAGTAATTTCAAAATCAAGCAAGACTCCGCGTATAGGATTACTAAGGCCAACTCGTTGCCGAACTAACATCTGTCGGCGATGATGCAGATGTAACACAGTCTGGCAGCTAATGATGATAGTCATCGGATTGCCTTCCTCGATAGAGCACTACAAGACCTTGAAAACTGTCATGCCGATAGCATTCCGGTGATGAGTTATACCCAGTGGTCATTATTGGATAACTTTGAGAGGATGCTTGGTTATAGACCAACCCAGCAACGAATCGTAAAAGACAGTGCTGTTTGGCTCGGGAACATTGCCCGCAAAAAATCGCCTTGGATAGCGCTTGGCTATTTGGACAAAGTTCTTAGAGCGATTCAAGCGGATAAAAATTAATCATGTAAACATCACCAGCAGTGGTGCAAACCCCAACAGCACTGGCAGCATTGATACATTGAACCATAAGGGGAATGCCTGAGGCTATCCAAAAAAGAGTGAGCCTGATGCGATAAAAAATGAAAAACATATACGCCACAAATAGCGTGACTTCCGCATGGTTTATCCCCATCAAGGCTTGCAACCAAGTAATATCGTTACCGACTGGGTATTCGATCACAACACCATTTGGGTGGATTAGACGGACAGGTGTTCCTGTAACAGCAGCGACCGTTACAGGAACGAAAGCACGCCTTGAAACACTGTGACTAAGCGTAAGCTTACACTCCAGTACGTAAAACTGGTTGGGGCTAGTTGATGATGCTTCACATACGCACGTTGGGATAGCGTTGTACTTTGCCAAGCTTCAATATGTCGTTTCCAAAATGCAAATTTAGCACCGGGATGGCCGGGCATAACTGGGGATGATAGATTGGTGAGGGGGTCAACATGATCCATTGATTGTTCTCCTTTGAAAACAGGATAGCGCCGCCCCAAAATCACCATCACCGGAAAAGTGACTGATGTAAGATGTTTTTTTAACTACAACACGCGCTATGAAACATAGAATAATCTGTGGTTGAACTAAAAAGAACCATCTTGGGTGCTTCTGAATGATATCGAGATTCTATCTGGAGATTTGGGTATTCTATTGATTTTTATATATAAAATTAGACGTTGCTCCAGTAAGAAATGCAAGCGCCATTGTAGATTTTGAGTCGCGTTAGGAAGAGTACATTCAGTTAGTCCGTTTGGCTCTAGATTAGTTAATTGTTATTTTACTTGGTGCAGAGAGTCAACCCAGTGTTCACATATTTGTATGCAGTCGGCACAGGTAAAAGAATCGGTTTGCAAACACCACTCCAACCAAAGGCCATCAATCATAGCACTTAGTCCGCTGGCGGCCATTTTTGGTGATAGTGTTTCGATGTCAGATCCAAGGGCGCTAAATATGCTCTCTAAATAGGCATTGAAGGCCTTATTTGAAACTTTATGCGCATTCTGCATTTCTGGTGTAGCGTCAATCAGGCCCCAAAACACGACCCATGCTCTTAGCACATTACGCTGCATAACATCTTCAGCGAAAATTGCATTTAGGAATATCTTCACCTGGCGTCTCGGACTATCTTTGTAGGGCTCACTGAGTTCAATCGCCGAATTTAAAAACCTATGAGACAAATGAACATAGGCATCTGCAACCAGATGGTTAACTGTAGGGTAATGATAGTTAATTAATCCTGTAGATACCTTCGCGCGGTCACTTATTTTTCGAACAGAACATCCATCTACCCCCTCCGCCATCAGACTTTCTAGGGTTGCTTGTATCAGCCGAAGCTTTGTTTCGGACACTTTGCTCTGTTCAGAATTTCGACTAGTTTTTGACATATACCGTAGACTAAGTTATAAATTGAACGATCGTTCAGTTCCAAATATTAGCACAAAAGAGAATCATATGTCCCACGTAAAAAATACCTTCTATATGCCCGACCTAGCCCCTTTAATAAGCAAGGTGGATGCAACAGATAGCGGCTTATTAGTCCATTTTGAGGATAGCCTACAGCAGTTATTTAGTTGGTTCTGGGTTAAAGACCATGGAACCGATGAGGTAAGTTTAGACCAAGACACATTGCAACGAATGGTCAATACCTTTGCGATTCCTCGAAACATTATGTGCAAGAGTCTTGAGTTTGATACAGCGAACCAGCTGATAGACTTGTTATGGTCTGATGATACCCGTTCAACTATCTCGGCTTATATGTTAGCAAGCGTGGTTAAGCAAACCCCCTCTAGACACGAGCTTGCACCGCAAAAACCGAGAGTGTTTTGGGATAAGGGCAACTCACTACAACAACTGCCTGCGGTGGAATTCCAAGCCATAATCGAATCAGATGAAGGGCTTTTGGAGTGTCTGGAAAACATTCACGTGTATGGTTTCTCCCTGTTGCATAACGTGCCACCAAATGAAACAGCCACGACTGAAATGGCCAACCGCATTGGCCGAGTGCAAGAAACAATATTTGGCAAAATGTGGCCTCTCTCCTCAGACCTGACAGACCACGGCGACACGGCGTATACCAACAGCTATTTAGAACCACATACCGACGGTACTTATTACAATGACGCGGCGGGTTTGCAAATGTTTAACTGCTTGGAAATCGACTGTAAAGGCGGCGAGAGTATTCAAGTTGACGCTTTTGCCATTGCTGAACGCATTAAACGTGAAGATCCAGAAGCGTATAAAACACTAAGCGAAATTATCGTTCCTGCGCACTATATGGAAACAGGTGTGCACTTGCGCGCCGAGCACCCGACCTTTAACCATGATCGTGAAGGACAATTAGTACAGGTATCGTTTAATAATTACGACCGTGCACCCTTTCTGCTTTCCGATGAAGACGACGAACGATTTCATCATGCTTATGCCTTGTTTCACAAACACGCTATCGACCAAGACAACTGGCTCAAGATACCACTGCAATCGGGCACAACGTTAATATTCGACAATTGGCGCAATATGCATGGTCGCATGGGGTATGTAGGCAAACGCGTTTTTTACGGCTGCTACCATAGCCGAGCAGAATACGAGAGCAAACTACGCGTACTGAGAGCAGAGGCTTCATGAATATGCTTGAACAACACAAAATACTATTTGACCCGATTGATATAGGGCCAGTAACCGCTCCCAATCGGTTTTATCAAGTACCGCATGCTAGTGGCATGACCGAAAGTAACCCTCGTGTAAGAGCTGCTTTTCGAGAAACCAAAGCCGAGGGTGGTTGGGGGGTAGTCAGTACCGGTGCGGTTTCCACACACCCCTCCAGCGACGACAGTCCGCTGCCTTTCGCCAGGTTATGGGACGATAACGACACACGATCTCATGCGCTTAGCTGTGATGCGATTCATAAGCACGGCGCTCTTGCAGCAATAGAGTTGTGGCATGGAGGTGGAGCTGTAATGAACCGCACCTCTCGTATTGCCCCCTACTCACCCTCAGGAATTCCATGGGCGGCGACCCATGTGGGCTTTATGGGTCAACAACGACCACGCATCATGGACAAGCGTGATATTAAGGATGTGATAGGCTGGCAGGTCGATGCAGCCAAACGAGCCAAATCTGCGGGATTCGACATCATTTATATCTACGCGGGCATGGGGTATTTAGGCTATGAATTTCTGCTTGAAGAGTACAACCATCGCAATGACGAATACGGTGGCAGTGTGGAAAATCGTACACGCTTTGTACGCGAACTGATTGAATCTACAAAAGATGCAGTGGGCGCTGACTGTGGCATAGCGCTGCGTATCAGTTTGGAAGAACTAAGAGCCAAGCCCAGCGATGATTTTGCTTCGGAAGCACACCATGTAGTTTCTTTATTGTCTGATGTTCCCGATCTCTGGGATGTCAAAATGGACTCCAGCCCCACCGATTGCGGCTCTTCGCGATTTCGCCAAGAAGGCGCGCATGAACCCATCATTGATTTCGTGAAAGCCGTCACTAACAAGCCAGTAGTCGGCGTTGGGCGATTCACCTCACCCGATGCTATGGTCTCACAGATAAAACGCGGAGTGCTTGATTTGATTGGCGCTGCACGACCATCTATCGCAGACCCTTTCCTGCCAAATAAGATAAAGCAAGGTCGCTCTGATGAAATAAGGGAATGCATTGGCTGCAATATCTGTATTGCCAGTTGGCACGACGGAGTACCTATACGCTGTACGCAGAACGCCACCATTGGCGAAGAATGGCGAAAGGGCTGGCACCCTGAAAAGTTTGCAATTGCCGAAAGTAAAGAGCGGATATTGATTGTTGGGGGAGGGCCTGCAGGTCTAGAGGCAGGTCTGATTGCTGCCAAACGCGGTTATCATGTCACTATTGCTGACAAACAATCTCAAATGGGCGGGCGACTAATCTATGAGACCCAATTACCCGGCTTAAGCACTTGGGGTCGTATCACTGACTACCGACTGAATGCGCTAAGGCAACTTTCGAATGTGGACTTATACCTGGACAGCGAGCTCGATGTGGAACAAATTCTTGCGCTCGAACACCAAAAAATTGCGATTGCCACGGGTGCCCGCTGGACCAAATCACTTTACTCCAGTTTAGAAATACCCTCGGGGCAACTTGATCAAGAAGGCGTTTACACACCGGATGACTTAGCCGCAGGGTGCCAACCCGCCGGCCCAATTTTAGTCTATGACTTCGACAACTATTATCTTGGCGGTGTTATAGCTGAGTCCCTGGCCATGCAAGGCTTGGATATAAGCTATGCCACACCCGCTGGTCATGCTTCGGCATGGACTATTATGACTAACGAACAACCTTTTGTGCACGAAGCCCTGCACAAGCACAACATTGGTGTAACGACCCAAGCACTATTGACGGGCTTTGATGGTGCGCAAGCTACGCTTGAAAACATCTTCACTAACACGCCGACTCAAGTCACAGCAAAATCAATCGTGATCGTTGGCTTGCGTTTACCGAATGATGACCTATATCAAAGCTTAATCAGCAGGCAAGCTGATTTTCAACAGGCCGGGATCACGTCAGTGCAAAGAATTGGTGATTGCCTCGCTGCTGGTGCAATAGTGCATGCGGTTTATTCAGGGCACGCCTACGCGCGTCAACTTGACTCAGATAACAATGATCTTTACCTGAGGGATATCCCGATCGCCACGCATGCGCCTTCGATGCTGAAGTAAATACTATACGTTTACGCGCCGCTGGCAGACGCTAAGCCTCTGCTTTAGGTAGACGAGCGCCGATGTGGTCGATCACGTATTTGCGAATATCGAGGTTCCAATCCTCCATAGGAGAGAACACGCCATAGTCATGCACGCGCGCTCCCATGCCCTGCTGTACGCGTTCGCAAACGCTCCAGTCCTGCCGGTTTACCAAATGCCAAAAACCAACCGCATCAGTAGGGTCAAAACCTGGCTTATTCATCTCGTACTCTTCAAACAGAAAATGGCAATCAATCACGGTTGTATTAGCGCTTTTCGCATGCAGCATAAACGCCACCGCATGATCCCTTGCTAGGCTTAAAAACAGGTTGGGATACAGCAGGTCGCCATGGTGATTTTCATCTTCGTACTGATTTAGTCCGGGAAAACCTCGCCGATCCGACGTCCCACTATACGTGAAGGTATTGGCGCCTTTTTTGTGCGGCACACCTTTCTCCCAATCTAAATCTGCGCCACCGGCATCGCGAAATGCTGGCACAATTTTGCACAACTCTGGGTGCACTGGCCCGCAGTGATAGCACTCATTGTAATTCTCACAGAGCACCTTCCAATTGGCATTGACCTCATAGCGAATGGTTTTTGCAATGCGTAATTCCTTTAAAGGATATCGCTCAAATCTAACAGCACTGGCCGCAATGTGATCTTCAAAAGAAGGCGCGCTTTTGGGCGTTAAGTTAACAAACACAAAACCTCCCCAAGTCTCGCACGCGACTTTGTGCAACTGCACTTCGGCGCTATCAAAGCCCATTTCCTCTGTCATGTGTGGGGCGCGTAACAGCTGGCCATTTAGATCATAGGTCCAAGCATGATAAGGACAGATAATTCTTTGACCGTTCACAACACCACCCTTTAGCGGTAAACGGTCACGCTGACCCGCGAGTTCAGAATCTTCAGCTGAGCAGAGCCGCGCGCCGCGGTGCCTGCATACATTGTAAAAAGCCTTTAGTTGGCTATCTGTATTGCGCACAAGTAAAATACTCTCGCCATAGACGTCCAACACTTTATGCTCTCCAGCGCCGATGACTTGTTCTTCTCTAGCAACGCAAACCCACTCTTGCATAAAGATGTGCTCACGTTCCACTTGATAAATATCATCGTCTAAATACCATCTGCTCGGCAGCGTCTTTTGCAGTTCGGTGAAAGCCTTGCTTGTTTTACCGGGTGACTCCGACATACCTTGCCTCCTACGATTTAATTCTATTAGCTGATCTGCGCATAATGATAAAAGCAGCCAAGGTGCCAATCAAACAAATTCCAGTAATTACCAAATAATAATAACGATAGCCTTCAGCGCCTGGGTAAGCATCTAACAAAACACCACCCAATAACGGCATGAATACGTCTGGCGTAAAACCAACGGCGGAAATTACACCCGCGGCCGTTCCAGTAACCGCCGGGGAAATGCCACCCTCATCGAGCAATGCAAAATAGATACCGCGAATCGCAAATATAGCAACAGATACTAGTGCTACGTTTATTAACATTAGAACCAAGTAAGCATCACCGCCAGGCAGAAAGCCGAAGCCCAGAAAGCACAATGTCATCAGGATGTAAAAACCAAAAACAGTTTTTGAAACGCCTATTTTGTCGGCAATAAAACCAGCTGCCAATGCGCTAATTGGTTTGATCCACATGCGCCCTACTCCTATCGATGCACCAGCTACCACACTCAAGGCGTAAGCATCCGTTGCATAAGGCGTAAAATAGTACGAGCCCCAATATGCCGAATAGGCACATAGAACGACTATCGAGATCAGCCAAACTTCAGGCATCTTTAAAACTTGAATGACATCGTTTAAACCCCTTTTGGGCTTTTCGTCAGCTACATGATTATTGTTGGGCTCGTCGCTAAAAATAAACCAAGCCGCTAAGGCCAAACCGATATTGGTAAAGGCAAACAAGTTGATCACTTGGCCTAGCGCATTGGCGTTGCTGCCCAACCACGCAAATATCACTAAAAACAACGTTGAGCTGCCAACCTCGGCCAAGCCGCGACCACTTTCTAAGATACCAAATGCTCGCCCCTGCTCGTTGGCCGGCGCCCAGTCACGCGTGGTTTTAATCATTGCTCCCCAAAAGACCAAAGAAATACAAGCGCCCCAAAACCCATGGATGATGATACTGATGGTGTAAGAAGGATAAGTGGCAAAATAAAGCCCGGCTAAACCAGTAGCAAGTAATGATGATGACATTAATTTGCGTGGAGAATAACGATCGGCCAACCATCCACCTGGAAAATAAGTGACTAAGGAAACAGCACCAAAAACACTGATCAGTACACCCATCTGAGTATTGTTGTAGCCAAAGGCTTGTTGCATGGGAATGTAATAAACTTCACGTAGGAATGGCAACATAAAAATAATGCCGCCCGAAAAACACAGCAGCATCATGATCAGCCAACGTCGCAAAAAACTCATGGGCCACCTCAATATTATTATGAAGGGCTAATACTGCCCTGATCTAGAGCGCTATGATACTGTCGAGTTTAAATTTACATTCCAAATGAAGTTGATATGGGATCTGAACTAACGCTATTAAAAACCGCAAAGCGCTGCGTGCGTTTGTGCCTATTTTTGCTCAAGTTACCGCTTTACTTGGTGCAAGCAATTATTGACGACCTAAAGCAAACAGCACTCAGCGTAAATGTAATTTTAGTCGAAGGCGATACTATCACTGCGATTGGGGATTCTTCGATTATCCCTGTTGGAGCTAAGATGATTAAATTACCGGGAGCTATGCTCACACCTTGAACAGTCATCTGCCTACAAGGAGCTAAATGCCTAGAAAGGCTTGGAGAGGCTCCTAAGCGCTGGTTGGACTAGTATGCGGCTGGCGGGCCATGCAGATGGAAGCGATTCAAGTTGGCCGTAAAGTCGAAATTATTGCGGTGAAGGGTGACCCGCTGACAGACATTTCGCGACTGAAACAGTGTCTTTCGTAATGAAAAAAGGAGCACTAGTCAGAATGATCTAAAGCATTTCTTCTAAGGAATACTGGGTTGGGCTGAGGCAGTCTATTGAAAGTCGCGCGGCAGCGTTTCTTGCCAAGTTTTTTCAATCAGAAGGGCACCATTTACTTTGGCTCGACGGTGAAAGGTTAAGTAGAAATTGTGATGATCACTGGTAAACTCCACGGTTTGCTCAAACTCAAGTATCCGACCCGGTAATTCCTCGGTCAGTTTGTAGCTTCCGATCACTGAGGTGATTGCTGGGTCAATATCCGACGTGCGGTGCTCAATCTCTTCTTCAAAACGTTCAATTCCCCATGGGTAGCGGGTTCCTCCTGAATTTCTTGCAACGCCAAATGCCTCACCTGTTTTAGGCTCACGTTCAATCTTTGTGATGGATGCATATCCAGTGCTGTTGCCAGCTTCGAGTGTTTCATAGCCTTTCAATACTGGGCCAGGCACAGGTTGCTTAAAAATGGGTTTGGGCTGCTCCGATGGTGGGACCACCGGCATCTGTACGCGCGCACCCCCTGTTCCCCCGATCGCGAGTGTGGTGGTGATAAGGCTAGGCGTTGGCCAAAGCATTGGCCATTGCGAATTGCTGATTGCCACACGTACACGATGTCCTTTTGGGAATACCCACGAAGTAAAATGGAGTTTAATCTCAAGCGAAAATATCTCGCCTGGCACTATGTCTTGTGGCTCCCGAGCAGAATTTCGATGGGTGCCATTGAATGCACCTCCCGCTACTTGGGTCACCTGTCCATTGGGGGCAACATTAGATATCCGCACAACCCAGTTGGCGCGGGCCGCGTCGGCAGAAACGTTAATGTTGGCGATTGGATGGCCAAGAATTTCGATGGGTGTGTCTATTGGCTCACTTTCATACACTAGGCTGTGATCATCCATTGCTTGTTGGTCGGGTGTGACACTGCCCCACCACATGGTCTGACCACCGCCTTCCAGACCAACAGACGGTTTATGCTTTAGCGTATGTGTGGCGCTATTGGCAGGCACTAACGAGAGCCCATTGTCTGGCTGGGCATACCAGTTCTGATGTTCTGTGCGCCCGATTGGCCAACTGTTTTCCCAGCGCCATTTTCCTGGCACCACAGTGAGATCAGGGTCAGGGGCATAATAGTCGCGGACATAAACGGCGAATTTGGGTTCTTCAAGAATGCCGCTATCTTCGCCTTTCAACCAATGATCGAACCAACGTACTGCCTCATGCCGCCACTCCATACGCGGTTTGTGCCAGGCACTGTGCGGAAAGTCGTGATCCCACGGGCCAATCATTGCTTTTACCGGCGCATCAACCTTTTCCAGCATTCGCGGCAAGCTGTTTCGATAACCGTCAAACCATCCACCAATGTGATATCCAGGCACCTTTATTTTTTCATACTGACCGCGTGCTGATGCCCTGTCCCAGAATGGCCCGTCACGTTGTTGACGCATATAGGTGTAAACACTGGGTTCAACATTAAAGCGATTTTCAATCCACTGCTGATCCATGACAAAATCAGGGGCGCCGGGTAGTGCATTGTAAAGGTCGTTGCCCATCATCCATGAATCGGTATGCATGATGCCATCTATATAATGAACGTCTTCTTGGTACAGATACTCGGTCGACATCAACGATACAAATGCTTTGAGTGCCGGTGGATTTCGCATCGCCATTTGGATCGAGTTAAATCCACCCCATGAAATGCCAAACATTCCAATATTTCCAGTCGACCATTCTTGCCCAGACAACCACTCTATAACGCGTTCCCCGTCGTCAAGTTCAATATCGGAGTACTCGTAAGGAATCGTTACTCCTTCGCTGTTGCCGGTTCCGCGTATATCGACTCTGGCGACAATATAGCCACGCTCTAGAAAATAGGAATACAGTGCATAATTACGTGCCAGCGATTCGTTTTTACGGTAGGGAAGATACTCCAATAACACCGGAAAGCGATTTGTTTTGTCAGCCCCAGTAGGCCAAAAAACATCGGCTGCAAGTCGAACACCATCGGGCATTGTGATCCAGACCTCGGTAACGCGAAAGTCCTCTCTTGGCGAGAATAAACAAGCAGTCAGTAAACACATAACGACGGCTAATTGGATTAGTATTCCTGCTTTCATATACGTAGTTCGATCAGTTGAATTAAGGTATGACCAAGGATTAGCATAGCGCGATTGCGGCCTTTAGTCTTCTGAGGAAAGTTGGAACAGGTCATAAGAGTGAAAAAGTTCGAGCTGACCCAAGCATTCTCTCCTAACGATGCTAGACGTTTGAAGACCTTCGTGTTGAAACGAATGGGCAGTTCAATAATCTCAGACATCATGCCACTTTGCATCATGCCACTTTGCACTTGCGAAATTACAAACTTGCAGCGGACAGCCTGCTGGCTGCCCTTGGGATGGTTCATTACATTGTAAGCGATCTACCAACACCATCTAAGAGCAAAAAATTCTTTCGGCCAATCACAAAAGGCCGGATGGCGCCTTCAACTAAATCATTATCAATGTTGAGTTTTCCATGGCCGTAATATTTGATCAGCTTTATTCGGTTCCGAACCAATTCGGTATGGGATATTCATACTGCTGTTCTTCCAACCAAGTCTTACCTACATTAGCAGTAGTCTGGGTTTTTCACGGAATGTAATTCGAAATCAGCAACTTGAATAGATTTTTTGGCGCAACAAGAACAGTGCCTGACGAATTCTTACTATCCTTAGTCGCCATCAGCATTCGCTCAACTTCCCTATTTCGATGTACCAGATCACCCATATTCAGATAAAATAAAAGGGGTTATGAAAAAGATTTTATAGAATTTGTTAATGGCCTGAAACCACCTTACCCGGCTTCATAGCTAGAGTGCTTTTTAGGGAGCCCTTTCAGGTAACCATTCTGTTAATACTTCCGACAAATCAGATCTTTTAAAGGGCTTTATCACCACAGCATTCATGCCTGATCCTCCACATAATATTCGATCATTACTGGACACGTTAGCAGTCAATGCAATGATAGGCACGGGTGTCATATTTTTTTCTTGTTCAATCTTTCGTATAATTTTTGTAGCTTCATAACCATTCATCAAAGGCATTAGGCAATCCATAAAGATAAGATCATAATTGTTAGTATTGTGTGCTTTAACGGCTTCCTGCCCATTATTTGCAATGTCAACCGCGAGGCCCATTTTGACCAAAAACTTTTTAGCGATGATCTGATTGATCAGATTATCCTCCACAATAAGTATTGAACCACTGAAGCTTTGTGGCTTAAAGGCATTCGTATATATGGCATCTTCAATGGTGTGGACAGTCACGATAGGATTACCCGTGGTGTGGGTAAGCAGTGTCGATAAGATCTCTCTCAAAGTAACATAACTACTCGGTTTATTTAAATAACCATTAAAACCAACAGATGAA
The DNA here is from genome assembly GCA_047616645.1 of Flavobacterium sp. Classification (GTDB taxonomy): domain Bacteria; phylum Pseudomonadota; class Gammaproteobacteria; order Pseudomonadales; family Azotimanducaceae; genus JAHRVQ01. The sequence goes on along the minus strand of JBLHIH010000023.1, from coordinate 819 downwards.
AATAGAGCTGCATCACCTTTTTGTCCTACAGGTGAAAATATAAGCAGTTTTAGATCGCTCAAACTATCATGCTTACGAATTTTTAATCCAAGCTCCATACCACTTAATTGAGGCATGTTGTGATCGATAATAGCGATTTCGAAGGGTGTCTTAGATTTAGCAGCCTCTAGTAATAATGCCTCCACCTTTGTCGGATCAGACATGATAGTCGCCTTAGCCCCCATATGTTCAAGCAGTCGTTTAAAGATCATGCAATTCGTCTCAAAATCATCTAAAAACAGTATGCGAACATCTTTTAAGGACATAGGGGTAGCCGACTCAGGACTTTCTGTCGCTGTTAATATTCCCGTTATCCAAAATGTTGAGCCTTCATCTTCTACCGAATTTACACCAATCACTCCCCCCATAAGACCGACCAGCTTTTTGGTAATTGCCAAGCCCAATCCTGTTCCGCCATATAGACGAGTGGTTGCACTATCAGCCTGAGTAAACTCGTCAAATAACCCTGCTATAGCATCAGGATTTAATCCAATCCCTGTATCCTGTATTTCTAATCGTAGCTGCGCTTCATCTGTACCTGACAATTCATAGGATACGCCAATGCGAATAAAACCAACCTCAGTAAATTTAATTGCATTACCGAGAATATTTAGTAAAATCTGACGGACTCGATAAGGGTCTCCTAAAAAATTTCTGGGGCACTCAGGTGCATAATCAAATATGAACTCCAAACCTTTGTCATTAGCATTACCCGCAATTAACTCAATGCTTTCTTGGCAGGCTCTCTCTAAATCAAAAGTAATAATTTCAATTCCAAGT
>JBLHIH010000022.1:0-40167 GCA_047616645.1 Flavobacterium sp. | reverse complement strand
GATCAATAACCTCATAGTTTTTCTCAAGCCTATCCACAATTTTATCTCTATCGTCGCGACTACCGCTGGTTTGAATACCAACCAATACTTTGGCTTTGCGATGACTGACATAACGATAATTAAATTCCGTAATCGCGCGCCTACCAACCGCACTACAAAATCGTTTAAAACTACCGGGCTTTTCAGGAATGGTGACGCCCAGTAGCACCTCTCTCTTTTCTCCAATTTCTGTCCGTTCAGAAACATGCCTTAGTCGATCAAAGTTCATGTTGGCACCACTGACTACAGCAACATAGGTTTGACCCGCGGTATTCTCCCGACTGGCATAAGCTTTCATACCAGCAATACTAAGGGCACCAGAGGGTTCAGAAATACTCCTGGTATCTTCAAAAATATCTTTGATCGCCGCGCATATTTCATCAATCGATACTTTGATCACCTCGTCCACACATTGTTTGGCTAAGCGAAATGTTTCTACACCCATTTGACGAACAGCAGTGCCATCAGCAAACTGGTCAAGATCTTCTGCTTTTAATTTTACGCGACGCCCTGCTTCCAAAGCCGCCCAAAGGCAGGCACTACCTTCTGCTTCAACACCAATCACTTTTACATCGGGACGCAGATATTTAACATAAGCGCCAATTCCAGATATCAAACCGCCGCCACCAACGGGTACAAAAACAACATCCAGCTCCCCAGTATGTTGGCGCAAGATCTCCATACCAATGGTACCCTGCCCTGCAATGACTTCAGGATCATCAAAGGGATGTATATAGGAATACCCTTTTTCCGCGGCAAGCACATAGGCATGTTCCGATGCTTCATCATAAGTATCACCATGTAATATGATGGTAGCACCGAAACGTTTTACAGCATCAATCTTGATATCAGGCGTATTTTTTCCCATCACAATGACGGCGGCAATATTCAGTTTTTTTGCGGAAAGCGCCACACCTTGAGCATGATTTCCAGCTGATGCAGTGATGACGCCAGCGAGCTTTTCTTTTGAGGATAAATTTTTGATCTTGTTATAAGCACCGCGCAACTTAAAGCTAAACACAGGTTGAAGGTCTTCTCGTTTTAATAAAATATTATTGCCTAAACGATCAGAAAGATTATTAGCCCGCTCTAGAGGTGTCTGAATCGCTACGTCATAGACGTCCGCCTCTAGAATTTTTTTTATGTATTTTTGCGTCATATTTATGCCATATATAATGTTAGTCTCGCAACCTTCTTCAGTATAAACTTGCTGACATCCATTTAACACGCTTCTTACTCTAGGGTGAGCCCACTTTAGAGATGCGCCAAACAACAATGACTCGGCTAACTATCACAGAAGGAATCGTAGATACATGAATGATCAGGACGAACTAAAGCAAGCCGTCGGTATTGCAGCAGTTGACTATATAAAGCCTCACCTTCGAAATGATTCCATCATCGGTGTTGGAACCGGATCTACTGCTAACTACTTTATAGATGCTTTGGCGGGGATCAAACATACCTTTGATGGTACCGTTGCAAGCTCTATCGCATCTGAGGAAAGACTCAAGTCCCATGGCATTCAAGTGTTTGAACTCAATAGCGTGAAAGACATGATGTTCTACGTCGACGGCGCAGATGAAACCAATGATAAATTTGAATTAATTAAGGGTGGAGGCGGCGCGCTTACCAGAGAAAAAATTGTGGCTTCAGTGGCAGATAAATTTATTTGCATCGTAGATGAATCAAAAATTGTAGATGTACTCGGCACTTTTCCCTTACCAATTGAAGTCATCCCAATGGCAAGATCATCGGTGGCAAGAAAGCTTGTCGGCATGGGCGGTCGCCCTATCTATAGAGAGGGCTTTGTAAGCGATAACGGTAATATAATTTTGGATGTTTACGACTTGAAGATCAATGATGCTATTTCCCTTGAGCAACAAATCAATCACATCACGGGCGTAGTCACAAATGGTTTATTCGCCATCAAACCCGCAGATTTACTATTTGTAGGCAGCGATCAGGGTGTAGATATCAGGCAATGAGCTTACCTTCTAGAGTGCCCCGTAATATTTGCTCCCCTTCCGCCAAAAGCGTCTTCAAAGACCAATTGGGTTTTACCGCATTGATTAAATCAGGCTCTCCAAAGAGGTCATCCAAACTAAGCTTAGGTGAAATGGATTTCCCGAGGTAATTCCAAGTTCCACAATCTTCATTATACTCATAGAAAGGGGCAAGCTTATGGCCGTAATCCGCAATAAGTGCTACCGCTCTCACCGTATATTCAAAAGTTTCTTCATCTATAAAATAATTAAAGTTCAGTCTTGCCCAACCTGGGCGATTCAAAAAATTACCGGCTTTAACGTCTGCCATTAACAACTGGCTCGTCGCCTCGTCAATACCTAACAATTCATGGCCATAGGGTCCGGCACAGGAACAACCCCCACGGGCTTGAATTCCAAAGATATCATTGAGCATGGCAACAACTAAACCGTAATGAAGATTTCGCCCCTCGTTCACGATACAAAACGAGACAATCGCAAGGCGGCTCGCTTCTAAATTCCCCAATAGTTTGATAGAGGGATTGTGCCTCCAAGTTTCTATTGCTCTTTTGACAAATGCATTTTCTTTTTCTTCAATAATCTCAGTACCCACCGCTTGCTGCAATTTAAAGACCAGCCCTGCACGTATAGATTCAACAATACCCGGCGTACCACCTTCTTCTCTCGACTCGATATTTGATAGGTAACTTTTTGTAGATCGACTTACAAAATCGACTGTGCCGCCACTCGGCATGACGGGAATCCTGTTCTTAAAGATTTTTTTATGGGCAACCAAAATACCTGGCGTGCCTGGACCGCCCACCAGCTTGTGTGGCGAAAGAAAGATGGCATCCACACCGCTAGTGTTGACATTAATTCCGACATAGGGAGCTGCGGCCGCATAATCCCAAAAGGCGAGAGCGCCATGATCATGTAGTAACTTGGTGATACCAGAGACATCCGATTTAATGCCAGTTACATTTGATGCCGCTGAAAAAGTGCCTATTTGCTGCGCATAATCAGCGTGAAGGTGGAGTTCCTCTTCCAATTGCTTAACATCAATTTCACCATTCGCATTCAGGCCAATTTGAACTACCTTCGCGGTACTTTCTCGCCATTGCAGGTCATTGCTGTGATGTTCATACGGCCCTATAAAAACAACAGTACGCTCATAAACTGGGATTTGCTGAGCAAAATTGTACTTATCTTCTAAGCAAGAAGGAATGCTTAGACCGAGCACACCGATGACCTTGGCAATAGCCGCACTCGCGCCAGAGCCACAAAAAATAACTTTGTGATCTACACTGCCATTTACCGATTCTCGAATTTGTTGCCGCGCTTCATGACGTAACAAGGTCATTTGCTTACCCGTGTAGGAGGATTCACTATGGGTATTTGCGTAGTTAGGCAGCACTTTTTTCTGGATAAAATCTTCAACAAAATTAAGACTTCGGCCAGAGGCAGTGTAATCCATGTAGATTAAGGGCCTCTTACCAAAGTTCGTCTCAATAGCGTCCCTTTCTCCGATCAAGTTCTCTCGAATTTTCTGCAATAAGTCTGACATTTTCTGTCGTAATCCCTTCGGTAATTAAATGTGATCTTATAGGGAAACTTGCAGCACATTGTTTCTAAATGCAGCGAATATAGTACTTGAACGAAAGGTTTGTTCTATTACAATACAGTATTTCGCTACATTCGTTCTAATATATGAAAATTGACTTAATCGACAAGAAAATACTGGGCCAAATTCAATTGGATGCATCACTCTCGGTGGGCGTACTGGCGGAGCGGGTAGCACTTTCAAAAACAGCCTGCTGGCGACGACTGAATCGCCTCCAAGATGCAGGTGTTATCAAGCAGAGAGTCACCTTACTTGACTCAAAGTCTCTAAACTTAAGCCTGATGGTTTACATCTCGGTTCGCACGAATCAGCACAGTCAAAAATGGAATACTAGATTCACAAAGGTAGTAACTAACATTCCAGAAATTTTAGAAGTAAATCGCATGAGTGGAGACCTGGATTATCTATTGAAGGCAGTTGTTACGGACATGGAAGGTTACGATAAACTTTACAAGAAATTGGTCGCGGCTGACATTTTTGATATTAGCTCTAGTTTTGTAATGGAAGAAATTAAGGCGACAACCGAGTTACCTTTAAGCTTTGTTGTTAGTTAGGGCTTGTATATTATTGCTGGTCAATCGGGATCAATTTGCCAGGATTCATAATGCCGTCGGGATCAAAAACTTGCTTCATCGCCTTCATATATTCTATTTCTGTATCTGAACGACTAAAATGAAGCTGATCCTTCTTTAGTAATCCAACCCCATGCTCTGCAGAAATGCTACCTTCGTTATCCTTAACAATGGACAATATTTTCTGGCTTACATTTTCGCACTCTCGCTTAAAGTTTTTGACACTCCAATCACTGGGACGCAAAATATTTAGGTGAAGGTTGCCATCACCGATGTGGCCAAACCAGACAATCTCAAAATCCGGATAGTTTTCAATAATTTCAGATTCCACCTCGTGTAAGAAACCGGGCACTTTTGACACTTTTACGGATATGTCGTTTTTATAGGGCGTGTGGGGTGTAATCGATTCTGAAATTGCCTCTCGAAAGTGCCAAATATCTTGTCGTTGTTGTTCGCTTTGACTGACAATACCGTCGCACACCCAGCCTTGTTCAATACACCCCTCAAAGCAGAGCATAGCGAGTTCAAGAGCACGACCTTCACTATCTTCGAACTCAATCAAAGCATAATAATCTGATTTTTCTGTAAAGGGGTGGCTTTTCTCGTCATGAAGCAAAACGTGTTGGAGGGCAGCCTCAGAGAAAAACTCGAATGCACTGAGGCTTATCTTCTGTCGAAATGCCCGCAATACTTCGATTAGATCGGTCATTTTGGGTACGGACAAGAGTAATGTTGTTAGACCTTTCGGTAATTTCGTCAATTGCATTGTTGCCTCGACGATAAAACCTAGCGTGCCTTCTGAACCAATAAACAGATGCCTAAAGTCATAACCGGTTGCATTTTTAATCAAGCCATTATTCAAATTGAGTACTTCTCCGCTCCCGGTGACTACCTTTAGTCCAAGAACCCAATCTCTTGTTAAACCATATCTGACCACCTTAATACCGCCGGCATTAGTCGCGATATTACCGCCGATTTGACTTGAACCGGAGGATGCAAAGTCGACGGGATAAAATAGATCATTTTCTAGGGCAAAGGCTTGAAGTTGCTGGGTAATTAATCCAGCTTCAACAGTGACGGTTTCATCAATTTTATTGAAGTCGAGTACGCTATTCATTTTCTCAAAAGAAACAACGATTTCACCATCCTCAGCGACGGCGCCACCGCTTAAGCCTGTTCTACCACCCGAAGGCACAAGGGCTATTTTTTCCAACCTTGAAAATTTGACCAGTGCTTGGACATCTTCTACATTAAGTGGAAATACGATCGCCGTAGGCGCGGGGCTAAAAAACCGCGTCCAATCCTGCCCATATTTTTCCTTACTTTCAATATCGACGAGGACATTTCGCTCCCCAACTATATCAATAAGCTGCTCTACAATACTATTCATCACGACCCCTACAAACTAGATCTTTGGATCCAGCTCTCCTGCCATATAACGCTCAGCCATAACGTCAAGGGAGACAACCTTAATTTTGGACGCATTGCCTGCTGTACCAAATGCTTCATATCGGTTGATAACGATTTCTTTCATTGCATCCAATGAAGCGGAGAAGTATTTTCTCGGATCAAATTCAGACTTATTTTGCGCCAAGAATCGTCGTATTGAACCGGTTGACGCCAATCTTAAGTCAGTATCAATGTTCACTTTTCGAACACCATGACGTATACCTTCTTGTATTTCTTCTACTGGCACACCATAGGTTTCTGGGATCTCTCCACCAAACTCATTAATCATTGCTAGCCAATCTTGAGGTACGCTCGAAGATCCATGCATAACAAGGTGGGTATTAGGCAATCGCTTATGGATTTCCCTTATACGATCTATCGCCAGCACATCTCCCGTAGGTGGTCGCGTAAACTTATAGGCACCGTGACTGGTGCCAATGGCAATGGCCAAAGCATCAACTTTGGTAAGCTTCACAAAATCGGCTGCCTCATCGGGGTCCGTGAGCATTTGTTCTAATGACAATTTACCGGCGGCACCAACACCATCTTCTTCTCCAGCTTCTCCCGTTTCAAGAGAACCTAGGCAACCTAATTCCCCTTCTACTGTTACGCCACAGGCATGGGCCATTTCAGTTGTTCTACGGGTTACATCTACATTGTATTCGTAGCTGGCTGGCGTCTTTTGATCCGCCATTAAGGAGCCATCCATCATGACCGAAGAAAACCCAGACTGTATAGATTGCTGACAAACAGCTGGCGTCGCCCCATGATCCTGGTGCATAACGATAGGGATATCTGGAAACTCTTCTATAGACGCAAGGATAAGATGGCGAAGAAAATTGGCACCCGCATACTTTCGCGCGCCCGCCGATGCTTGAACGATAACTGGGCTATCGGTTTCTTGGGCCGCTTCCATAATAGCTCGCATCTGCTCAAGGTTGTTGACATTAAAAGCAGGAACACCATAGTCATATTCTGCTGCGTGATCTAACAATTGTCTCATGCTAATTAGCGCCATGATTTAGTCCTCTTTTGTATTATTTAGTGTAGTTCGCGTGCGTTGGGCTCGGGCTACAAGTACCGAAACCGCAGGCAAATTTTTTCCTTCAACAAATTCTAAAAATGCACCACCGCCTGTTGAAATATAAGATATCTTATTCGCGACCTGATACTTATCAATGGCCGCTATAGTATCTCCACCTCCCGCAATTGAGAAGGCATCAGAATCTGCAATGGCTTGCGTTAAGGCTTTGGTCCCTTCGGCAAAAGCATCTTGTTCAAAAACGCCAAGTGGACCATTCCATATTATCGTTTTTGCCTTGCCTATAACCTGTTTTATCTTTTCTAAAGACGCAGGCCCTAGATCAAGCACCATGTCATCTGATTGAACATCATTCACACTTTTCGTCTCGGCAATATCGGGTCTATCAAATGCCTTTGAGGTGACAACATCTTTCGGGATAGGAATATCGACCTTTGCCATGAGATCTTTGGCAGAGCTTATCAAATCTTGCTCGTATAAGGACTTACCCATCTCTAAACCAGAAGCTGCCAGAAATGTATTAGCGATTCCTCCACCGACGATTAGATGATCCACTTTGTCCGATAAAGCATCAAGCACTTGAAGCTTTGTAGATACCTTGCTCCCTCCAACGATTGCGACAAGGGGCTTTTCAGGATTTGCCAATGCTTTTGACAATGCTTCAAGTTCTGCGATTAATAGCGGTCCCGCCGCGGCAATAGGCGCATAACGAGCGACACCTTCAGTGCTCGCTTGAGCGCGATGAGCCGTGCCGAATGCATCCATTACAAATATGTCACACAGCGCCGCAAGCTTTTTCGCAAGGGCGACGTCATTGGCTTTTTCACCCTGATTGATTCTTATGTTTTCGAAAAGCACCACATTGTCATCAGCAAATTCAAAACCATCTAAGTACTGATCAATAACGGGAATACTGATATCTAACATTTTTTCCAAGTGCTTCGCGATTGGCTCCATGCTCATTGAAGGCTGGTCTTCTATGCTCACTCCCTCTTCGGGTCGACCCAAATGCGACATCAACATCACTTTGGCGCCTTTCTCTAATAGGTATTTTATGCTTGGTAGGGCCGCTCGAATTCTAGCATCAGAGCCCACTTCACCATTAATAAGGGGCACATTTAGATCCTCTCTGATCAGTACCCGTTTACCCGCAAGGCTAAGATCCCGAACGTCTATTACGTCGACATTCTGTGTCACAGCAGACTTCTCACAACCTTGAGAATATTGTCACTCGTGAAACCAAAATGTGACATGACCTTTCCACCAGGACCTGATTCCCCAAAGCTATTAAGACCAACGACCGCACCATCTAATCCAACCCACTTACGCCAATAATCTGAATGGGCTGCTTCTATTGCTACTCTTTTTCTTTGTGCATTTGGTAGTACAGTTTCTTGATAAGCCGCGTCTTGCGCTTCAAAACTATCGGCAGATGGCATTGATACCACTCTTGCGGCAATGCCTTCTGCACTGAGCGCGTTAAAAGCCTCAACTGCTATACCCACTTCAGAGCCTGTAGCAATAAGAATCACTTCTGGAGGTAATTCAGAATCCTTCAGAATGTAGGCACCTCGGCTTATGTTTTGAACTTGCTCTGAGGTTCTATCCATATGCGGCAAACCTTGACGGGAATATACAAGGGCGGTTGGTCCCGTCACTTTCTCTATAGCCGATCGCCATGCAACGACTGTCTCGGGCCCATCGCAAGGGCGCCAGACAGACATATTGGGTGTGCCCCGCAAATTAGCAAGCTGTTCAACCGGTTGGTGAGTCGGTCCATCTTCTCCCTGACCTATAGAATCGTGGGTATAAACGTGGATATTCCTGATGCCCATCAGAGCAGACATTCGAACGGCATTTCTCGCATATTCCATAAATATTAGGAATGTACCCGTGAAGGGAATCAATCCGCCGTGCAGAGCAAGTCCATTCGCAATAGCGGTCATACCAAACTCTCTGACGCCATAATAAATGTAGTTACCCTCATTCTTGCTTGCGTCTACAGCCTTCATTTCTGGCCAGTTAGTTAGGTTGGATCCGGTAAGGTCAGCAGATCCACCCACCATCTCGGGGAGTATTTCTGCAATGGCCGCAATCACTTTCGCTGAGGACTGTCTGGATGCAAGAGATTCTTCGTTCGCCTGGGCTTGTTCTAGCAATTTATCCATTGTACTTGCCCATGTACTCGGAAGATCACCTTTCATAGCACGCTCAAACTCTTTTGCCTCAGCAGGATAAGCATTTACGTACTCGCCATAGTTTTGCTGCCAGTTTGCCTCAGCCACTCTACCTTTCTTTATGCAACTCCATGCATCATAAATATCTTCCGGTATCTCAAAGGCAGCATGTGGCCAATCCAATTGTTCTCGTGTCGCGATAACTTCGTCTTCGCCTAAGGGCGATCCATGGCTTGCTGATGTTCCGGCTTTTACTGGCGAACCATAGCCAATTTGGGTTTTACAACATATTAATGTCGGTTGATCCGTATTGGCTTTTGCCGCTTCAAGCGCGCTTGCAACAGCTTCCGCATCGTGACCATCTACGTCTGGAATGACCTGCCAGTTGTAGGCAGAGAAGCGCTCTGGCGTATTATCGGTGAACCAGCCATCAATTTTGCCATCAATCGAGATGCCATTATCGTCATAAAGACAAATCAACTTCCCGAGTTTTAGCGTGCCGGCTAAGGAGGCCACTTCATGAGAAATCCCTTCCATTAAGCAGCCGTCTCCTACAAAAACATAGGTTTGGTGATCTATAATCTCGATGTCGGGTTTATTAAAACGGGCCGCAAGTAGTTTCTCCGCTAAGGCCATGCCCACTGCATTTGCAAATCCTTGCCCCAGTGGCCCGGTAGTTGTCTCAACACCCTTGGTATACCCATACTCCGGATGTCCGGGTGTCTGTGAACCTAACTGGCGGAAGTTTTTTATTTCCTCAATGGACAAGCCGTAACCTGTTAAATGTAGAAGTGAATACATCAACATTGAACCGTGGCCATTGGACAATACAAATCTGTCTCGATTAGCCCAATCTGGATTACTTGGATTATGGCTTAGAAATTGAGTCCACAGCACTTCTGCCATATCCGCCATACCCATTGGTGCACCGGGATGTCCCGATTTGGCTTTTTGTACTGCGTCCATCGCTAGGGCACGGATAGCATTTGCTTGTCGCTTGTGGAAACTCGCTGTATTGGATGTCATCAAAGGTCCATCGTGAGTAATTTGAAAGTGAGCTATTTTCCCTTAGCCACTGCTGTACATCAAACGCATTTTGCATATTTTCCAAACTAAATTTCATGTATCTAATCGCTAGGAGAAAAACTCAGCTTTATGAGTATAATTTGAATCGGTCTTGAAGCAAATTCAGGGGCTTCCGCTTATTTACAGTGGGATTGAATCTCCACAAGGGGTAACATAGTTGTTTATGTAATAAGAAAGATACATTTTATGGCAATACGTACATTTACATCCGAGTCAGTTTCCGAAGGACATCCCGATAAAATGGCCGATCAAGTTTCTGATGCGATTCTTGACGCGCTGCTCGCTGAGGACCCTGAGGCTAGAGTTGCTTGTGAGACCTTGGTCAAAACAGGCATGGTTGTCGTTGCTGGAGAAATAACAACAGATACTTGGATAGATCTGGAATCCGTTTGTCGCGAAGTAATATTAGATATTGGCTACAACAGTTCAGATGTAGGTTTTGACGGTGCATCTTGTGCCATTATTAATGCGATAGGCAAACAATCTCCAGACATCGCAATGGGAGTAAATGAATCAGATGACCATGAACAAGGCGCTGGAGACCAAGGCCTTATGTTTGGTTATGCAACCAATGAAACCGATGTACTCATGCCGGCCCCAATAACTTACGCTCACCGCCTTGTTAAGCAGCAAGCAGATGTTAGAAAATCAGGAAAATTATCGTTTCTTAGACCTGATGCCAAAAGCCAAGTCACCTTTACTTACGATGACAAAGGCCAGCCAAATGGTATCGATGCTGTCGTACTGTCTACTCAACATGACCCGGACGTCTCTCTTGCCGATCTTCGTGAAGCGGTAATGGAAGAGATTATTAAACCCATTTTGCCTGCAAATTGGTTACACAGCGGCACAAAGTATCACATCAACCCAACAGGCAATTTTGTGATCGGTGGGCCCGTGGGTGATTGCGGATTAACAGGGCGAAAGATCATCGTTGATACCTACGGCGGTATGGCGCGACACGGTGGTGGCGCCTTTTCTGGAAAGGACCCATCTAAGGTTGACCGAAGCGCGGCTTATGCCGGCCGATATGTTGCTAAGAACATTGTTGCTGCTGGTCTTGCGGACCGGTGTGAAATTCAGATTTCTTACGCCATTGGTGTTGCGGAGCCAACATCCATCAGCATTGAAACTTTTGGTACGGGAAAAATCTCAGAAGAAGCAATAGAGCAACTCGTTGCGGAGCACTTTGATCTTAGGCCTAAGAACCTCATCGCCATGCTTGATTTGAAACGACCTATCTTTAGAGATACAGCTGCCTATGGTCATTTTGGCCGAGAAGAAGAAAATTTTACCTGGGAAAAAACAGATAAAGCAGCTGAACTGGCAAAAGCACTGTAGGAAGATTGTAAGTGAAGCATCAAGACAAGCGCTTTAGCTTTGAATTCTCTGCGCCTAAAACTGAAGAGTCCATTGCTAAAATTGCTAAGATTCATCAGAAATTAAGCGCCTTAAATCCGCATTTTTTCTCTGTTACTTACGGCGCCGGCGGATCAACCAAAGACGGTACAAAACAAACAGTGATGGAGATCCACGCCACTGGATCTCTCGTGGCTCCCCACTTATCATTTGGAGGAGATTCAAAAGAGAAAATCGCTACACTGCTCCACGTCTATAAAGATGCAGGTATTAATCGAGTCGTCGCCCTTCGCGGCGACGTACCTTCAGGTATGGGTGCTTCTGCCAAAATGGCGCACGCAAATGAATTGGTTTCTTTTATTCGAGAACAAACCGGAGATCACTTTCATATAGAGGTAGCCGCCTATCCTGAAATGCACCCAGACTCTACTAATGTCGAAACAGATTTGGCGTTTTTTAAAAGCAAGGTGGATGCAGGCGCTAATAGCGCAATCACACAATATTTCTATAATCCCGATGCTTATTTTAGATTTCTTGAGGCAAGTGCGAAGTTGGGCGTGAACCTCCCTATCGTGCCGGGCATCATGCCCCTCACAAACTACAAAATGTTAGTTCGCTTTTCTGACATTTGTGGTGCTGATATTCCTAGATGGATTCGTAAACACTTAGAAAATTATCAAGATGATCCTGAATCTCTAAAAGCCTTTGGAGAAGAAACAGTCACTCGCCTTTGTCAGAGATTATTAGAAGGCGGAGCACCCGGTCTCCATTTTTATACGCTTAATCAATCATTGCCTGTTGTTAAGCTCTGGCGTAATCTCGGACTCTAAGGCCAACCATTTGTTCACTCGAAAATAGGTTTCGCATCAATGCGATATTCCCGATTTTATACAGACCAAATTATCAATATTGATGAACCAGTATATATTACAGGGCAGCGCGCTCATTATATGCGTAATGTATTACGCCTCAATGTTGGGGACAAACTGTGTCTATTTAACGGCAGAGGCGGTGAGTTTTATTCCCTCATTAGGCAAGTAAGCAAGCATGAAGTTATCCTCGATGTCCTTTCATTTGAAGCTATAAACAGGCAATCATCAATTCGTATCGAGCTGGGCCTGGCCCTCATAAAGCGAGATGCGATGGATGCCGCTGTCCAGAAAGCAACAGAGCTAGGTGTTTCAAAAGTACAGCCGCTAATTTGTCACAACAACGCTGTGCCAGCAAAAGGCTTAGAAAAAAGGTTAGCGCATTGGCAAGAGGTCAGTATCAATGCCTGTGAACAATGTGGTCTAAACCTAAATCCAAGTGTCGTTGCGCCTATTGAAATAAGTAAGTGGTTTAGTCAGGACGCTGATTTAAAATTATTGGCTTCACCATTTTCAAAAAAATCAATTGGCGATATACATTTTAAACAAACAGATGCTAAGCCAAGCCATATATTAATCGCCATTGGACCAGAAGGAGGATTTACTTCAGAGGAAATTCAACATGCCAACGAGCATGGTTTTGCTGATATTTTTCTGGGAGACAGAATCCTACGAGCCGATACAGCAGCATCTTCAATGATGACCTTAGTACAATCCCAGTGGGGAGATTTGGCCAATTAAGCTGTATAAGCAATTCTTCTTATCTCAGACTCAACATAATCAATATCCGGTATGGCGATAACTTCATCCTTGAAACGCGCTTTTATCAATTCTGTTCTTTCTACTGGATCCCCTGTTTCGAAGAGTTCGTCTGCGGTAATGCGCACTAATCTAGGCAATGATTGGGCTACAATGGCCAAATACTTGAAATCACTTTCACCACTTAGTGCTCGCAATATTACAATGCTAGCAGAAGAAACACTCACGAGTGAAAAACTCGCTCTTTCTTGAGTCAACATTTCAAGAGAGGTAACCGCAACTTGAACACCTCGCCAACCTAAAAATCCCAAAAACCAGTCAGGTGTTTCTGGTACTCGTTGTAATGGCTCATAAGGAATGATTTCGGCAACCGCAGCATTAGGAATGAGAATATTACTCTTCTGCAGAGACATTAAACAAACCGGGAGTTCTGAACTAGGCTCTACCATAAACTATTGCTTCGCCTGAGAAATAACAGCTTCAATTGTCGTGATCAAATTAGCCTCTTGGAATGGTTTACCCAGATACTGATTCACACCTAAGTCAAAAGCTTGTTGTTTATGCTTCTCACCTGTTCGGGATGTAATCATAATAATTGGCAAGGCCTCTAATCGAGGATCTTGTCTAACAGCGCGGAGCACACCAAAACCATCCATTTTTGGCATCTCAATATCTAACAACATAATATCAGGATAAAAACTCTGCAGTTGGTTGACAGCATCCACCCCATCTTTGGCCGTTGTCACTTCCCATCCTTGTCGCTCCATTAAACGTGTTGTCACTTTACGAACCGTTACTGAATCGTCAACAATCATAATCTTACGCGCCCGATTAAGCGACTCACCAACTTCTTCTACTAAACTATGCTCGGACCCTTCTTTTAATTCTTTAAGGCGTTCTTTTTGTCGAATTTCATGATTACGCACCAAAGCCATAACATCGAGGATAATAACCACGCGACCATCACCTAATACCGTAGCACCAGAGATGCCGCCCACCTCATTAAATTGTGGACCGAGCGTCTTCACAACTACCTCTTTGCTTCCGATCACCCTATCAACTTGCAGGGCAACGGACTCATCTCCACTCCTGGCTAGAATAACGGGTAGCATTGCAACCTGACCCTCTAAAATCGGCCCACCAGGCTTATCTAACATTTCCCCCATGTAGTAGAGAGTATAGGGTTGACCCGCATATTCGAAGACGGTCGCATCAGGTTGATAATAAGCTTCCAATTCGTAAGGGCTCACCCGCACAATACCTTCAATTGTATTTAGGGGAACAGCAAATGTCTCACCCTTCACCAGCACCATCAGCGCACGGTTTATAGAAACCGTAAAAGGAATGCATATGATAAATTCTGTGCCCACGTTCAAAGTTGAATCGATGGTCACGGTCCCACCCAGCTGTTTTATTTCACTATTTACTACATCCATGCCAACGCCACGGCCAGATATTTGTGTTAGGGCCGCGGCCGTACTAAAACCAGCATGCATAATAAACTGCATGACTTCTAGATCGGTACCTTGCGTGGCGTCAGAGATAATTCCTCTTTCAACGGCTTTTTTTCTTACTGCGTCGACGTCAATACCACCGCCATCGTCACTAATTGTTAACAGTACATATCCACCTTCTCGCGATAGACGCATACTAATACGACCAGTTTCGGGTTTATTCAACTGAAGTCTTTTTTCTGCCGACTCGATGCCATGGTCAACGGCATTTCTCAGCATGTGTTCTAGAGGAGCAACAATCCGCTCGAGGACATTTCGATCAAGCTCTCCTTCTACATTAAAAGCATCAAATCGAACAGACTTGTCAACTTCAGTACTAATTTGTCTAACAATTCTTCTTAATCGGGGTATCAATTTAGATATTGGCACCATGCGTGTTCTTGTTAGTCCTTCTTGCAGCTCACTGCCAATTCTTGCATGTTGATGAAGCAGTGATTCAGCATCTTTGCTTTTATTTACGAGGGTATCTTTGAGGCCAGCCATATCTGAAGAACTCTCATTTAGTGTTCTTGAGATCTCCTGCAGCATGGTATATCTATCCATTTCAAGCTCGTCAAAATTGGAGTCATTCTCCTCTGCGCCACTATTATTTCTTAGAACCGTTTCACGCGACTCTGCTTCGATTTCTAGGCGCCTAACTTGCTCACGAATTCGATTAATTGTATCTTCCATTTCCTCCAGGGATTCACCGAAGTCAGTTATCTGTTGCTCAATTCGACCTCTGCTTATATTCGCTTCTCCCGACAAGCCGATTAGATCTTCTAACAAGTCAGCGGAAACACGCACCATTTCCTGGGACAACGACGCAGGAGCAGGGACGGCTTCATGTTCTGCTGTCTTGGATTCAACTGAGGTGACAGCTTCCGGTACTGACGCTTGAGGATCAGCACTACTTGCCTGAGAAGAATTTGAAATCTCTTGGCTTTGGGCGAGAGAGTTTAATTCTTCCTCACTGGCCTCGCCTTGCACAAGCTTCTTATAAACATCTACCCTTCTTGTAATTCCATCTTGGTGTTTATTTAGACCCGCAAAGAAGCTCTCATCGAATTGCGCTTGATCTGTATTTTGATGTATACCCATCAAATACGTTTCAAAATTATGTGTATATTCCCCAAGACTATTCAAACCTGCTAAGCGAGCACCTCCCTTCATCGTATGTAAATGTCGAAGCAAATTATCAAAATGCTCACTTGTATCTGGATTGTGACCCCAATCAAGAATACTTTGATCTAGGGATTCAATTAACTCCTCAGCCTCTTCAATGAATATAGCTAAAATTTCTCCATCTATATCATCCTCTGGCAAATCCACCAGGTATTCGGATTCATCAGATGGTATCTCAACTTCCAAACTTTCAGAAAGCAGGTTCTCAGTGGGATTAGATTCCTCCGATTGTACTGCCGAAGTAAGACGTAAGGATTGTAGCTCTGCCTCACTCACCGTCCCCAAAGATACTTTGTTATATATTCCCACACGCCGTGTCATTTCGTCTTGGTGAGTATTAAGTAGGGTAAAAAATTGATCGTTTAGTCTTGTTGGGTTTTGTTGTACACCAATCAAGAAGGCTTCAAAATTGTGCGTGTATTCTCCGAGAGAATTTAGCCCAGCAAGCCTCGCGCCGCCTTTAATCGTGTGCAAATGACGCAACAAGTTATTTAAATGAGAATCCGAATTTGCATCAGCACTCCAAGCAAGAATACTTTCATCTATGGATTCACAAAGCTCCTCAGCCTCTTCTAAGAAAATGGGAAGAATATCTTCTTCAATATCATCTGCAGGAAGTAAGGACTCTGAACCAGAATCATCTGTCTCTGCCGGTGATGGCGCTGTCGTTTCGAGACGATTCCTCAATGTACCAAGAATATATTCATCGATTGAAGCAGCCTTATTTTCCAGGATAGCTTGAAATTGTTGTTTTAAAGCGTCTCGCCCTGAATCCAATAGTGCCTTATCTTCCTCATTAG
This sequence comes from Flavobacterium sp., assembly GCA_047616645.1. GTDB lineage: Bacteria > Pseudomonadota > Gammaproteobacteria > Pseudomonadales > Azotimanducaceae > JAHRVQ01. Next base: position 23,734 of record JBLHIH010000022.1, on the reverse strand, counting down.
CGATAAGAGACCCTGAAGCGAATCGCTCACACAACTGCAAAATCGCTTCGATTAAGTTTGCGATATCCCTTTGGTCCCGTGTTTCAGCTGAGCTTTCTAGTTCAGACAAAAGCATAGATATTTCTTGAAGCGGAAGTAGATTATTTAGGTCCGAAAACCAATCCTCAAAGAGGTTTTCTAAAACCTCAAACGCCATAATGCTATTGTTGGTATATAAACTCAGTTCTTCTTGATGTCCAAGTGCCTCTACATCAATGCCTTGCAATGTATCGACTAGCGCTTCATCACCTATGACATCCTGGCTCGACGCAATATGGTCAAATATAATGACAAGATTTTCGTGGGCACTATTGAGTATTTCTACTACTGCGGTAGCAGGCTTAAACTTTATCTGAGAATAAACAGATAACATACCTTGGCAAAGATGGTTCAGATAAATCTGATTTGTATCTATGGCCTGATCTTGAACTTGCTTAAGTTCTTCTATTATTTTATCTTTTCGTACTTCATCCCAGTCGCCACTGTAGGGTTTACTCAGGACATCTATTTTTTCAAACTCAAATACCGGAGGGAGTTCAATGTCTTCTGAATTTTCTTCTATAACATTTACTTGTTCCAGAAACCCATCAAGTTCATCCAATGATTCTCGATGCGCACCAAGGTCTTGCGTTACCATGTCGATTAATTGGACAGATCTTCTAAGCAGACTGAGGAAATCATCATCTGCTTCCAGCCCAGCCGCATAATTCTGGTTGCAAAATTTCTCCATTGGGCCCGCGATTGTCGCTATAACCGGTACTTCTGCCATACCAGCACTGCCCCTTAAGGTATGAAAGGCAGCAATCACTTCACTAGGAATTAGGCCTCCACTAATGCCATATTCCCGAATGATCGCAAGATTTTCATTGGCTTCTTCAATAAATATTGTATCGATTTCACTATTAGCATTTTCAGGCTCTCGCACCTGTGTATTATCGTGAGAATCTAGTGTGTCTAAGGAGAAGTCTACGGCAGCTTCATCTATCTCACTAACTGCTTCGTCAAAGTCCTCTGAGGTTTCAGGTTCTGCTGAGGGCGCTTCTATTTTTTCCGGCTCTGGCATTGGATCAAGCAATGCCATTTCAATTTCCCCTAGCTCAAAATCATCTTCCGGCGACATGTCATCAAAGTCTGAAGACATCTCCGATGTCAACGTGACCTTACCGGCAGCAAAGGATTCAGCTCGTTGTACTAAGTGTTCTACTATAAAGGTCTCTTGATGATTTTCTTTAAATGCAACCATGCCTTGAGGTAGTTGATTAACAACCTCCGCTACCAGAGTCAAAATATCTTCAGTGAGTGCAATGGTATTATCAATAACACGATTTAGCATAAATTCGATCGACCAGGCTAATTCACTGACAACCGTTGCACCAACCATTCTTCCACTGCCTTTAAGGGTAAGGAAGGCACGTCTTAATTCTGTTCGAACTTCATCGTTATCGTGATCTGCCTGCCATTGAGGTAGGAGCTCGCGAATAGCCTCAAGTACTTCCCCTGCCTCTTCGATAAAGATTTCATCATCAATTAAGTCGTCAGATCCATCTGTAGTTTGTCCTATTTTAGCTGGCGCTTTTATTTCCACTGAAGGCTCTATTTCCGCTGAAGGCTCTATTTCCGCTGAAGGCTCTATTTCCGCTGAAGGCTCTATTTCCGCTGAAGGCGCTATTTCCGCTGAAGGCGCTATTTCCACTGAAGGCGCTTGCACAATGGTTTTACTCAAGTCATCTGATACGTGCTTTATGACTGTGTTGTTGAGCGAACTTCCTTGACCCAAATTCTTGACACTGAACCCAAGCTTTTCTATTGCTTCTTCCGCGACATCAAGCATTTGTAGATAGGGATCAGAAGCACCTTCCAGATATCGTTCTAGGTAATAGTCAATACTTGTAATGACGTCCGCGAAATCATCCATGTCTTCAAAAGATGGCTTCAGTGCGTCTCTTAACAAGGTTTCAGCCACGTAACTTGCACACGCTTCTAATACATCCGCAGATCGTTGCTGATTAGCAATGAACATTCCGCCCCTAAGGTTACTCAATATTTCTGGCAGAGTTTTTATTAGTTCGATAGAGAAGTTATTAGTGACATACTTGATTACGGCATCTTTACAGAGGGCGAGGTTTCGCCGTGTTTCACGAATAACCGCCGCTTGTGCTTCATCTAGATCACCGATAGTCTCAGCATTATTCTGTCCATCCATGCGCCCAACTATCTTTCCAAGGCCTGATTGTATTTCTAGCAATGCGCTGGCGATGTCTAACAGTTGTTCATCACTCGGTTCTTCATCACTACTCTGAATGCGACCGAGAAGTCCAACCTGCTCTGTAATGCTCTTTTGGTAGTCAAGCAAGCCCACAACCGACAATGTACTCGAAACCTGAACCATCAATGGTGCTAAGGCAAATAAATCTGCCACATTACGATGAGTAGAACGCACATAAAGATCAAGTTTGTCAGTAATGGTGACAACTTCCTCAATCAATATTTTCGATACTGCAGCCAAGGTATCATCGTCAGGCCCAAATTCCACAGGTTCAACCGGAATATCTGTCTGTGGCGTTTCGGGGTCAAACTTAGCCAAAAGCAAGGTAATTTTAGCTGTCTTCTTACTTGCCGTCTTAAGTGAAGAATATATATTCTTTCCAAGTCCATCGGCAATAGGTAAGGCCAGAGAATCAGAACCGCCCACGACAAGCACCTTAAGAGAGGCGTCAATTGACTTCAGTTGTCTTACGACCTTTGAATCAAGTTTGATGGCGCCAGTCACAATACCTTCGATTAAAGCCAAACCCAATTGAGACAAATTACCAAAAGGTGATTCTCCACAGGTTTTAATTAACTTAGAGAAGAGTTTTCCAATCTGGATTAGGTTCTCTTTAACCTTGTTATTCTTGAGTATAGCAAGTAAGGATTTTTGATAAAGTTTTCTAATCTTCCTTGTGGTGCCACTGCCACCAAGATCTTCAAACTGCTTTACTACTTCCGATGTAGGCCTCGTAGACAATAAAATAAATTGATCAACTATTTCACTATCTTCGTCTATTTGCAGACCTTCGACACCCCTTGCTATCCTTAAATTATTAACAACAGGTCCTACAAAGTCGGGATTGTCTTTTTGTTCACGTTGTATGCGATCGAGATAGCCCGGCATCTGCAATATCGATTGCATCAATATTTCCTGAGCTAGCGCTGCATCTTTTACTGCATTGTTCATCAGAGCTTCAGTAAGCTCTTCCATTTCAAAGGCAATCAAAAGTGGTCCATCAATTTGGACCATTTTTAAGGTACCGTGGACTTGATGAATTGCGGAGAGGCAAGCGCTCATGTCACTCCCCCGATCTTCAGCCACAACTGCCTTTTCTAAGGCATGCTGGGCTTGCTCCAGAATCTGAGCAATCTCCGATTTAATCCAATCTAGCGCTACAAAATCTTGCGTTGCGCTCATATGAGTTCGTCCATTTCTATATCTATCTCATTTATTCAGGCAGCTTAAATCCAGTTACTGATGCACGTAGCTCGTTAGTAATATTGGCAAGATTACCTACAGCCACTACCGTTGCATTTGTGCCATTTGAGGTCTGAGAGGTAATCTCCTCAATACTTTTCATTGTATTAGAAATTGTTCCCGCAGATACTGCTTGTTGGCGAGCGGCATCAGAAATATTTCCAATAATTTCTGCTAAAGACTTCGATACAGATTCAATTTCTCCGAGGGCAACACCAGCATCCTGTGCCAGCCTTGTTCCTTGAACAACTTCTGCAGTTGTCTGCTCCATCGAGGTAACCGCTTCGTTCGTATCACTCTGGATAGTTTTGACAAGAGCGGATATTTGTTTCGCAGCAGCACCCGATCGTTCAGCCAATCTTTGTACTTCATCCGCAACAACCGCGAAGCCCTTACCCGCGTCACCAGCCATTGATGCTTGTATTGCAGCATTTAGAGAGAGAATATTAGTCTGGTCAGCGATGTCGTTAATTAACGAAACAATGTCGCCAATTTCTTGAGAGCTTTCACCCAAACGTTTAATTCGTTTGGCTGTTTCCTGAATTTGCCCGCGAATGTTATCCATACCGCCGATGGTATTTTGTACTACTGATGCACCAGTATTGGCAATCTCTACCGATCGCTCAGCAACTGAACTCGACTCAGCGGCATTGTAAGATACCATGTCAATTGATACCGCCATTTCGTTAACTGCCTCAGACACGTCTGTTATTTCTTGAGCCTGTTGAATCGAAGCTTCAGATAATTGACCGAGAGAGGATTGAGTTTGTTCAGTGGCTATCGAAACCATTCCCGATGCTTCATTAATTTTAGAAACCAAAGATCGTAGTTGGTCAATTGAGAAATTGATAGAATCTGCAATCGCACCAGTGAAGCTCTCGGTGACAGTGGCTTGGACCCGCAAATCTCCATCTGCCAAATCAGCCAACTCATCTAACAGTTGTAATATCGCCTCTTGGTTCTGTGCATTTTGGACTTCTGTATTTTGAACATTGCGGTTCGCTTCACGATAGATCAAGATTCCTAGAAAAAATATGAGCACGAAGGCGAGTACACCACTCGCATAACCCAGCACAGGAGAAGTAATACCTTGACCTGAATTTTCTTGATAACGCGCATTTAATCTATTTAAAGTATTAAGAATATCTCCAGAATTTTGATATATTGCAAGACTCGCCTTGTGCATTCGATCCACTTCTTCTGCCTTCGCTAAGATCTCTGCCACCCTTGTTGAAACGGATCTAAACAATTCATCCGTTTTTGTTAAGCTACTGCGGACATTAGTATCGCTGACAGCCGAAAGAAGAAGCTCTCGATTACCCCCCATGAGACCTTTTAATACATTAGTAAACGACTCACTGTTACGTCTAAAGCTTTCAGAGAGTGAATCTGACGCGCCCTGATTAATGACCCTATCGATATTTCTCGACATTCGCTCGACTAACAAACTCTGTCTCTGTGCCAATGCAACTTGGCTAGCGGGAAGATTAAGTCTTAACATGGCAGCAACAACTTTGTTATTTTCTATCTGTATTGCAGACATTGTAATAGCCAGATCAGCTGTAAAATCTTTTAGTTGAATCAGGGCATCACGACCGCCAAGAACGACATCAAGGTTGGCCTTAGAATCGCGCCATAAAGATAAAAGAGAGGCGACTTCGTTTTTTGCGTTTCCACTTGATGCTGGTAAGCCCACAGCCGGATGACCATCTCTTAGATAGGCAAGGTTGGTATCAAAACTGGCTTTGTTTTCTGCAATAATTGGAAATATCGCCAACCGCCTATTTACAGCAACGGTTGTATTTTTTGCAATTTCCTGAGAGAGCACACTCAAGTTGCCAGTGTACGTCTCGTAAAGTTCAGCTCTATTGGCATCTTGTCGGCTGAAGAATATATTTGCAAAAAAACCTGCCGCCATCAATATGGCGAGTAGCATTAGACCAGAAATGAGAGGCTTCTTTAGCGTATTCCCTACTACACTGTTTTTTCTATCTGCCATTCCGTCAATCCTTAGTTGCCCGTAGGCTTTTTCTATAAAAGTTTGTTTTTTTCAATGTTAACTAATTGCTCTTACTATCTATCGCTGTTGTTTGAAACTATTAATTATCTTAGGTATTTATTTTATTGGGCTAGTTTCTCAAAATTTGAATCAGCAGCTAATGCAAATAAGCTTAATACCGGCCACGCGGTGCCAGCAACGTTGTATCCACCCTTCACAAATGGCCGAAACATCTCATCAACTTCTATTGAGTCTTCATATGCGTCTTGCGGGAAATGTTGCATTCCCAAAGATTCATCTACGATAAACCCAAAATACTGCTCATCACTTTCAATCGCCATGACGCGACGTCTATCCAAGGCGCCAAGTCTGGTACCGCCAAAGTAAGCAGGTAAATCTAACAAAGCCATTAATTTTCCTCGGACATTAGCAATGCCAAGGACAAAATGTTTCACGCCAGGTAATCGCGTTGTTTGCGGTACTAACATTAATTCTGCAACCTCGCTCATAGGCACAACGAAGCGGTGTCCCAGCAGGCTAAACCCAAGTCCATTCCAATGTGTTCTGGCATTTTCCTTGGCCGGTAACTCAATCGCTACACTCTGGCTACGTTCAGCTAGGGCTAACAAAGTAGCATATGGGCTTAGTCCGCTCATGCCGTTACACTTTTCATTATTCTAACCAGCTCTTCACCACCTACGGGTTTAGTCACATAAACTTTTGCACCCTGCCTTGCACCCCATACTTTATCGGTCTCTTGACCCTTGCTGCTAACGATAATGACAGGAATATGAGAAGTCTTATCTCCCCTACATATTTCGCGAGTAGCTTGGAATCCATTCATGTCAGGCATGACAATATCCATTAGGACATAATCTGGCTGTTCTCTTACTGCTATCTCGACGCCAGCTTTGCCATTTTCTGCCGTAATCACTTCATAGCCAAGACTTTCAAGCATATCTTTAAACTGATAAGTTTCCGTTGGAGAGTCATCCACAACTAGTATTTTTGTCATGCTTTACTCCGGTATCTTTACGTGATCTCGAATCGCGCTTAACAATTCAACTTTACTAAAAGGTTTTGTTAAGTATTGATCCGAACCAACAATTCGACCCTTAGCGCGATCAAACAATCCATCTTTACTTGAGAGCATGATAACGGGTATCATTTTGAAGGCACTATTATTCTTAATCAACGCACATGTTTGGTAGCCGTCTAAACGTGGCATCATAATATCGACAAAAATAATGGCAGGTTGCATATCAGCGATCTTCGCTAGAGCATCAAATCCATCCACGGCCGTGATCACCTCGCAACCGGCTTTACTCAAAAGTGTCTCAGCTGTCCGCCTGATAGTTTTACTATCATCGATGATCATCACTTTGATTCCATCAAAGTTGTCTTCCATATCTCCTACCCTTACCAATGCTTAAATCGCGCGTACAGAAAGTGTTCGCTCTGAAAGCTAAAATTTCATTACATGCCGGTGCTTTACAGACGTTTTTTAACACAGCTTATTAACTCATTCCATCCTTATGGGCTGACAATGGGATTTCCAGCACAAATCAACTAATGTGGTTTACAATATCAACTCTCTGAGTAGTAAAACATAAGGAAGCATAACATTGAGCGTTAAACTTGGGGTCGTGATGGATCCACTAGAATCTATAAAGCCCAAAAAAGACAGTACATTAGCCATGATGGCTGCAGCCCAGCAAAAGGGATGGCAGACATACACCATGGAGCAATCAGATCTCTACGTCTCCAATGGTGAAGTCTATGGCAAGACCAAGCTAATAGAAATCAGAGAAAACGAATCTGACTGGTTCAAAACCTTAGAGGAAAGTACATTTGCGCTAAAGGACTTAGATGCCATTCTAATGAGAAAGGACCCTCCTTTTGATATGGAATATATCTATACAACCTATTTCCTAGAAATGGCAGAGACCGCAGGAACCCTCGTCCTAAATAAGCCAGCGAGTATTAGAGACTGCAACGAAAAGTTATTTGCGCTCCAGTTTCCCACATGCTGTCCGCCCCATGTAGTCAGCAGAGACGAGCAAACCCTTCGTAAATTCCATCAAACACACGGCGATGTTATCTTTAAACCGCTAGATGGTATGGGCGGAACCTCCATTTTCCGGATTAAGCCAGATGACCCCAACCTTTCCGTCATCATTGAAACCCTGACTAAAAATGGGCAGGAGCAGATCATGGCCCAACAATTTATCCCGGAGATTAAGCAAGGCGACACGAGAATTTTGTTGATAAACGGAGAACCCGTGCCTTACGGGCTTGCAAGAATTCCAGCTAAAGGAGAAACTCGCGGCAACCTCGCGGCGGGAGGTGAGGGAGTTGCCAGACCACTCAATGATCGAGATCGATTTATTTGCGAGCAAGTGGGTCCGACATTGAAGGCGAGAGGGTTACATTTTGTGGGCATCGACGTGATAGGTGATTATTTGACCGAGATTAATGTCACCTGCCCAACATGCATCAGAGAAATAGACGAGTCCTACGATCTCGATATCGCTGGCGACTATATGAATTTTATTGAAACCTTGCTCTCTAAAAGGCGCTAGCAATGGCCACAGCCATTACTCACCCAGGCGTCACGGCAAATGATCGTCTTAGCTTTACGCTCTTTCTGGCTGTAGCCCTCCATGCTGCCGTCATTCTTGGGGTCACATTTACTTATTTAGAGAAATCTCCTTCCGCGCATACAATGGAAATTACACTCGCCCAACACCGTAGTAAGCACCCACCCGACAAATCCGATTTCCTGGCGCAATTTAGCCAGGCTGGCAGCGGAACCCTTGCAGAAAAGGCACTACTCACCTCACCAACAAAGACTCAGTTTCACGACACCGTCATTCGAGAGACCATGCCCATACAGCAAACAGCTACTGGCTCGACCACCGTACAAAAACAAAAACCTGTTATTACAACCACTGCTACTTCAACTAATAAGGCCATAGTCGAGAACCTTTCTGACAGTGTTAAACCTTTAATAAAGACGATAAAAGGCGAAAAATCCCTCCTCCAACGTAGTTTAGAAATCGCGAGCCTTGAGGCCAAACTGGACAAACAAAGACAGATATACGCAAAGCGCCCAAGAATAAAACGCCTGACAAGCCTCTCTACTTCATCTAGCTCAGATGCTTACTACCTAAATTCCTGGCGCAGAAAAATTGAAAGGGTTGGCAATATAAATTATCCAGCTGAAGCTCGGCGTAAAAAACTCTACGGTAGTTTGCGTCTTATGGTGGCAGTTCTGCCGGATGGGAGTTTGAAGGAAATAAAATTATTAGAATCCTCTGGTCATCAAGTCCTGGACGATTCTGCGATAAAAATCGTCAGGCTAGCGTCACCTTTTGCGCCCTTCCCTGATGAACTTAGAAAATCAACTGATCTACTCGAAGTAATTCGTACATGGCAATTTCGTGAAAACAGTTCTCTTCGTAGCTTTTAGATAGCATTATCAATATGAGCCAAAGTTTCAAAAACCAATTTCTTATCGCGCTACAAGCTTTAAAAGGCGACTATTTTGAGGCCTCGATTTCACTGATCCTAGATCACAACGAAGACGGCACTTTTGGATTAATACTCAACCGCCCCTTAGAAAATAAGATCGAGGAATTGTTCACTAATCTCACTTATCCAGTTGACTGTCCAGTATTCAACGGCGGTCCAGTTGATCAATCTCGCGTCTTTTTTCTGCACCCTAGCGGTTCGAATTTCGATGGCACAATAGACATAGGGAGTGGAATAGCTTTAACTACCTCCCCTGACATTATCACCGCCATGGAGGATGGTACTGCACCAAAAAACTTAATCGCATTTCTGGGTTATTCAGGGTGGGGGGCCGCGCAACTAGAATACGAGCTTGCAGATAATGCATGGCTAGTGACACCCAGTATCAATGAAATTGTCTTTTCCACACCATTTGATCAGAAGGCTAGCAAAGCAGCACTTTCACTTGGCATCGACTTAAATCTAATGCCGACTAAGGCAGGTCACGACTAATGGTTAATTCGGATGGTTGAAACCAAAATCATGCATATCATGGCATTTGACTACGGTACAAAAAAAATGGGTGTAGCCATTGGACAGAGTGTGACTAAAACTGCCAATCCTTTAAAAAAGATTTCTGCAAAAGACGGTATTCCAAACTGGAAGGAAATAGATGATTTGATTAAAGAATGGCGACCAAATCTATTTGTTGTTGGCCTCCCTCTTAATATGGACGGCACTGAAAGTGATATCTCAATAAGAGCAGAAAAATTTGCAAGACGCTTAACAGGACGTTTCAATATTCCTCATCAAACCATGGATGAAAGACTAAGCAGCTTTGAAGCTAAGCAGTTTAACGGAGAAGCAGAAGATATAGATTCAGTGGCAGCGACCTTGATTCTTGAATCCTATTTCAGAGAAACTCACTAACGTCTCATTGAGCCAGAACCATCATCGTTAGACTCTAAAGATAACCCACCAATATCGGATCCCGATCCCTCAGGTTCATCCCCCGCCAATTTAATTAACAAGCGAAGATCGTTTGCCGAGTCTGCAGAGGCCAGCGCCGCGTCATAACTAATTTGACCCGATGCATACAAAGTATAAAGTGCTTGGTCAAAAGTTTGCATGCCCTGTTCTGTGGATTTCTTCATGATTTCCTTAATGGTATGCACATCGCCTTTTCGAATGGTATCGGAAACCAATGGCGTATTGATTAATATTTCCATTGCTGCCTTACGCCCCTTGCCATCTATAGTGGGAATGAGTTGCTGAGCAACCATTCCCCGTAAATTTAAGGACAGATCCATCCAAACCTGAGTTTGTCTATCTGCGGGGAAAAAATTGATGATCCTATCAAGCGCCTGATTGGCATTGTTTGCATGAAGTGTCGCCAGACACAAATGTCCCGTCTCAGCAAAAGTAACCGCATAATCCATAGTCTCTCTTGATCGAATTTCTCCAATCATGATGACATCTGGAGCCTGGCGTAAAGTATTTTTTAAGGCAATATCAAAACTAGGTGTATCAACGCCAACTTCCCTTTGAGTCACCATGCAACCACGATGTTCATGTATAAACTCAATTGGATCTTCAATGGTAATGATATGGCCCTTACTATTAATATTTCGATGACCAATCATTGCGGCAAGAGAAGTAGACTTACCCGTGCCAGTCGCGCCAACAAATATAATAAGTCCTCGCTTTGTCATTGCTAATTGTTTAATAGCCGGCGGGAGATCTAAATCATCGCATGAAGGAATGTGGCTTTCTATTCTGCGCAGTACCATGCCTGCAAAATTTCTCTGATAAAAGGCACTGACGCGAAATCGACCTGCAACTGGGTTATGAATAGCAAAATTACACTCTCGTTCACTTTCAAATTCCTGAATTTGCGCCTCGTTCATTGTCGAATGAACAATTTCTTTAGCTTGTTCTGGTGTTAGGGGCGTCTTGGACATCGGCATCATGCGCCCACTCACTTTAATCGATGGCGGCAACGCAGCAGTGATGAACAGATCAGACGCACCTTGATTCACAACCACTTTGAGCAATTTATCAAAATCAATCATTAAAATATTTCCTGTCGCTTCCCATTGACCTTAAAATCAAATGAATCCTATCTAAAGTCATCTGGCATTTTTGCTTTATCACGAGCCGCCTCTGCACTAATTAAGTTTTTATCTACTAATTTTCTTAAGGTCTGATCCAGCGTAATCATTCCCATTCCAGCACCTGTTTGAATCGCAGAATACATTTGAGCGATTTTTGACTCACGAATCAGGTTTCGTATCGCAGGCGTACAAACCATAATTTCGTGGGCCGCTATTCGGCCGCCACCAATCTTTTTCAAAAGACACTGGGAAATAACACTGGCAAGAGATTCTGACAACATCGAGCGTACCATCGATTTTTCAGAAGCAGGAAATACATCAATCACTCTATCAATGGTTTTTGCAGCGGAGGAAGTATGCAGGGTGCCAAAAACCATATGACCGGTCTCAGCCGCTTCAAGCGCCAGACGAATAGTTTCCAAGTCCCGCATTTCGCCTACAAGAATAATATCGGGGTCTTCTCTTAATGCTGACCTCAATGCTTCATTAAAACCCAGTGTATCTCGGTGCACTTCACGTTGGTTAACCAAGCATTTTTTTGATTCATGAACAAATTCTATAGGGTCCTCAACGGTAAGAATGTGTTGGTATCTATTATCATTAATGTAATCCATCATTGCAGCAAGCGTTGTACTCTTACCTGAACCCGTAGGTCCGGTTACCGTGATAAGCCCACGAGGTGTCTCTGAAAGTTTTCGGAAAATTTCTCCCATTCCAAGGTCATCCATTGTTAAGACCTTGGCTGGAATGGTCCTGAAGACACCCCCTGCACCCCGATTATGATTAAAGGCGTTAACCCTAAATCGCGCCACGCCAGGCACTTCAAAAGAAAAATCAGTTTCCAAAAACTCTTCATAGTCCTTACGTTGTTTGTCATTCATGATTTCATAGATCAAGGAATGCACTTCTTTATGATCAAGGGCAGGTAAATTAATACGACGAATGTCACCGTCAACCCGAATCATAGGGGGCAGCCCTGCAGAAAGATGCAAATCTGATGCACCTTGTTTCTCGCTAAATGCTAATAATTCTGTAATATCCATGCTTAGAGCCCTACATCATCGGTAAAATAATTCATTTGTCAGCGCATCTCATCTGCGAAGCTGCCTTCCATATAGTATTATCGAATACATTAATAAACTACTACTTCATGATCCGTCATATTGTGCCAGAAATAGATATCACAGAAATAGACATTAGAGACAGCATCAAGCTCGTTAAAAACAGAATCTCGTCCGCCTGCTTAAAATACGGCCGGAATGAGCAGGAAGTTAAACTGCTGGCAGTCAGTAAAACCAAGCCCTTGGCGATGGTAGAAGCGGCGATAGATTGTGGCCAACAAGATTTTGGAGAAAATTATCTACAGGATGCGCACGAAAAAATTTTGGCGCTCTCCCTAGGAAAATCTTCACAAGGCGCCTCAGCACCAAGATCAAAACATAAAAACGACATCTCTTGGCACTTCATCGGTGCAATACAATCCAACAAAACCAAAATCATCGCGGAGAACTTTGATTGGGTACATACAGTCTCTTCAGTTAAAGTAGCGCGACGTCTAAGCGATCAAAGACCCAAGATATTTAAACCGCTTAACATCCTAATCCAAATCAACATTGATGCCGAAATTAGCAAGTCAGGGATCCTCCCTGATCAAGCAGAAGAATTAATAGAAAGCATTCATTCAATGGAACAAATAAAATTGCGCGGTTTGATGGCCATCCCTGCAAAGGATCAAAAAACTGATATAAACGCTTATAAACGCCTTCGAAACCTTTTGGGGGAGTTGAAACAATCCTTCGCGCTAGAACAATTTGACCAACTTTCTATGGGGATGTCTGGAGACCTTGAGCTGGCCATTGCAGAAGGCAGCACGATAGTCAGAGTAGGCACCGATATTTTTGGCGCGAGAGCAACACGATCACATGAGAAACTAATATGAGCAAAATTACATTCATTGGGGCTGGAAATATCGCTCAAGCTTTGATGGGCGGGCTTCTGGGAAGCCAACCCGATGCAAGGATTATTGCGTCAGATCCTTACATTGACCAAATAACAAATTTGCCCTCAAAAATTACTCAGACGAAAGACAACGAAAAGGCTGTAGAGGCTTCGGACACTATTGTTCTCTGTGTTAAACCCAATTTGATGGAAACCGTCTGTCAAAATATTAGGCTAAACATAAAGAGCGAAATCAAAGACAAACTCTTCATCAGCGTTGCTGCAGGGGTGACCTCTGATTCGATACAATCTTGGCTCGGAGATGATATAGCCATCATTCGATGCATGCCCAATACACCAGCACTCGTTGGAGCAGGCATGACAGGTATGCATTCAAACAAATTCGTCTCTGACGAACAACGATCAAATGCAGAATCCATACTCAAGTCTGTAGGAGAAGTTCATTGGTGCCAAGAAGAATCAGAACTCGATATCGTCACCGCACTCTCTGGCAGTGGTCCAGCTTATTTCTTCCTCTTTATGGAAGCCATGCAAAAGACCGGCGAAGAATTGGGTTTTAGCCCTGAAGTTTCAAAAAAATTAGTACACCAAACTGCCCTTGGCGCTGCACAAATGGCGCAACAAGCCACACTGGAAACAGAACAGCTCAGGATTAACGTCACGTCACCCGGTGGCACAACCGAAGCCGCTATTAACTTTATGATAGAACACGATATAGAACACATCATTGCAGGAGGCGTAAGCGCGGCCCACAAAAAATCAATAGTGCTTTCCAAATCCTGACTCAAGCCATCAGACACTGTACCCTACGTCGCACATAGCATCCTGAACAGAACGGGTTATACTGATAACAATCGTCATTCCAACGTTCGACATATCAGTAGATACAACTATATATACACCTTTTTATAAAGTAAGGCAGTAAGGGAATAAACATGACAGACAATTTTGCAAGCGCTGGGGTCTACCTGATACAGACCTTCTTTGGTCTTTACACCATGGCTCTGATGTTGCGTTTTCTTATGCAAGTCTCGCGGGTCGACTATTACAACCCTATTTCTCAAGGCATTGTTAAAATAACAGACCCTGCAATTAAACCTTTTCGAAGTATAATACCGACTGTTCGAGGCATTGATTTCGCGACGCTTGCCGTTGCCTTCGCCGTCCAACTTATCGCTGTGATGCTCATCCTCATGTTATGGGGCGCACCATTGTTTGATCCAATTTACTTAGCTTGGGTCATGCTCGGTCTATTCTCCATCATCTTCAAAATCTACTTCTTTGCCTTAATCGTCTTAGTCATATCCAGCTGGATAGCACCACAGTCAAGCCATCCGGCGCTTAACTTGGTCCACCAAATTACAGAACCTATTTGTGTACCCGCAAGGAAGTTATTGCCGCCAATGGGCGGCATGGATTTTTCAATCATTCTGGTATTTGTATTTATCAATATCATCGACAATTACTTGGTAATCGCCCCTCTCGCCAAAACCCTAGGCGTCCCAGGAAACCTCATATTCGGTCTATAACCATCAGACACTCACTTTCGCTAAGCCTATTCAATTGCCAAGTTTATGCACCGGTTCTATAAAGCACTTTAGATCCCCACGTATTTAATATGAGAAAATACGTCGATGATTTAGTAAAGTGCATGGCTTGCATACTGAGTGAGCCTCAAGCGTTAGCGCCGAAGGAATGGAGTAAAACGCTTGCGGCTTAGGACTGATGGAGGGCAATCCGGAGGATCGCCAGCAGCGAACGGTGTATGTACACCATGCGCTTTGCGGACAATTTCTATTCAAATTAGCAATCTCTTTTAAAGATTAAAAATATCGCTAACCAGGAACCCTCTCAATATCCGCCCCTAACATCCTCAACTTCTCCTCAACCTGCTCATAACCCCGATCCATATGATAAATCCGATCAACAATGGTATCCCCCTCAGCCACAAGCCCTGCGATAACAAGACTAATAGAGGCCCGCAAGTCCGTAGCCATCGTTGGCGCCGCCTTCAAAGTATCCACACCGACAACCACTGCAACATGGCCATCTAAACTGATATTAGCACCCATCCGAGACAACTCAGCGATGTGCATAAATCGATTTTCAAATATTGTTTCCTCTATTTTCGAGCTACCCTCTGCTATCGAATTGAGCGCCATCATCTGCGCTTGCATATCAGTAGGAAAACCGGGATACGGAGCAGTAGATATATCAACGGCCTTAGGACGTTTACCTTCCATATCAAGTTCAATACCATCTTGACAGATGTTTATTTTCGCTCCAGCTTCTTCTAATTTTTCCAATACAGCACCCATATGTTCTGCTCGGGCTTTTTTTGCTTTTACCTTGCCCCCGGTGGCTGCCGCAGCAATTAGGTAAGTCGCTGCTTCTACTCGATCAGCAATGACACGGTGTTTACAGCCCGATAGTTGCTCCACTCCATCAATAATAATCGTACTCGTACCATGACCGCTCACTTTGGCACCCATTTTGTTCAGAAACTCAGCCAAATCAACAATCTCTGGCTCCAGCGCACAATTTTCCAGCCTAGTCCGACCTTCGGCCAATACTGCTGCCATCATGATGTGCTCTGTTCCACCGACCGTACAAAAATCAAATCTAAAATCTGTACCTTTTAATCTTTTATCAACAGAGGCATGAACGTAACCATCTTTCATTTCGATCTGTGTCCCGAGAGCCCGTAAGCCCTTGAGATGTTGATCAACAGGTCTTGTTCCGATAGCGCAACCGCCTGGCAAAGACACTACCGCCTTACCATAGTGCGCCAACATAGGACCTAGGACCAGGAACGATGCGCGCATTGTTCGCACAATATCGTATTCGGCAACATAACTTTTAATGCTGTTCGCATGAATCTCGATATTCATCGAATCATCAACGACCACCTCAACACCCAAACTTCCAAGAAGTTTGATCATATTGGTAATGTCTCTTAAATGAGGAACATTGCTTATCGTTACCGGTTCATTTGCTAACAAAGCAGCCGCAAACATCAATACTGCAGAGTTTTTTGCACCGGAAACTGTAAACTCACCCTTGAGCTTTGTGCCGCCAACAATACGTAGTTTATCCAAGTCATTTTCCGAGCTATGTCAATGTTGTCGGGCATACTAACAGCATAGGAAAAACAAAGCTTGCGGTAAAATAGCGGTCCACACTAATCGTTTACCATGATAAATTGGCTTGCCTGAACTAGATAAAAAGCTAAGTAAAAAGCAAAACAAAATATCGCATGCGTGACGTTGGGTCCGTAGCCTTTATTTGGCAGAAGACCTGCCTTACGTCATTATCATGAGTCTTTCTGTCATCATGTACAAACGACTCGGTATATCCAACATTGATATAGCGCTGCCAAATGTTAGTTGGTGCAGGCTTTGGTAGCATAGACATCAAGATTCTCTCGGCTATCAACAAATTTTTGGATGGGCAATGCTGGCTACAATACCCTCTCTCAGTGACTGCGCGCATTCGTGTTGATTCTGAATTTGGTAGAGAATATTAAATACGATCTTAAATACCATGTTGAGTTGAAATTTTTGTGAGATTTTTATTGTCCTTTTTACTAACCTTTGCATCAGCCTTTGCATTAGCTGCGACCATCAGTCTCGCAGCTTTAGCCCATACCCCCACCGAAACTTATCCCATGACTGAGCTTCACCTCAGTCAAACAGATCTAGATTTGATTGGTAGGAAAATCTGGAAAAATGAAGCGAATGGCAGTGTCAGTGGCTTAACGCATTGGAATAAAAGCGAAGGATTTGCTTCTCTCGGTATTGGACATTTTATATGGTTTCCTAAAGATAAAAAGTTTCCTTTTAAAGAGTCTTTTCCACAAGTTATTAAGTATATGCAAACTCAGAATGTGGAAGTGCCTCACTGGCTTATTGACTCAGACTGTCCTTGGCAAAGTCATGAAGAATTTATCGCAGCGCTTGATTCTCCAAGGATGAAAGAACTAAACGATTTTTTGATTAGCACCTTCTCTCTACAACTCAATTTTATAGTACAGAGATCTCAAAATGCACTGCAAAAAATGATCTTAGTAAGCAGTATCGAAGATCGCGCGCGCCTTCGGAAAAATTATTATGCAATGGCGCAGTCTGCTCAAGGTCTGTATGCCCTCATCGATTACACTAACTTTAAGGGCGAGGGCACCCTCAACACTGAACAATATAATGACGAAGGTTGGGGTTTAAAGGACGTTTTATTAGGCATGGATGATTCGGAAAATCATCTCAAGGCTTTTAGTCTATCTGCACAAAAAGTGCTGATTCGTAGAGTAAAAAATGGCCCTGCAAAAGAAGCACAATGGTTAGCAGGTTGGTTGAAGCGCTGCAAAAGTTACGAGGAGATTATTTTCTAAAAAAATAATTGAGCGCACGAGCTTAAGCTTCTTTTATAAGTATAAGCTCTTTTATAAAATGACCAGCCCACTAGCAAGATAAGCCAGAATAGCTAAACAAGCGGTGAAAAGGGCATAAGGCAGCTGAGTTCGTACATGCTCCAACAAATCACAACCAGAGGCTAGCGCGGTTACAGCAGTGGTATCCGAAATGGGTGAACAGTGATCTCCAAACACACCGCCTCCTAAAATAGCAGACAAGATAAAACCCGGCGGTAGATTCAAAGTACTAATTAAGGGCACCCCCAGCGGAATCAGGATGGCAAACGTACCCCACGATGTGCCAGTGGAAAAAGAAATAAGCGCACCAACGATAAAGAGAACCGGCGCAATCATGATAGGAGAAAGATGTTCACCGACTATTCCGGCCACATAATCTCCGGTTCCAAGTTCTCGCAAGCTCGCACCCAAGGCTAGAGATAATAAGAGTATCGCCACTAAGGGCAGTAATTCTCCCATTCCGTTAAATCCAATTTTAACCAATTGAATATGATTAAAACCGCCTTGTGTCAACATCATTAAATAGGCTACCAAACAGGCTGAAGCAGTCGCATATAATACTGATTTAGACCCACTACCAGCGGTAAGGTCGCCATTACCCGTCATGAACATGAAGCCAATCATTCCAAAGATAAGTACCGCAAGAGGCACCAGCATGTAGCGAGATTTGCTCGCTTCAACGTCTAGTTCAGTAGCGGTATTCATAGCTGCGTTTTCACTGTGCTTTAAAGGTCCATATACTTTCCCGGTGTAGGCGGTATAAAAAACCAACAACAAGGTAAAGAGCGCGTAAAAATTATAGGGGACGGACCCCCAAAGCACTTCCACTAAGGATATATCAAACTGGTAATTGCTGAGCAAGGCCATCACATAGGCGCCCCAACCATTTAGTAAAATCAAAATACTAATAGGCGCTGCTGTACTATCAATTATGTAGGCTAATCGTGCGCGGCTCAGTCCAAATTTGTCGAATAAACCACGAGAAAGAATGCCTGAGGTCAATATACTTAAATTACCTTCAACAAAAATCGCACAACCCACAAAACTTGCGAGCAAGGCTGAGCGCCGCTCGTTCTTCGCAATGCCCCAATCAATCAAAAGCTTCACAAGTGCGGCCACACCGCCGGATTGCCTTATAAAGGCCAAGAGTGCACCAACCATTAAGCTAAACATCAACAATCGGGTGTTTCCAATATCCAAAAAAACTTCAGCAATTCGCTCTATTGCATGTAGCCATCCACTTCCGATCCCGACGAAGGTGGATTGGCCTAATAGCCATTCGGATAAAAATATTGCGGCAAAAAGCGCAAGAATGACTTCCTTGCGCCAAATAACGAGGACAATCGCCAAAATGGGCGGTATTATTGACATCCATTCCATGTGGAATCCCTCATTAGTTCGATTTGTTAGAGTAATGATTTATACGTAAAGTCACAAGCTGTCATAGCTGCAGCAACAGCTGTAACACGCGATGTGAAATTTTTATTGTAGGGAGAAAGACAAAGAGATGAGCATCAATCTCTAAAAACGATTAATATTCCCCAGCCGACAAAACTACCTGATTTTTCGATAAATTATATGAACATAAAACACATTCTAATCGCCCTTACATGCACTATAAGCTTGTATGCCGATGCAGAAACAGTCGAGTGGAAGGACTACCAAATACACTACACCGCTTTTAGTAGCATGCTCATCCCTGCCGATGTTGCTAAGGCACACAATATTGTTAGATCTCGGCGCAGAATAGTGACGAACATCAGTGTTAGAAAAGCAGATTCTGTAGTGGCAGCTAAGCTCGAAGGTAGAAGCACCAATTTATTTGGTCAAATCTTCAATATGGAATTTGATGAGGTGATTGAAACCGGCGCTATTTACTATTTATCCAATCAGTTAATAGATGAAAGAGAC
Organism: Flavobacterium sp.; assembly: GCA_047616645.1. Lineage (GTDB taxonomy): Bacteria > Pseudomonadota > Gammaproteobacteria > Pseudomonadales > Azotimanducaceae > JAHRVQ01. The sequence goes on along the minus strand of JBLHIH010000022.1, from coordinate 4,265 downwards.
ACCTTAAACTTTGAGATAGTGATATCACCAGATGATTCTGAAAGCGCTTACAATCTAAAATTTAAAAGACAGTATTTCTAACAATAAAAAGGTCAGCACAATTGAAGATAGCACTTGCCAGTAATAATGCTAAAAAATTATCTGAACTCCAAGCCATGTTACCGCCTTCTTATGAATTACAAGACATAGGCGCCTATGACAGCCCTGAAGAAACCGGTACTACCTTTGTTGAAAATGCCATCATAAAGGCGCGATATGTGGCGAGCTTAAGCAAGCTACCCACAATAGCCGACGACTCTGGTTTGGAAGTTGATTACCTAAATGGACAACCTGGCATTTACAGTTCTCGGTTTGCAGGTGCTGGCGCCAATGATAACGATAACAATCAAAAGTTACTTGAAGCATTAAAAGGTGTTAGCTCGGAGCTTCGAAGTGCAAGATTTCGCTGCGTCATTGTCTACCTTCGACACGCACAAGATCCCATGCCCATCATTGCAACAGGTACCTGGGAAGGCCAGATACTCGAATTTGCAAGGGGCGGAAATGGATTCGGCTATGACCCGCTTTTTTTTATCCCAGACTTAAAAAAGTCCTCGGCTGAACTAGATGCCACGGAAAAAAACAAAAAAAGTCACCGCGCGCTAGCGCTCTTAAACTTACACGACTTATTGGGCAAGATGTGAAGGTCCCACTTTCCTTATATGTACATTTCCCTTGGTGCATTAAAAAATGTCCTTATTGTGATTTTAACTCCCATGTTCATGAGGGGGAAGTCCCACAACATGAATACATAGATACTTTATTGAAAGATCTAGATCAGGATTTAGGTGGGTATGATGGTCGAGAAATTCAATCCATCTTTATGGGTGGAGGAACACCTAGTTTATTTGAGCCAAACGCAATAAATCGTTTAATGGTAGGTCTAAAAGCAAAACTGAATTTAGCGTTGGATATAGAAATCACTTTAGAGGCCAACCCGGGAGCAAGCGATTTTGAAAAATTTAGCGGTTATCACGCTGCTGGAATTAATCGTATCAGCATTGGTGTACAAAGTTTCAATACTATTCATCTCAATCAACTGGGGCGAATTCATTCAAGTCATGACGCACTCAATGCCTATCAAGCTGCAAAAGATGCCGGTTTCAATAATATTAATTTGGACTTGATGCACGGACTAAGCCAACAGTCTCTTGATGGGGCGCTAGGAGACATAAAGCAAGCAATAGATTTAGGACCAACACATATCTCATGGTACCAACTTACAATAGAGCCCAATACTCAGTTCTATAACCAGCCTCCTCTTCTCCCTGGAGATGATTTGCTGTGGTCAATCTATGAAGCTGGACTACAGGTTCTTAAGGACAATGGCTATGGAAGATACGAAGTTTCTGCCTTTAGTCTTCAAGATAAACGATCTCGACATAATATGAATTATTGGTTGTTTGGTGACTATCTAGGCATTGGAGCTGGCGCTCACGGAAAAATTACACATCAAGGAAAGGTGATAAGAACCGCTAGAACAAGAGTGCCTAAACACTATATGAACAAACAAAATGTAAAGTCGGTCACCCTCAGTAACGAAGATCTAATCTTGGAGTTCTTAATGAACGCCCTTCGATTGAAGGATGGTTTTTCTCTCGATCTATTTGAGCAGCGTACCGGCTTGGGTTCAGAGGTGCTAAAACCTTTTTTAGAGCGCGGGCTTAAGGCAAAACTACTAGAAGTGGAAAACGACCAAGTAATGCCGGGTAATAGGGGATTACAATTTCTTAACGAATTATTGTTATTGGTCTAACATTTATTCTCAGTTCTTTTTGAAAGCCATATCAAACACTTCATGTTCGAGCTTCAAACCTCTTCGTTCGTATTTGGTTTCCACGCGCTTTGGTATTTCGCAAGGAGTCCAAGATTGCATTACCTCATCTATGACCTCCGCATAAGGTGCCCAATCCGTTGCTATGTGAAGGATACCATCGAGTTTTAACTTTTCGCGTACTAAGGCGACAAACTCCTTGGTGATCAAGCGCCTCTTATGGTGTTTTTTTTTATGCCAAGGATCCGGAAAGAAAATCTGTACCTTGGACAAGCTCTCATCTGGAATACACTGACTTAACACATCAATAGAATCAGCTTGAAATGCTCTTAGATTTTTTAGTTCATGCGATGCTGCAAGCTGCAGTAGGTGCCCCACTCCAGGACGGTGGACTTCTGCACCGATAAAATTTTTATCTGGAAAAATCTGCGCCATCTCAAAAAGCGAGTCACCCATACCAAAACCAATTTCTAGTATGATGTCGCCCCCCTTCTCAAATAAAGGGTTTTCGCCGGATTCTTTATTGAAAGCTAAATCAATTAGACCATCTTCTAAGTTGAGCCCGTAGGTGGCCCACTGTTCAACCAAGGCACGTTTTTGACCAGGCGTCATCCGCCCTTCACGTATCACATAAGATCTGATGTCTCTTTTTTTAATATCTGATTCAGGCATTTATTGACTATTTTGCCAGATGCTTATTGATAACAAACACCATCCAACAATTAAACAAAGCCCACCAAGAGGTGTGATGGGACCGAGCCACTTCATACCCGTAATCGACAATAGATATAAGCTACCGCTAAATAAAATTATCCCTGCGCTAAAGCTATAGGCAGCAAACTCAAGACTCCAATGTTTTCCCCATTGTTGAATCAACAAACAACAAAAGAGTAAAACGATAGAATGGGCTAAATGATAATGAACTCCCGTTTCGAATGCATGCATTAGACGTTCATCTATTTTTCCGCGCAATAAGTGAGCGCCAAAAGCACCTAGGACTATACTAACGAGACCACTAATGCCGGCAAAAGTGAAAATTATTTTGAGCATAAAAAATTGATGCTAGTCGATCATCTGTTTGCGTAGTTTTTTGATTGCGTTTTGTTCAAGCTGTCGAATACGTTCGGCTGACACACCAAATTCAGCAGCCAATTCATGGAGGGTAGATTTATGATCCAACAACCAGCGCCGTTGAATAATCTCTTGTGCTCTATCGTTCAAGCTAGACAGCGCACTAAATAGGTGTTTTCTATCCCCAAGCGCCTTCTTTTGTACCGCAACGATGTCCTCCGGATTGCTATCCGGATCATCTAAAAATCTAGAGGGACTTAAGAAGTCTTCATCATCATCACTGCCAGCATCAAAGGCCTCATCATGAGAAGCAAGACGACCTTCCATTAGACGGACATGGTGGGGTTCTACCCCTAATTCTTCAGCAACGTGTTTAACTTCAGATTCATTCATCCATCCCAGACGCTTTTTGGAGCTCCGCAAATTAAAAAACAGTTTTCGCTGCGCTTTTGTTGTAGCGACTTTCACAATACGCCAGTTCTTTAAGATGAATTCATGCATTTCTGCCTTAATCCAATGAACCGCAAATGAGACCAGGCGAACACCAAATTCTGGATTATACCGCTTAACCGCTTTCATTAAGCCGACATTTCCTTCTTGGATAAGGTCTGCCTCTGACAATCCGTATCCTGAATAAGAGCGAGCAACATATACGACGAAACGCAGATGGGCCATCACTAAACGCCGTGCAGCATCTACATCTCCATCATAATAGAGCTTCTCTCCAAGTGCTTTTTCCTCTTCCACACTCAGTAAAGCAATGCTATTGACAGCCTGAATGTACCCTTCGAGGTTACCCCCTGGGGAAAGTACGTCAAGTGGCTGAATATTTGAGGCCATAGTGAATAATTCAAGTTATCTTATTTAATGGATTGCGGAGTTTACCACTGGATAAGCAATACTGCTAATCGAATATTTGATCAAGTGTCATTGCTTAATACTAGCTTATATAAAAAGAGACCGGCATTAGCTCGGTTCAATTCCCTTTAAATGTCTCCCAACCGCAATACTGGCGCCTAGAATACCTAATATTGCACCTACGAGGAGCAAATATAGACTTTCTAGCCAGCTGGGACCTAGGAGTTGGAATTCATTTTGGTAGGAGTGGATCAAACGCTCAATTGGCGCAGACAGAAAAAAAAGGCTAATTTGCACCATGATCCACGCAAATAGGGCTCCGCCTAAACCATACCACAAGCCAAGATAGAGAAAGGGTCTACGAACAAAACTGTCCGTGCCACCCACCAATTTGATAATTTCGATTTCTGCTCGGCGATTTTCTATTGCCAATCTAATGGTATTTCCGACCGAGAGCAGTACACCCAAGGACAAGAATATGGCAAGCGCCGTAACAAAACGCTCACCCAAGGCCAATATTGCA
>JBLHIH010000021.1:0-40878 GCA_047616645.1 Flavobacterium sp. | reverse complement strand
GTGCAATTATCATGCTATCAAGTTTGATACCGGTGGGTCTCTTTTGCTCGGAAGAACCACCGCTTCCAATATATACGCCATCAAAAATATCGGACATTCGAGAACTTCCTGTTTTTGTCGTGTCTTCCATTGTCCTGGGTGCCATCATGGCTGGCAGTCTTTGGTCGGTGGCACCGCTATATGGTCACGAGAGAGGTTTGGGCATATGGGAAATCAGCCTGATGATGAACGCTATCGTTTTTGGCGCCGCACTTTTCCAAGTGCCATTGGGTATTTTGTCCGATAAGTTTGATCGTAGATTAATCTTCAGGGCGGTTGCTTTTAGCTGTCTAACGGTCCTTCTCATCATTCCCTTCACGGGAAACAACACAATATTCTTTGTCTTGTGCTTCATTTTTGGCGGATTCAGCTTAACCCAATACGCCCTATGTGTTGCGCTGGCAAACGAACAAACCTGCTTAAGCAAAGTTAAAGTTTCATCTATTATTTTGATGTTAAACGGTGGCGGTTCTGTTGCAGGGCCGTTGATAGTCGCGGGCTTATCTTCTTATCTTAGTGACGCATTATTGATCGTCTGTGGAGCGAGTATGTTCCTATTATTTGTACTATCCCTCGTCTGTAAAACACCGCCTCGCGAGGCAACGATTTTGACGCTAGAGCAATTGTCACAAACAAGCGAACCGCAGAACACTACCTCAATTGGCGAAACCGATCTCGCGGCTTAAATATCGCGATCCATCAATCTCTAGACTTAAGTCAAATCGAATGTTTAAGCCAAGAGATCAAATATTCATAAAAGCTTCGACGGACAATGACTTCGAATTTATCACAATCGTCAATTTTACCAATAACTGCAATCGCCTTTGCCATTCCGCTCTGAGCGCAATGTAAGGGTTTAAACTCTCGCTTATGAAAATCCAGTGTACATCCTTTTGCAAGCACGTCTCTCACATCATGGCCTTCTAAATGAATAACCACTTGACCACCTGAGAGGTCGGTGATCGATGAATGAAAACTTTTCAGGCCAGATTCCAAATCATGAACCAAGCTTTGCAACAAATGATCAGCGCAAGAAATCAACCACTCATCTGGCCCGAGCCAATAAATATGATGCTCTGCGACAGTCATCCTATTCGCTACAAGCGGTAGATCTTGACCCAAAATTGAAGCGCACTTCTCTACAAAAGATGCATCACTGGGATCACCTCGTAAATTGATGTGTCCTCGGTCATTGAGGGTTTTGATGGCCGTTTTGAGAGTGAGGGGAACCGCTTGCTCGGAAACTAAAGACTCAGACATTTTGTCGCTCTCCTTTTGCATCATAGAAGACGCTGGGCACCACCTTAACGGCTATGGTTTTACCATTAGAATCGCAGGCATAAATAGTCTCACCCATCCTTTTCTTGCCGCCTATCAACATGCCTAACGCTATTGGGTACCCGAGGCAGGCACTATAGTAGGCAGAAGTAATGTGGCCGAGCATAGGGATGGGATTCTCAGAACTTATATTATTTCCTGGTATTTTTTCAACAAGCTGCATTCCCTCGGTGAGTACCGATTGATTGTCCTCAGATGCAAACCCAACAAATTGTTTTCGATCACCACGCACTGAATCGCTACGCTTAAGAGAACGTTTACCTAAGAAATCTTTATCCTTTGCCAACAACCATTTCATGCTTAGATCGGCAGGCGTTACAGAGCCATCTGTATCTTGTCCCACTATGACGAATCCTTTTTCTGCTCTAAGCACATGCATTGTCTCTGTGCCGTAGGGCGTGATATCAAACTCCTCACCCGCCGCCATGACGGACTCCCACATAGATTTAGCAAAACGACTATCCATGTTTATCTCATAAGCAAGTTCACCAGAAAAGCTCACTCTAAATAGCTGAACCGATACACCATTCAAGCATGCGTCCACTACGGTCATAAATGGAAATGCCTCAGCACTAAGATCAATATCACATTCCATTTTTTCGAGTACTTTCCTACTATTTGGTCCAACAAGGGCAATAGTGGAGAAATGATCAGTGACAGAACTTAAGTAAACTTTTAGTTCTGGCCATTCTGTTTGCAACCAAATTTCTAACCAGGACATTGCCGCGGCTGCACCGCCTGTTGTCGTCGTCAGATAAAACTTATTTTCCGCCAAGCGCGCCATAACACCATCGTCTTTCACCATACCATCTTCACCGAGGGTAATACCGTAGGTACAAGCACCCACTTTCATTTTCGCAATATCATGGGTATAGATACGGTTTAGAAAAGTGATTGCATCAGGGCCTTCAACAATTATCTTACCGAGAGTTGACGCGTCCATAATACCGACAGAGTTTCTGGTAGCTAAACATTCACGGGCAACGGCCTCATCCAAGGACTCCATTTCTTTGAGAGAATTACCTTTAGGAAAATACCAAGGTCGTAACCATTGGCCAACCACTTCCATTGGCACTGTATTAAAACATTCATGTATCGCTGTCTTTCTGACAGGCTCATAAAGATCTTTAACTGATTCACCGGCAATACATCCAAAGGTCGTTGGCGTATAACAAGGTCTAAAAGTGGTTGTACCAACTTCCTTTATAGGTACATTCAGGCTCATTGCCAAGACCGCCATACCATTAATATTTCCCAGCTTTCCTTGGTCTGTGCCAAATCCTAAAGCGGTGTAACGTTTTACATGCTCCACATTTTGGTAACCTTCTGTGACGGCTTGTCGCACATCTGCAACAGTAGTATCATTCTGAAAATCCAAAAACTGTTTGGCACATTGGTCAATATGTTTCGCTGCCGGTACACGCCAAAGTGGTTCGATGTTATTGTCTCTCAACCTTGGTGTTTCAGGTGTTTTGGGAAGCTCAGATTCGAAACCACAATCTCGAGCAGCTTCAACACCTGCGGTCAAACCATCCTGCAAACAATCTGTTAGAGAAAATTGGCCATTACCAGATCCGACGGAGCGAAGTGCTTGGGTGCTTACTGCTGGCACAAAACAATGCTTATCTTCGTCCCAAACATTTTTCCCGCCGGACTGTGAGTGCAAGTGCACCGCAGGACTCCATCCACCTGACATGGCAACTAGGTCGCAATCAATCTGCATACTAGGTGATACCGCGCCGGTTTGATCATCAGACCACTTGGCTATTTGAACACCCCGTACTCGCGTTCTGCCTTCTACATCGCAGATTATATGCCCCATCATTACAGAGATACCCGCGGTTTTTACTTGTGCGAGTATATTTTGGTCTGCACCTGCCTGCCTGCTATCAATGATGGCTTCAACATTGCCACCATTTTCAACAATGTCTAGGGCACACTGATAGGCTGAATCATTATTAGTAAATACCACCGTTTGTTTTCCGGGCATCACGCCATAGCGCCGAATATAGCTTGAAATTGCGGAGGCCAACATAATGCCTGGCCTATCATTATTACAAAATACCAATGGTCGCTCGAAAGCGCCTTGTGCCAATACAACCTGTTTAGCGCGCACTCGCCATTGGATTTGTTTAACTTGCTTGTTAGTGCAACGTTCGGCAATGGTTAAAAAGTTTCCATCGAAGTATCCAAACACTGTACTGCGAGGCAACATAGTGACCTCATCATTTAATGCGAGCTCTTCTCGAACTTCCTTTACCCATTCGCAAGCAGGTAAGCCATCTATTGTTATGTCGCTTGATAACAAGCTACCACCGAATTCATTCTGCTCATCCGCGATTATTACCCTCGCACCTGCCTTTGCAGCAGCTCTAGCTGCCATCAATCCAGCAGGTCCTGCCCCTACCACCAAGACATCACAGTGGGTATTATAATGCGCGTATTGTTCTGGATCAGGTAACTTGGGAGACGTACCAAAGCCTGCTGAATGGCGAATAAACTTCTCATACAATCCCCAAAAAGATTTAGGGAACATAAATGTTTTGTAATAGAAACCAGCCGTAAAGACGCGACCTAGAACATTGTTTATCTCGCCTATATCAAAGCGGAGGTTTGGCCAACCTTTTGTAGAATATGAGACTAGGCCATCATGGAGTTCAACTTGAGTCGCCTTAAGGTTTGGCTCGGTGTAGGCACCCTCACCAATCTGCATAATCGCATTTGGTTCTTCAGCCCCACTTGCGATGATTCCCCTTGGCCTATGCAGCTTGAAACTTCTCGCGATAATATCGATACCATTTGCAAGCAATGCTGATGCAAGCGTATCGCCCTCATAAGCCTCAAGGGTTTGTTTGTTAAAGGTAAATTGAATCTTGGTCGAGCGATCAATTCGCCCACCTTTGGGTAGCCGATTAACTTGCAATTTTGGATCCCTCACCGGGCTTATAAGTCTGAGTAATTTTGTAGCTTAGGGTATTTCGCTCTACACCAAACCAGCGACGACAACCCTGACTATGATTCCATAATTCTTGATATTGGCCTTGGGTATTTTTGCGCATAAAGAGATAGTCTGCCCACTGCTCGTCACTCAAGTCATCAGGGTTTGTGGGTCGAGAAATACCATCCTCACCCCCGTAAGAATATTCACTTTCTGTTCTATCCCCACACCATGGACATTTAATTATTAACATCTCATTTTCCTAATGTGTCTTTTATTAATCTGCGTCTTTTAATGCGCAACACCAGCCGCCCCATGCTCATCAATCAACGCGCCACTCTCAAAACGATCTAGAGTAAAGGCACGATTTAATTCGTGGGCTTCATCATTTGCAATGGTATGGGCAAAGACCCATCCGGATCCTGGCGTCGCTTTAAATCCACCCGTACCCCAGCCACAATTAAAGTACAATCCTTCAACAGGGGTTTTAGAAATTATTGGGCAGGCATCAGGACAAACGTCAACGATGCCGCCCCACATCCTCATTAGCCGCACTCGGCTAAAATTGGGGAATAATTCAATTATCGCCTGCACCGCATGTTCAATTGTATCGAAACTACCCCGCTGACCATAACCGATATAGGAGTCGATGCCTGCACCAATGACAAGTTCACCTTTATCCGATTGACTGATATACCCGTGCACCGCATTTGACATAACGACAGTATCTAATATTGGCTTTAGCGGCTCAGAAACAAATGCCTGTAAGGGGTGACTCTCGATGGGAAATCTAAGTTCTGCCATCGACGCCAATACACTAGCGTGACCGGCGACGACGACACCGACTTGATCTGCGTTAATGGTACCTTTGCTTGTTTCAACCCCGGTGACCTTACCGTTGGTTTGATTTATACCAGTTACTTCGCACTGTTGAATAATGTCTACTCCTAGTGCACTTGCAGCTCTGGCATATCCCCAGGCAACCGCATCATGTCTAGCAACACCGGCTCGGGGCTGCAGGGATGCTCCTAGGATGGGATATCGGGCATTAGTGGAAGTATCAATCTCGGGGATGGCCGCTTTAATCTCATCAGGACCAACGACTTTTGCGTCAATACCATTGAGTCGATTTGACGCGACCCTGCGTTCGATGTCTCTCATATCCTGCAGGCTATGACCCAGATTATAAACTCCGCGCTGGCTAAACATCACATTGTAGTTAAGGTCTTGACTGAGGTTTTCCCATAACTTGAGAGATTTTTCGTAAAGGAGAGACGACTCTGTCCACAGATAATTGGACCGAACAATCGTCGTATTACGTCCGGTATTCCCGCCGCCAATCCAGCCTTTCTCCAAAACTGCAATGTTTTTTAGACCATGCTCCTTTGCCAAGTAATAGGCTGTTGCAAGGCCATGACCGCCGCCACCAACGATAATAATATCATAGTGGGGCTTAGGCTCTGGGCTTTGCCAGGCGCGGGGCCAGTTTCTATTATGCGTAAAGGCATTTTTTAACAGGCTAAAGGTGGAGTATTTATCTTGACTCATGATCACTCACTTGAGTATTAGCACTAAATTGGGGAAGCCCGTCATTAACACGATAATAATCCCAGACCTCGGGCGTAAAGATATGCTTTTCTGCTTTAAGATCAATGGGGCGATCTAACGCACCAGCCATGATACTAATTGAATCTTCTGCATCTGATTTCCAGAATAAATTGGAACCACAAGAGGCACAAAATCCTCTCTGCGCTTTTTCGGAAGAACGAAACCACACAAGACTTGTTTCTTTTAGCAAACTTAATTTATCTGGATGACAGGCACTAGCAGCGACATAGTGGCCACTGCTTCTCCGGCACTGATCACAATGACAGTAAATTATGGGACGCAGATCGCCTTCAATCTCATACACTACGGCGCCACACAAACAGGCTCCGCTTGTTTTATCAAGTGTCTCAACCATCAGACCGCATCATTTGCTGCATTAACATTTCTAAGCCGTTCATTGTTTGGATCAAAAGGGCTCTCAGGAATTATTTCGGCTGCAAACTGCTTACCCAAAATTTCGATTTCCATCTGAGTGCCTATCTCTGAAAATTCAGGCCTCACCATGGCTAGCGCAAGGGATTTTTGTGTGCGAAACCCATAACTTCCGCCGGTTGCTCGACCTACTAAGTCACCATCAATTGTCAGGGCATTATTACCAAGTGCATCGGCATCATCGACGTTTTTAACTTCCAGGGTCACTAATACATTATTTAGTCCCGCATCCTTTGAAGCAAGCAAGGCGTCTTTACCAAGAAAACTTTCTTTCTCTGGCTGGATAAACCTATCTAAAACAGATTCATAGGCAGAATATTCAATCGACATTTCCGTCCCTACCATGCGATAAGATTTTTCATAACGCATGGAATCCATCGCCCGAATACCAAAGGGCTTTATTCCTAAGTCTTCGCCCGCCTCGAACAACGCATCGAAAATCTTATTTTGGTACTCCAAAGGATGATGAATTTCCCAGCCTAGTTCTCCGACATAATTAACTCTCATTGCTGTTACAGGCGCCATGCCAACAACGATATTCTGCGCTGTTAACCATCGAAATGATTTGTTAGAAAAATCTGCTGAGGATACCCGCTCTAATAATTGTTTTGACTTAGGTCCAGCCAAAACCAAAACGCCATTAGTCGAGGTCAGTTGCGTAAATTGCACACTGCCATCTTTAGGCATATAGCGCCTTATATAATCGTGATCCAATCGTTGAAGCGAACCGGCGGAAACTAAATAAAAGGAATCTGCGGACTCACGTACAATAGTAAATTCTGAATGCACACCGCCTTTTGTATTTAGGGCATGACAAAGTCCAATTCCGCCGATTTTTTTAGGTAAACGATTGGCTACGAAATAATTCAAAAAGGCGTCAGCTCCCGGACCGGAAAGACGACACTTAGCAAAAGCCGTCATATCCAGTAAACCGACATTATTAGTCACATTATCAACTTCGCGACCAATGGCATCGAACCACGCGGATCGCCTAAAGGACCAATCGTCTTCTGCCTTCATGCCTTCACTTGCAAACCAATTTGCACGCTCCCAGCCAAATTTTTGTCCAAATACTGCACCCATATCCTTTAGACGATCATAACAAGGTGCTGTGCGAAGAGGCCGTCCTCCTGACCTTTCTTCGTCCGGATAATGAATCACAAAAACATTCGCATAGGATTCTTCATTTTTCGCGATGACATAATCTTTTGTTGCATAATCACCAAATCTTCTCGGATCTACACCTAACATATCCACAGTAGGTTCACCTTCAACAATCCATTCTGCTAATTGCCAACCAGCACCACCGGCAGCAGTAATACCAAAGCTATGCCCTTCACTTAACCAGAAGTTATCAACATCCCAGGCTGGCCCAACAATAGGGTTGCCATCTGGCGTGTAAGCAATCGCACCGTTGTAGACTTGTTTTACACCCACTTCACCAAAAGCGGGTACTCTCGCAATAGCTGCCTCAATATGAGGTTCAAGACGATCAAGGTTTTCTTGAAATAGTTCATATTCGGCTCTTGGATCCGGGCCATCAACATAACAACAAGGAGCGCCATGTTCATATGGCCCAAGGATAAACCCGCCATTTTCTTCACGTAAATACCATGAATTATCTGACTCTCTTAACACCGCTAACTCGGGATCTCCATTTGCCTTTCGCTCCAATAATTTTGGATGGGCCTCTGTGACAATATATTGGTGTTCGACAGGTATCACGGGGATATCAAGGCCGACCATTTTTCCGGTTTGGCGTGCATAGTTACCGGTTGCTGAAATGACATGCTCACAAGTAATATCGCCCTTGTCAGTTTTAATCAGCCAATGACCCGCTGACTGCTGCTCTATGGCAAGTACCATTGTTTGTCTATAAATTGTTGCGCCTCGATTTCTGGCACCAATGGCAAAGGCTTGTGTTAAATCTGCAGGTTGTATATAACCATCATCTGGGTGGTAAATCCCTCCTACCAAACCTTCTGGACTACAAAGCGGCCACATTTTATAGATTTCATCAGCCGTCATAAACTGAACCTCTACACCGATTGTTCTTGCTGTTGCAGCGTATTGATAATACTCATCCATACGATCTTGATTCATTGCGAGACGAAGGTTGCCAACTCGCTTAAACCCGACTTGCTGACCAGTTTCTTTTTCAAGTTCACCATATAGATTAACTGAGTATTTATGAAGTTGCCCAACACTGTAGCTCATATTGAAAAGTGGTAATAAGCCAGCTGCATGCCAGGTGGAACCAGATGTTAGCTCTGCCTTTTCTAGCAATACCACATCATCACCCCAGCCTTTCTTGGCAAGATGATATAGTGCGCTCACACCAACCACACCGCCGCCAATGACGACTACCTTCGCGTGTGATTTCATATTTTGTCCTCTCTCACTTTCTAATCATTAGAATTAATAAATCGAACTATCAAACTACATTCAACGAGCTTCATTCAACGAGCTTCATTTAACGAGCTTCATTCAACAAGCTGCGATCTTAGCGCAAGGTAATTCTGGCAATATGCCTATATGCGACTCAGCTACGTCTATGCTCGACGCCGCCCTCTTCTTCTTGATTTGCCATCACCGGAGTCTATTTTGGCCTTTGGTTTTTCGACTTCTGAAAACAAGTTTGGAAAATCATCCACTTTGTGAGGAAAGGCCATAGCACCGATAAAATATTCTTGGAATTTGGTTTCTGTAGCAGTTTCAATTTTGGTAATTTCTCTGACCACAGTCTCAATTTCAGTTCTCGCCGCCACATTTAAAAGCGCTATTCTCGCTCCTGTGCCTGCTGCGTTACCAGCGGACTCCACACGGCTTAGTTCACAATCTGGAATCAGGCCCAGAACCATGGCATATTTTGGATCGATATGAGAACCAAAGGCGCCGGCAAGCCTTATTCTGTCGACTTTGGTGATGCCTGCTTTGTCCATAAGTAATTTTGCACCGGCGTAGAGTGCAGCCTTTGCTAATTGAATTTGGCGAATATCATTTTGGGTAACCGCTATCTGCTGGTCTCCCTCGTATACTGAATATGACCACGTTCTATCTTGACTAAAAATACGCGGGTTTTTACTCGTTAACGCACCATCTATGACACCATCTTCACTTAATACGCCACTCAGAAACATCTCAGCCACAACTTCGATGATGCCGGAGCCACAAATACCTGTAACACCAAAGCCTTTTACTGACTCAATGAACCCTGCTTCATTTGACCATAGCTCTGACCCAATAACGGTGAACCTTGGCTCAAGGGTTTCGGGATCTATCCTCACGCGTTCTATCGCACCGGGCGCCGCACGTTGTCCACATGATATCTGAGCGCCTTCAAAAGCTGGGCCAGTTGGGCTCGAGCAAGCAAACAGTTGTGTTTTATTACCAAGCACAATTTCAGCATTGGTACCCACATCAACCACCAAAGAATTATCTTCTAAATGATGAGGTTCTTCCGCTAAGATCATGGCTGCCGCGTCAGCGCCAACATGGCCTGCTATACAAGGTAACAAGTAAACTCGGCCGCCAACATTGATGTCTAGATCAAGATCGCGAGCATTAAGATTAAGCGCTTGTTCAGTCGCGAGAGCAAAGGGCGCGCTACCCAGCTCGACAGGGCTCAGACCAAGGTATAAATGATGCATAATTGGATTTGCTGCTACCGTCATTTCGACAATATCCCCAGCATCTATATCTGCTTCAATACAAAGTTCTTTAACTAAAGTATTGATGCTTTGGCGCACAGCGACTGTCATCTCCATTGAACCTTCAGGATGCATCATCACATAGGACACCCGGCTCATTAAATCTTCACCAAAGCGAATTTGAGGATTCATCATGCCACTTGTCGCCAGGACTTCACCGGTGGTGAGATCGCACAAATGGGAAGCTATTGTTGTTGAACCGATATCAAGGGCGATACCATATATCGTTGATTTAAGACCGGGCCAAATTGCAAAGATATTTTTTTGTTGGTGTACGCCGACAGTGACCTGCCACTTTCCTTTTCGCAGAACAGGTTGCAGATTCGGTAATACCGCAGAATCGATGGTCAGTCCTTCGAGCTGCCAATCTTGACTTAAGGCATCACAAATACGTTCTAAATCTCCACCGGCAATCTCTAGATCAGCTTCAACAACCTCGATGTAATGCAAGTGCATGCTAGCATCTAATTTAATGTCCCGGTATTCCGCAGCTTTTCTTACGATCTGCCTGTGAACCTGACTTTCGGGGGGCACATCGATAACAAGATCTCCAAGTACTCGCGCCTGACAGCCCAAACGTCGATTACTTGTTAACGCGCGAATTTTGTCACTAAAACGTTGCTCTGCATCGCTTACGCCATTTAGATTAGCTAGTCCGGAGCGAATGCCGTGTTTTGGAAATTCTCCTTCAGCGCAAATCACTTCACAACGCCCACATTTAGCTCGGCCACCGCAAACAGAATCCACGTCGACCCCTAGCTTCTGAGCTGCTTCTAAAATAGTTGTCCCAATGGGGAAATCACTTCTTTTTCCAGAGGGAGTAAAGACTATTTTTGCATGCTTGATTTCTTCTGAATTCATTAACTAGCGAGTATCCATAAACTAAAAATGTCGGGCTTATATCCCTTGTGAGTGCTTGAAACTATTACCTAACATATTCTTGGTTTTGCAAAATTCAGCCAACTTTGGCTATTTTTGGATGGGAACTAACTTGCTTTTCTACGTCGTCTACTACCTCTTCCAGCACCTTCTACACCTGGTTCACGATACTTTTTGATCCAGTTAGTACAGTGCGGGTCATGACCTAACATTACATCTCCACCTAGAACGGCCTGCATTGTCTCTGCATGCAAAGGGCTGGTAATAGCAGAGGTCATACCCGCAGCCATTGCCATTGTGAGAAACGCACTGTTGATACCGTTTCTATTGGGTAAACCGAAACTAACATTGGAGGCACCACAGGTGGTATTAACCTGTAATTCTTCTCTTAATCTCCTCACCAAATGCATCACTTGTATACCGGATGTGTTTATTGCACCAATGGGCATAACAAGAGGATCAACGAGAATATCGCAACGTTTAATACCATAATCCGACGCACGTTCTATGATTTTTTTAGCCACTTCAAAACGAACATCAGGATCCTCTGAAATCCCGGTTTCATCGTTTGATATTGCCACCACTGCAGCCCCATGCTTTGCGACCAGTGGCAGAACTGTTTCCAGGCGATCTTCTTCACCTGTGACTGAATTAACAAGGGCCTTTCCTTGATAGACGTTTAGGCCTGCTTCCAAAGCTGCAACGATAGACGAATCAATACTGATAGGGACATTTGTCACCGATTGCACGAGTTTAATCGCTTCGGCTAGTATTGCTGGCTCATCTGCAAGTGGGATCCCCGCATTAACATCAAGCATATGAGCACCTGCTGCCACCTGTGCTAAGGCATCAAGTTCAACTCGAGAGAAATCACCACTTTTCATCTGTTCGGCCAAAATTCTTCGGCCTGTTGGATTAATACGCTCTCCTATAATTACAAAAGGGTGATCAAATCCTATGCGAACCTCTCGTGTTGCGGAACTCAATATTACGTCTGTCGCGTTTGTCACTGTGTTATCTCCGATATATGCTCTATGTTAATTATCTGTTTGGTTGCGCTCACTCAGCTTTTAAATTCACTCGGCCTCTAATTCACCCATTAAGACCTCAGCCATCATTTTATACTTCTCTTCCCTTCCCGGATGCCAAGGGGTTCTATCTCCCAAGACTTTTGAACGCTCCACCACTTCTGCAACTCGATGTTCATTTCTATAGGCCATAATGTGAACACCATGAACGCCTTCAATTTCTTTCAGCTGTTGAATCATTTCAACGCAGATGTTTATACCTTCTTCTTTTTGTTTTTTTGCGCCTTTTAGTCGTTTGATAACTGAATCTGGAATGTAGACGCCGGGTACATTCTTCCTCATCCACTCTGCTGTCCTAGCCGATGACAAGGGACCCACTCCGGGCAAAATATAAACTTCTTTATGTAATCCTTCCCTTCTAACATCCGACATATACTTTTCAAATCGCCCAATATCAAAACAATATTGAGTTTGAACAAATTGAGCACCCGCTGCTATTTTCTTGGCCAATCTTAAAGGGCGGTAATCCAGGGGTGGTGCAAAGGGGTTTGCGGCAGCGCCTAAAAATACTTGAGGTGGGCTGGTAAGGACGCGACCACTAAGAAATTGTGACTCATCACGCATACCTTTAATCGTCATCAGTGCTGACATACAATCAAGATCGAAAACCGATTTAGCCTCAGGGTGATCCCCCGTTTCTACGCCATCCCCGCTTAAGCAAAGAATATTCGATACACCCATGGCAGATGCACCTAATACGTCACCTTGAATGGCGATGCGGTTTTTATCACGACAGGAAACTTGCATCACCATGGAATAACCTTTTCGTGTTAACAAGGCGCACATTCCAACACTAGACATATGGCAGTTTGCACCAGAACCATCAGTTGCATTCATTGCATCTACATAGCCGTCAAATATTTCTGCTCTTTCATATACCTCAATTGGATCAGCAGAATCTGGCGGCGAGATTTCAGCTGTAACCGCAAAAGTACCTGCTCTCAATACTCTCTCGAGTCTACCCGGCGAACAATGCCCGGGCCGGATGGGCAGATTCTCGCCCAGTGTCAGAGGCTCGTCCTCAAAAATCATGAATCAACCATCCTGAGGGGTTCAGCTTTTGTGTTTTTTGTTTTTAAGGTAAGTTCATGAAGCCAGGCAGACTTGTTCCAACGTCTATTGTCTATAGCGGGTTGTACAGTCTGAATTGGGTAGACGTCTTCTGCCATTTGCTTATTCCCCTGCCAAGCCAAGACCCAAACACAAGTCATCCCAGCATCAACTTCACATCCACCATCTTGTCTCACACCACCACAGGGTCCATTACGTAAGGATTTTGGACAGTTCATGGGACATGACATACCGGTCGAACCAACAATACATTGACCGCAACTTTGAGAATCTAACATAAGGTTTTTAATGCGCTTTTCTACAAAGTAGACGGGCCCTTCCAATCGATCAAAGCCAATCTTGGTCATAAGCGGCGAGAGCTGAACCAAGGTCCATTCAAGCAACGCGTAGATTTTTTTCATTCCCTTGGCGTGACGTACCGCCCAATGTCTCATCGTATACATGAAGAACTTCCCTCAGGATCTTTGAGAACACCGTGACTTCTGATTAGAACCAAGAGTAAATCATCGGAATATTGAGCTTCAATTTCATTTGCGATTGTTGTAGCAAGGACTTTTAAATCTTCCTTGGAATCAAGCATTGTCTTCTGACGATTCCACTCTTCAATATAGGCTTCGCTGCCACCTTTTCCGGCACGCATGGCAGCTCTGTCGATCGCTTCTTGAAATCGTGGACTTAGCATCACCTTTTCTCGTATACGACCCCGTTGGAGCAATACCTGAGACGGAATGTCACGCCAGGATATGAGAACTTTTTTTATCATGATTAGAATACACCGAAATATGTTGAACCAACTGTGCACTTAAAGCGCGCTCCACTTCTCCATAGCCACTAGGCAGATGTTCAAAGGGTAAACTCAATCGCTCAGCAGCAAGCTTCGCTGCACTTAACAGTTTTTCATCTTCAATTTGAGATAAATAAACCACTCTTTTGTAATTCCCAAAATAGTCATCTCGCAATTCTGGGTGTTTGTCTAATCCCAACATTTGAATCACCATAAAATCAAATTGGCGAACCAGAAAATCTGTTAGGTAGAATGTGCCTGGTTCTTCATCACTCAAGGCTTTGAAATTTTCCAATCCGGCAAAACATGCAAAACAATCAGCCCCCGGTAATCTTTCGATACCATATTCTGCAATAAGACGATCAATTTCACCTGCCGTTCCACAATCAGCATAACCTACAAATATTTTTTCGTACTGATCGCGGTAACGTTCTATTTGCTCTTTTAATCTCGCCGGAATCAAAGCCGGACGATGGTGAAGTTTTGCATCAATACATTGAATATCTAGGTGGTGCCATTGATTAATTTTTTTAAGTGCAACAATTTCTTTCGCCAACGCGCCGCAGGCAATGATAAGCATACGCGCATTTGGCTGAAGCAGGCTAGGCACGAGATCCTCGTCGGTTGTGAACCATTAATGGACCTAGCTCAGCAGATTGAGCAGCATCACGACAATAAACGTCTGCGCCAACAGCTTGTGCAAACTCTTCATTTAGCGGCGCTCCACCAACAAAAACTAAATAGTCATCGCGAATGCTCTGACTCACCATTTCATCAATAACCACTTTCATATATGGCATTGTAGTCGTTAAGAGAGCGGACATACCTAGAATGTCAGGCTCATGCTCCTCTAAAGCCTTAAAATAATCTTCGACACTCTGATTGATGCCGAGGTCAATTACCTCAAAGCCGGTACCTTCCATCATCATAGAAACTAAATTTTTACCTATGTCGTGGATGTCTCCCTTTACGGTACCAATCACCATTTTACCGATTGGCTTTATACCACTCTCGGATAGGAGAGGTTTTAGTATGGACATACCACCCTTCATCGCGTTTGCCGCTAACAAAACTTCTGGTACAAAAAGAATTCCGTCTCGAAAGTCGACGCCGACAATTTGCATGCCACCGACCAAAGCTTCATTTAAAACGGTATCCGCAGTCCAACCACGTTGTAGCAGTATTGATGTGCCTTCAGCAATATCTTCTTTTAAGCCGTCATAAAGATCATCGTGCATCTGTTCAACAAGTTCTTTGTCGCTCAATTCAGAGAGGACAACTTCCTCATCATCAAATTCTTCTTCAGGTGCGTCACTCATCAGTTCTCTCCTATTCACAATAGACGATTGTTTTCTTTGACAATCTTGTCACTTAAATAAAGTGTTAATTAAATGTGTTACCAATATAAATAATGCTAAAAAAATTAATAATCTCGATCAGCATATTCTGACTTTCGCTTACTAATGAAAGCTAAAAGGGCTTCATCAATTGCTGGATCTAGTGGTGGCGCTTCATAGGTCGCCAAAGTCTCTTTCCACATCTTATTGGCACGTTGAGCCGCATCTAAGGAACCTTCCTCTTGCCACTGCTCAAAACTATTATTGTCTGCGGTATTTGAGCGATAGAAGGCGTCTTCAAAATTTGCCTGTGTATGCGCTGCGCCAAGGAAATGTGACCCTGGTCCAACTTCTCGCATCGCATCCATCGCCAAACCATTTTCGCTCATATCTATTCCACTTAAAAAGACATCCATCATGCCCGCTTGATCACAATCAAGAACAAACTTCTCATAACCCATAGACAGACCACCTTCTAGCCAACCCGCTGTGTGCAACATAAAGTTAACACCAGCGTGAGCAGCTACTTGTAGTGTGTTAGCAGCCTCGTATGCAGCTTGCGCATCCGGAAGCTTGGATGAACACAGTCCACCACCACTTCGAAAGGGAACACCCAAACGACGCGCTAGTGCTGCGGAGGCATAAAGCACCATACTCGGCTCTGGCGTCCCAAAAGTAGGTGCACCAGATTGCATAGAAATAGCAGAAGCAAAGGTACCGTATATGACAGGCGCACCAGGCTTAACAAGTTGTACATAAGCCAAGCCTGCTAAGGCTTCTGCCAAAATTTGGGTTATTGTTCCTGCGGTAGTCACTGGGGACATCGCACCGGCAAGTATGAAAGGTGAAATCATAGTCGCTTGGTTATGTTCAGCGTAGACAGTCGCCGCACCCAGCATAGTTGCATCAAAAGTCATGGGAGAATTGGCATTTATCAAACTGGTCAAAACGGCATTTTCTTCAACAAAATCATCGCCAAAGACGAGCTTTGTCATATCAATAGTATCTTGCGCCCTTGAAGGGTCGGTCACTGAACCCATAAAAGGCTTGTCAGAATATTTAATATGACTGTAGATCATATCGAAGTGTCTTTTATTCACGGGTACATCTACCGGCTCACAAATGGTACCGCCGGAATGGTGTAAATGCGGACTGGCGTAGGCGAGTTTCACAAAATTTTGAAAATCTTCTAAGGTTGCGTAACGACGACCTTTGTCTAGATCTCTAACAAATGGAGAGCCGTAAGCAGGTACCAATACCGTGCGCTTGCCTCCAATGATGACACTACGGTCCGGGTTTCTCGCATGTTGCGTGTACTCGGATGGTGCAGAAGCTTGAATAATAGATCGACACATACCGCGAGGAAACCTGACTCGCTCACCATCTATATCTGCACCAGCCTCTTTAAATAACTCAAGCGCTCTAGGAAAGTCTTTGAACTCAATGCCAATTTCCTGCAGTACGGTATCTGCATTTTCCTCGATAAGCGCCAAACTACTTTCATCAAGAATTTCGTAATAAGGAATTTTACGTTCGATAAATGGTTTTATTGCAACAACAGCATCGAGACGAGCCGCTTTTCTTGCAGAGCGACCTCCTGACTTTCTTCTTTTTGGTTTCTCACTCATGGCATCCTCTCCGACGCTCACACCTGATTGAAATTGCGCAGCTTTTAAACTAAAAGTGCATAGATTAAAAAAATTGCATTCTGCGCTAGAATTGCGCTGAAGGTATCCCCAGAAACGACTTTTGAAAGTCTAAAAACGACACACCAAAAGTTCTCAAAAAACGCAATTCGACTTCAATTTGTCCAAGAGCGACATTGCTATTGTTAATGGAAAATCCAGTGCTAGACTCCGCGCTTATTTTCGCCCTAACAGGACATGCGCCATGCCTAAAGATGACTCAGCCAACAAAGAACCTCTCTCTGATTTAGAAATTGCAGATCGTGCTGATAAACGACCGATTAGCGAAGTCGCACTAAAATTAGGCATAAAACACGAAGAGCTTATTCCTTATGGTCACGACAAGGCCAAAATCTGTTACCCATTTTTAGAAAGCCTCGAAAAAAGAGAAGATGGAAAACTCATCCTCGTTACAGCAATTTCTCCGACGCCAGCAGGCGAAGGAAAAACGACGACGACTGTCGGTCTTGGAGACGGCCTATGTGCTTTGGGCAAAAAGGCCATGATTTGTTTAAGAGAACCGAGTCTGGGCCCTTGTTTTGGCATGAAAGGCGGCGCTGCAGGAGGGGGTTATGCTCAGGTCATACCAATGGCAGATATTAACTTGCACTTCACAGGGGACTTCCACGCAATTGGGGCGGCACACAATTTACTTTCCGCTGTTATCGACAACCACCTACACTGGGATAATGATCTTGACCTTGATTCCCGCCGCATCACCTGGCGCCGTGTCGTTGATATGAACGACAGATCTCTAAGGGATATCACCTGCGGATTGGGGGGCCATACAAACGGGATACCCCGTCAATCTGGCTTTGACATAACAGTTGCTTCAGAAATAATGGCGATCTTCTGCCTAGCAACAGATCTTATCGACCTAGAAGACCGCATTGCTAACATTACTGTGGGCCACACGCGAAAACGCGTTCCCGTTACTGTAAGGGAGTTAAAAGTTGAAGGGGCTATGACAGCGCTACTTCGTGATGCCTTCCAACCAAACATTGTTCAAACTCTCGAGAATAACCCTGCACTCATGCATGGTGGACCATTTGCTAATATCGCCCACGGTTGCAACTCTGTTATCGCAACAAAAACAGCCTTAAAGCTCGCAGACTATGTCGTCACAGAAGCAGGGTTTGGAGCGGACTTGGGCGCTGAAAAGTTTTTTGACATAAAGTGTAGAAAAGCCGGTTTGCAACCGAATGCTGTGGTTATCGTTGCTACAACACGTGCTCTGAAAATGCATGGTGGGGTTTCTAAAGCAGACTTAAAAGAAGAAAATGTCAAGGCCGTTGTTGCAGGTTGTAGCAATCTCGGTCAACACATCCGCAATATTGGTCAATTTGGCGTGCCCTTAACGGTCGCGATCAATGAGTTCAGCTCGGACACTGAGGCGGAGCATCAAGCAATAAAAGATTTCTGCAAAGAGTTTAATGTTGAGTGCACCGTTGCCACTCACTGGGAACATGGTAGTAAAGGAGCAGAAGATTTAGCCAAAAAAGTGCTAGATATGATAGAACACCAACAATCACAGTTCCGAACACTTTACGATAGTAATATGAGTCTTTGGGACAAAACGAGACACATCGCAAGAACCATCTATGGCGCTGAAGACATTATTGCGGATAAAAATATCAGGGCACAGTTCAAACGCTTTGAGAAAGAAGGATATGGTCACTATCCCATCTGCATGGCTAAAACCCAATACAGTTTCTCTACAGATCCACAATTACTGGGTGCACCAACAGGTCACGAAGTGCCCATCCGAGAAATTAGACTCGCAACGGGCGCAGAGTTCTTAGTTGTGGTTTGTGGTGAAATCATGACAATGCCTGGATTACCGAGAAAGCCTGCCTCTGAGGGCATCAGCGTAGATGCTGATAAAAATATAGTTGGACTATTTTAGTTAGTTCCCGTTCAGAAACAGGCCTTTTATATGAAAGCTGCATAATTACAAACAAGTAGCTAGCATATTCAAGCAGTAAGTTTCGATAAGGCACTTACAAGGGAAGTCCCTCGGGGACGCCTAGTTGACGTTTTTGATTTCTGGATACGCATTCACTGTTTTTATTCAGTTGAACTTGTCATAAATGATACCTCAGTCTTTAATGGGGTATTTAATCTGCAATAGAGAATAAATTGGATAAAGGACCCAGTCATTTAACAATCTCCATCCAAGATGAGGAAGGGGCAAGGCGAGATGATGCGATTACAGTGGAAGAGCCTATAGAGATATGGATAGGTTCAGACGACTATGAAGCATTTTCGCTTTCTATCACTATGCGTACGCCAGGGGATGACCGTGCTCTGGTTCTGGGTTTTTTATTAAGTGAAGGTATCATTTCATCATTGAGTGATATCGCGCAGATTGCACTTTTTGGTCCCATAACAGAACCTTACAAGATTCAAAATCAAATCAAAGTAACACTTAAAAGCGCAGAGAAAATCAAGGACAGAGATTTTCAACGTCATTTTTACTCTACCAGTAGCTGCGGTGTTTGTGGCAAAGCGTCTATCCAAGCCCTTGCAATGCAACACAAACCTTCATTGACGAAAGATGGATTTGTCACCTGTAGAGAAAATATTACTGCACTGCCAAACAGACTGAGAGAAGCCCAAGAAGAATTTAAACAAACTGGGGGCTTACACGGGATTGCGCTTGTTAATGAAGGTGGTCGAATCTTATCCTTAAAGGAAGACGTTGGACGCCACAATGCCATGGATAAGTTAATCGGGGAGATGCTTATCACGGGACATTACAAGAGCGCCGAAAACATGATGTTAGTCAGCGGACGCGCGAGCTTTGAGCTCGTGCAAAAAGCCTTAATGGCAGACATTCCCTTCCTGGCATCAATAGGTGCGCCTTCCTCTGCCGCCATTGACTTAGCAAAAGAATATGGAATGACCCTCGTAGGGTTCCTAAAAAGCTCGGGCTACAACACCTATTGTGGCGGACAGAGAATTCGATAGAACACTCACTCTAAGGCACACAGAGGACCTCAAAGCCCAGGTGAATTCCACATGTCACAAAAAAGTCGCTCTAAGACAAGTAACTGTCACATGCGACAAACAAATACAAGTAAAAGTCTATCAAACTCATTTTGTATCAACAAGCTTAAGCGGGTGATGGCAGATTTATTTCTACTGATCTACGCTTAACCTAACATTTGGTTTGGAATTCCAGACTTGTAGTCATTATTTGTGTAGAATTCCTTCACTATTCACCAAATTGGTTGAACGACGATTTAGTTGAATTTAGTTGAATTTAGTTGAATTTAGTTGAACAAAACCTTTTGGATAAAGTAAATAGTAAGTATAAATGAAAAAATAATTAGAAAAACAATACTGACAGAACTTTAATAATTGCACGACAATCCTATTCTGGGGGAAAGCAAATATGTTCAAAAAGAAGAAATTAGGTACCGCAGTGGCCTCTATCATTGCCGCGAGTTTAACCGTAGGAAACGTAAACGCCCAACTAATGGAAGAAGTTGTGGTGACCGCCACTAAACGTTCCGAAAGCATGCAGGATATCGCGATCTCTGTACAAGCTTTAGGAGGCGAATCACTTAAAGAACTTCGCGTAGAGACTTTTGATAGATATGTTGAATATCTACCCAATGTTGTCAGCGCGGGTAACGGCCCCGGTCAGAAGGAGCTTTATATCCGAGGTTCAGCAACAGAACAATCTTCAAGCTCAGTGAGTTCAGCCCAGGGCTCTGCGTCAGGTGTCGCAGTCTATGTGGATGAGCAACCTGTCTCTTTTGGTGGTCGTAATCTAGACGTTTACGCTGTTGACATGGAACGAATAGAGGTACTTGCAGGACCTCAAGGTACGCTGTTTGGCGCAAGCTCGCAGTCTGGTACCGTACGTCTTATCACGAACAAACCTACCATGGGCGTATTTGAAGCAGGATTTAATACAAAAGCTGCCTTTACAGATGGTGGTGCCGACAGTACTGCTGTTGACGCACACATCAACATTCCTATCACTGATGACATCGCTTTTCGGGCCGCTATTTATAGCGACAACCAGGGGGGTTGGATTGATAATGTATCAGCAACCTTCACACCAAAAGCTGCCATCATAGACAGGAATAGCCTGGGTTTTGGACCTAGTCTCGCCAGTGCAGATAGAGTTGACAGCGCTCGAAACGATTCGATTGTGGAAGATGATTGGAACGGCGCGACTTACAACGGTGTTCGATTGGGTCTTGCTTATGACATCAATGAAGACTGGAGTGTTTTATTCCAGCATACAAAACAAAATCTTGATGTTGATGGGACTTTCTTAACAGATCCGAGCCTTGGTGATGAGGAAACAGAAAGTTTTTCACCAGAAGCGATGAAAGATGAGTTTGGTTTGACAACTTGGACACTAACCGGTCGATTGGCTAATCTTGACTTTGTCTACACGGGTGGATTTATCGATAGAGACATTGAAGCTGTCATTGACTACACCCAATATAACAATGGTGGTGGTTATATAACTTACTACTTGTGTAGTGGTAATGTTTATGATTCGACCGACCCCAACAATTGCTTTGACCCAACTAAGCAATACAAAGACACGAGTACTAGCCAAAGAACCACCCATGAGTTCAGAGTTTCAACTGACCCTGATAAGGCTTGGCGAGTATTAGCGGGAATTTACTATAACGATGTAGAGACAGAAACCCTTGGTGAATTCCAATATGCAGCGACAAACCTTGCCTTTGCTGAGCATGTAAGCAGCTACCATAATGACAATAGTGGTGCTGGTTTCTTGATAGGACAGACTTCAATTGACACGGCGGGTGTTAATTTCTCTGGACCTTTAAATGCAGCAACCACCTTTTCTAACGACTTCACGCGAACAGAAGATGAAATTGCCTTTTTTGCAGAATTAGCGGTTGATGTCACAGAGCGCGTTACACTTAGCGTGAGTGCTCGAAGTTATTCACTGACAACTCAGCTTGAAGGGGCTTCAAACTTTAGTTTTGGCTGTAGATATGGTGCAGGTCCAAATGGGTTTGGGGATTCTGTGGTAACAGCAGATGGCCGTTGTAATGGTACTGGTTTTAGTAATGATGTTTCGTCACGTTTGACTTTACTCGGTCAGGCTAATGCCAGTGGCGATTTATCCGCAATAGCGGCATCAACTTCTCCAAGTGGTCGTCGTGATTTCTTTAGAGGCGGCGGCGGCACGGGCACAAATGCTGCGTTAATCGCCGATATCAAGAATGGATTTGATATCAGTAATATCGAATCAGATGGATCGACGGAAGAAGAAGATACTATATATAGGATCTCTGCTGACTGGGAAGTGAATGACGATATTTTGTTATTCGCCGCTGTTTCAGAGGGCTATCGACCTGCTACTCAAAATCGAAATGCGGGTAGATTAGCGGCAAATACAGGTGGTGTATATGCAGGTTACCGCGTACCTACAGTTGCTTTAACAGATACGTTAACCAACTACGAAGTCGGTGTAAAAGGTGAGTTTTTTGAGAATACTGTCAGACTGAACGCAACCTTTTATCGATCAGATATTGAAGATTTGCAGGTAAGTCGATTTGACCCTTCAAATGTTGCCTTCCTCGTTTTCATGGAAAATGTTGGCGATGCAGAAATCTCCGGATTGGATCTCGATTTTCAATGGGCACCGACAGAAAACCTCTTGGTAACTGGCGCGATGAGCTTCCTTGATACGGAACTCACTAAACTCAACCCTCAGTTAGAAGGTGTTGCGGTACCAGTAGGCAGTGATTTGCCTTTAAGTTCAGACTTCTCGGGTAATGTTAGGGTGCGTTACAGTTTCGCAATGAATACCTTTGACGCAGAAGGTTATGCCCAAGTAGGTATTATCTACAGAGGTGAGAATGTCTCAGGAATTGCAGGAAGCGCCGAGTTCGTGGAAGATACATTGTTCTTAGATAATGGTCGCAGCTCAGGTCTGAGCATTCAAGACGAAGGTGGTACCTTTGGAACGCTACCACTATCAAACGGGGCATTGCCGTCTAATTCACGCTACGTGAATGAAGCAGCAACAACTGTTAACTTTAGTGCAGGCTTTTATAAGGATGGCTGGAGTGGTGAATTCTTCATTGACAACCTTTCCAATGAAGAAGCTAGTATCACACAGGTTGCAGGTAGATTTTTACCCGTAGTGACCAACCAACGTCCTCGTACGATGGGATTACGTTTTTCCTATGAACTTGAATAAAAGGATCTTGGAAAGAATGATCCCTTTCGTGTAATGATAGGGCTCGTGTAATAATAGGGTGGACATTGTCCACCCTTTTTTTTAGCTATATGATTTAAGCTACGAGATATAGCCCTATAATTTAGTCCTACAAATAGTGACCAAATATGACAAAAGCGAGTAACGATATCTCTTCCAAAACAACTGAAGCACAAAAATTACTGGAAACAGGTCAATTTCAGGCGGCAGAGGCCATCTGTATCGCAGAACTAGAGATCGACCCTAAAAATGGAGAATTTCTTTACATCCTCTCTGTCTCTCATCGCCTACAGGGAAAACATAAGCAAAGCCTTGAGACCCTAGAGAAGCTAGTAAACGTTAGGCCTGGTTACGGCCGCGCCTATCAAGAAAAAGGCATAAACTATCAAACAATATCGAACCTTCCCAAGGCGGGCGTTTCATTTGAAAAAGCAGTGAGTCTCGATCCAAGCCTTATTAGTTCCTGGAAGAATCTTGCCAAGCTTTACAAAATGGCGGGCAACGAATCTCAGGCAAGCATCGCACAATTACAATCCGAATTTCTCAGCACATTGCCGAATGAACTACTCAATGTAATGAGTTATATGTCGGAAGGAAGGCTCGAAGATGCCGAAAGACTTTGTCGATTTTTCCTCAAGCGAAATAAGACCCATGTCGAAGCCATGCGGCTATTAGCAGAACTCGCGACCTTGAATAAAGTTTTTGAAGATGCTGAATTTTTACTCGAATCCTGTTTAGAATTTGAACCAGATCATACAAATGCAAAAATTCAATACGTGAATTTATTGTTAAGGTCACAAAAATTTAATCAGGCAGCCACTATCGCGAAGCAGTTAAACGCAGATCATCCTGAGGATACAAATAATATTTTGGCACTATATGCATCAGCATCATCTGGTGTTGGGGATAATAGTGAGGCCATAAGCGCTTATCTGAAATTAATACAATCCCACCCAGAAAATCATTTCTATCTGACATCACTTGCTCATGTTTATAAGGCAGAGGGACAATTTGATGAAGCGGTAAACTATTACCAGAAAGCCTACACCCTAAAACCGGAATATGGCGATGCTTATTGGAGCCTTGCCAATACAAAGCGCTATCAGTTTTCTGAAAATGAGATTGAACAAATGCTCGTACAGGTTTCCAAGGAAACTACAGAGGAGATTGACAGCGCGCAAATTTCCTTTGCGCTTGGCAAAGCTTATGAAGACACTAAAAACTTTGAAGACTCATTTAAATATTACAAAAAAGGCAATGCCATAAAAAATAGCCGTGCGCATCACAATGGTAAACAGTTACAACAGAGAATAAATGCTCAGATAAACATGTGCACACCCAATCTCTTTGAATCAAAAAAAGACTTAGGTTTAGATAACCCAGCTCCCATTTTCATCGTCGGTCTTCCCAGATCAGGCTCAACATTAATTGAACAGATATTGTCATCTCACTCCCAAGTTGATGGAACAATGGAGCTGCACAATATTTTGAATCTTGCCAAACGCTTAAGAGGCAAAGGGGATAGTCTAGATTCAAATCCACGTTACCCAGCGATATTGGCCGAAATCGACGAATCGTTCTTTAAAAAGTTTGGAGAACAATTCATCGCGGAGACGCAAACTTACAGACAAGACGCGCCTTATTTTATTGATAAAATGCCTAATAATTTTTTCCATATAGGTCTAATAAAATTGATCTTGCCCAACGCAAAGATAATAGATGCAAGGCGTCACCCGATGTCATGTTGTTTTAGCGGTTACAAACAACTCTTTGGCGAGGGCCAAGAGTTTTCCTATGGACTCACAGAGATTGGAAATTACTATCGACAATATTTGAAGTTAATGGACCATTGGGATGCCGTCTTACCTGACTTTGTCCATTTAGTTCAACATGAAGATGTGGTTGAGGACTTGGAAAAAGAAGTCCGCAAATTGCTGGCATTTTGCGACCTGCCATTTGAACAAAATTGTATCGATTATCACAAAACTGAACGCAACGTCAGAACACCTAGCTCAGAACAGGTTAGACAACCCATCTTTACTACCAGCCTAGATCTCTGGCGAAATTATGAAGACAAGCTAGCGCCATTAAAGACAGCGCTTGGACCAGAAGTATTCGAACGCTACCCTATCGAGTAGTTGGATTCGGAATACAGTGCAGCGCGTAAAATCCGCTGAACAACCACCGGGTTTACGCCAACATCATTGCTTGATGTAAGCAATGCTCTTCTATCAGGCGGTAAGCCTTTATATACGCTGTTGATTAAAGCTGCATAATGGGGTCTTCCTTGCTTTTCATATCCATAAAGTAGCCATAATTGCCGCCAATCTTTACCAAAGCTTCTAAGCATCTCACGATAGGAACCTATCAAGGCTGGATCATTTTTAGGGTTATGTTCAAAATCGGCAATCACGCCCTCCACTAGCCCCTCTAGCTCTCCTGGGGACATGACCGGTGAAATGTTGTACCGCTCTGTTTGAACAACAGGTTTGTCCCCCCCTTTGCACTGTTCACTGTTCTCTGCAAGATAGGGCGTGAACTTAATTGCTTTTTCAGTCGAAAAAGCGTCATTATCTAATGCCTCCATTTGGCGAACCATTTGCCAGAATTTTGATGAACCCGCTGCGTCAATAACCAAGTGTACTCGAGCCTCACTGCCATTATTGACAACATTATGTCGGCGCCAGGAATCAAAAATCCAGCATTGTCCTGCCGCCATATGCAGGCTGTCTGCACCACAATAAAACTGTACATCTGGGTTTGTTACAACCGGTATATGAATTCTTACACGGGTATACCAATGATAGTTAAAATCTACATGGCTACTCACTTCGCAACCAGGAGCAAGCTGCATCAAGCGGGATCGGCCTAATACTTCTCCAAAACCCGCCATGACTTGTTGGATGTAATCACATTTTTCAAGGTGGGGCGTACAAAGCATGTGGCCATCGAATTCATCGTTATCTCCCGCATCACGGGAAATAAGTGCTAGGGCCGAGTTGCCTTTTAGCTTTGAAGGATGTTCCATCCAAGCTTCCGAGCTTAGGGAATTGACTTCTTCTGCTAATCTGATCGCATCGAATTGATAGGGGAGACGAATGAATGGTTTATTTAGCTTCATAGACATAAACATGATTTCACGTCGAGACAGTCTACTGAATTAATAGGCAATAATTAAGTAAACTTGTGTCTTAATGTTATGGACGTAGCTTTTATGGACGTAGCTCTTATGGACGTAGCTTTTATCTACGAAGAAGGCGCATCAAAGAATAACTTGCCACAAGGCCTAGCATGGAGAACACTGAAAGAAACAAAAAGAAATTTTGATGTCCTTCCAGACCGGGGCTTTGATCAATGAGTAAACCCGCTACATAAGCCACAAATATATCCGGCGTATAACCTAAGACCGAAACAAAACCCACGGCACTACCTGTTAACGCCATGGGTACGCGGCATTCTTCAAATAGCGCAAAATAGAGCCCTCTCAGACCAAAAAAGGCAGCCGCGCCCAAGATCATATTGGTCAACAATATGCCGCTTGCTCCTTGAATAGGCGTTGTTAAGGCAAAAAACAGGTGAGATGCCAGCAACATTAAAAAAGCAATAAAGGTCATACGGGAAATACTAAGCTTATCTCCTATTAACCCCGCCGCCAGCGCTGCCAGAGGTCGCATCCATGATGCCGCAGCAACAAGCTTGGCTGCCTCCACTTCATCAATACCATAGGCTTGAACAGCAAAAAGAGAATAGTTATCAAAGCCTTTATAAGCGACATAGGCACAAAAAATAACAATCGCTTGCAACCAAACAGCGGGAATACTCATGACTTGTTTTATTTGATGCCAAGGGCCTAATCCCGTAGCGCTCAATTCCAAAGGAGGATTTGCATTTCCGGAAGAAGCCTCGCTGCTAGGCAAAGCAAACCAGACAAATACACCGGCTATGACCGTCACCGCAACATAGGTATAGATTATCATCCGAAGCGCGTCTTGTTTTTGCATAAAAGTGGCTGTGCCGTATCCCTCAGGAAACGCCATGCCAAACATCAGCACACCCATTGTCGCTAATACTGAGGCTAGCAGGCCGCGCCCCCCATCTAACAAACCGTAGGCTCGCCCCTGAGCATTCTCTCCTCCCCAATCACGGGTCGCTCTTATCAGCGCCGCCCAAAAAAGCAAGATGGTTGAAATCCCAAAAAACCCCCACAGGATTAAAGATTCACCTGCACTTGGAAAGGTGGACATATAAATACCACCAAAGGCCGTTAACCATAAGGAGCTGGCTAACAATTTTGACGCAGGAAAGCGGTCAGCTATCGGGCCGCCAAAGAAATAGGCAAACATCGCTGTTATGCCATAAACACCTTGAGCCGCACCTAACTCAGTGGCTGTGAGCGAAAAGACTTCTAATACTGTAGGACGAAAGAAACGGGCCACATGGAAGGGCAAAGTGAAAATCGCCTCGCCCGCCAATATTAGCGCAGTAATAAACAGTAAACGTTGCAATCTAGTCTGTGGCATTTTTTTGTAGAAACCCTTTTGTTGAAAACTTCACTTAAATTGGGTTTTGCTTTTTAATCCCCAAGCTCCGCCTGAGCTTCCTGATATCGCTTTGCCAACCACCCATGAAAATGGTGAGTTGATGCGTCCATCAGAGGTGTAAAGACACCTCCATTAAAACCAGAAGATCGCCGTCCTTTCTGCATTCCTTCAACGACAAAAATATCTTCCTCAAATACTGCTTTCCAAGATGAAAGTACATTTTCTCTACAAGCTGCATACTTGTCACTGCACGCTCCATCTCCTAGAAAACTTAATTGAACTCTTTCTAAGGTGGCACTTTCGGAAAGGGGTGTAAGTATAATCGAAAACATATGGTCTATCTGCACACCTAACAAGAGATTAGGGAAGAGAGAAATATACTCGGCTTGGTCTCTCTGCTCACTTGGCCACGCTTCAAATTGCGGCAATATCAAGCCATCTAATGATGCTAAGGTATAACACTGTGAATACTGGCCTGACATATTCTCAGATGCGATTACATTGATATGATCTTTAAGAGGAGAATAGGCATTTAATCCAGGGTGAACCATGGGTAAATGATAAGCCTCACAATAGTTTTCAATCGCAAGTTTCCAATTACAATTAACCTGCAATTCCATGTGGCTGCCTTCAGAGGCGACACTAACCTTGCGTAATCCTTTTTTACCTGTCCATGGTTCCCATCGGTTTTCTAATGGCGCAATATAATCGTCGAATTCAGGCGCATTACCATCTATGTTAATAAAAACGATGCCCATCCACTCAACAGATCTGACTTCGCGTAATCCATGATTTTCACAAGTAAAACCTTCCACCTTATGGATCCCTGCACCGCCAATATTTGGCGTACCTTTTAAATTGCCAGCAAGATCATAGGTCCAACCATGATAAGGACAGCTAATCGTTTTTTTCAGGGCACGGGCCTCATCAAGCACCGTCATGCCACGATGACTGCAAACGTTATGAAATACGTTTAGGTCGCCATCAGCATGTCTAATTAACATTAATGGCAAACCCATAAAATCTATCGGTACGGCATAACTCAGCCTTGAACAATCAATTGAATAAGCTAAGGCGGCCCATGTCTTAGCAAAAATGTGATCTCGTTCAAAGTTAAAATAGTGTGGATCTAAATACACTTCGTTGGGTAAGCCCTGCGCTTCCGAAATCGGTTTCTCGACTTGTTCCAAGGTCTTAAGAGGAATTCTTTTTTCTTTCATCGGGACAAATCCTTTAACCGCTCGGAAACAAGGCCTACCCATTAGCCAGGTACATTAACAATTGAATCTTAAGCTTTAAACACGAGAATACACTAAGCGCAAACTCAAAAAACACTACAATGTCGTTACTAATCATGCCGATGGCGTCAATAACCACGAAGCCAATATTACAGTGTTGATATCCTTACCATTAGCGTAAATTAAAAAAAGGTACCCGAATGTCAATTCCAACAAAATCTCCTTACGTCATTATTGGGGCTGGCATACATGGCTTAAGCACTGCTTACCACTTAGCGCTTGAACTCAAAACCAGTGGCAAAGGCAGTGGCAAAGATATTATCGTCTTGGACAAGTCTGGTATCAGTGCCGGTGCATCAGGTATCGCTTGCGGTGTTGTGAGAAATAACTATTTTCAACCAGCAATGCGTGAGCTGATGGTTCATAGCGTCAATGTTTGGGAAAGCGATGCCCAAGCGTATAGCTACCATCCTGTCGGCTACATGCAGATCAGCTGTGAGGGTATGCATGAAGACGTAAACTCCATTTATGAACAACAGCGGAACATTGGCTACGCCTCAACATTTATTGAAGGTAAAAAAGATTGTTTGAAATACATGCAGAATATGTTTAGCGATTGGCGCGCGGAAAACATTACTTCCGTACTACACGAAAAACCAGGTGGGTATTCTAATAATACAAAAGCCATGTACGCCTTAGCAGGAAAGGCAGAATATGAAGGCGTACGTATTATCTCGGGCGTTGAAGTCACTGGGTTCGAAGAAGATGGCCAAGGCGCCATCAAATCAGTTATCACCAATAAAGGGCGTATTGATTGCGGCTATGTCGTCGTCGGTGCTGGACCATGGATAGCAAAAATATGGGACATGTTAGCACTACCAAAAACGATTAGTATAAAGGACAACACTCAGAAAGAGACCGACATACCTATGTGGGTTTATTGGTGCCTAGAAGAGGGCACATTAGGTGTTGATCCTGACATTCAAAAAACCAATGATGGGCTGATGCCACCTGTTATTCATGTGGATTCCGATGCACCATTGTTTTCCGATGAAGACGGATCTTTAATTACTGAAGATGAATGGGGTATATATTATAAACCCGATACCCATTTCGACGGTATTCAAGGGGGATCTGTACCTTATAAAGTAGATAAAGAAGCAGATGAAGTGGTACTTGATCCTTACGGACCACATTCACCAGAGTTTATCGTAGGACCCGATTTTGCGCACATGTGGGTTTCTGCATTGGCGCATTGTCAAAAGCGATTCTCGGGGACACTAGCGAAATTTCGAAAAGAGCCTTCCGGAGGTCTCGGGGCCTTTACACCCGATAGTTTTCCCGTTTTCGATATTTTCAAACAAAACTGTTATGTCATTGCAGATTCAAATCACGGTTATAAAATGTTGGGTGTTGGAAAGTTGGTTGCAGAAGAGATTTGCGGTACAAGATCAAACTTGCTGGATGCACATCGATTTTCTCGCTTTGCAGAGGGAAAACTACACCCTGTTTCAAATAGTCCATTTCCGTGGAGCTGAGAACGCGTGACAAAAACAGACAAGCGAAATGCTTAAGCTATAAATTCACGATAGAATCGTTAAATTGTAGATACGCTAGTTTAGAAGAGCATTAACACATAAATAGACAGGTACATAAACTAATACATAAACAGGAAAAGACAATGGACAAAGACTTATTCAACAAAGGGCTAGAGATGCGCAAGGCGACATTGGGTTCTGAATACGTAGAAAAGAATCTCGCTGCCGCTGACGATTTCACCCTACCCTTTCAGGAAGCCATGACCGAATGGTGTTGGGGATTCGGATGGGGCGATGAAACAATCGATCCTAAGACTCGATCTATGATGAATCTTGCGATGCTTGGCGCACTCGGAAAAATGCACGAATGGGAAATTCATTGTCGGGGCGCGATTACTAACGGTGTGAGTGTTGCAGAAATCCGTGCCATTATTCACGTAGTCGCAATATACTGCGGCGTACCACAGAGCCTAGAATGTTTTCGCGCTGCAAGAAAAGTGCTAGACGAGGAGGGGCTACTTTAAAATCATTTTTTCCTCAAAGGGATAATGAGTAAGGTTTTCGCAACCTGTCTCAGTGATTAAAACTTGCTCTTCAAGTTTTACGCCTTGCTTACCTTTGAGTTCCCCGATGTAAGTTTCGACACAAATCACCATTCCCGGTTCAAGGCAATATGCATATGCCCCTTCACGAAAATCCTGAGGGTAATATATTGAAGGCCACTCATCACACAATCCCACACCATGCATTTTTAACGAATAGCGACGCGAGACGTGATCATCATGTAGCTGGCGACCGCCAAAGGTGAGCTCTGTCATACTCTTCCCCGGCTCCAAAGATTCTATGTTTTCACAAATTTGAGCATAGGCTTCCGTGTACAGTGCACACTGATCAGCATCGGGCTCGCCATCCCCGATAAACCATGTACGGGAAATATCAGCACACATGCCATAACAGCCTATTAGATCGGTATCAAAGGCCAGTAACTCATTATTTTGGATTATCCTCGGTCCGCATTCTTGAAACCAAGGGTTGGTACGCGGCCCAGAACTTAAGAGTCTTGTTTCTATCCATTCTCCGCCTCTTCTAATATTTTCAGCATGCAAAATTGCCCAAACGTCATTTTCACTCATTCCCGGCGCTGCATACTTATGCATTTCAGATATCGCCACCTCACACGAATATATGGCACACCTCATCGCTCGAATTTCTTCTTCACCCTTAATAGAACGCGTTTTTTCCATCAGTTCTTCGCCGTCCAGGATGTCTAAGCCTTGGGCTTCCAAGGCTCTTAGACCGTGTATCATTACTTTGTCGACAGCCAAAGTACGCTTGTTACCACAGTGTTTTATCACAACATCATTAACCTCTGCGGCAAATCGTTGGGCATCTGATTCGGTCTTGTCGCCACTGCAAAAATAGAAAAATGCAGCCTTGTCTCGCGTTTCTTTTATAAGCGGGTTATAACTTGTCAACATGCCATCAGATTTGTAATCCCAAAGGATCATATAACCATCAGCTGACACAAAACAGGCCCTAAAATAGTTGTGGGTATTCCACAACTGCATGTTTGTCGTATCAGAGGCATAACGGATGTTCAGGGGATCAAAAAGCAAAATACCGCCACAATCTCTTGCACATAATTCTTTAGCTAATCGATGCAATCGAAATTCACGCATAGCGCTAAGGTTTGGCACTTCGATTTTTGCAGCTGACCATTCATCAAAAGCGAGCTTCGTAGGCCCGATTTCTACGCGGTCATTGTCATCTAAGCTGCCGTCAGCTTTGTACATCTGTCTCAAGTTCAGATCTCACATCTTCCCGTAACGCTTTTATCAAGGAAACACCCATCAACCCAAGGATGACTGAAAAAGGTAGGGCACCCACAAACATAGAAGATCTTAAGGCTTCCATACCACCTGCTATCAGTAATATTGCGATAACAGAAGTTAATGCGACGCCCCAAATGATAGAATGTATATGACCCTTCTGGCGGGCATCGCCTCCGGAATTGATGGTATTAATCATCAGAACTGCCGAATCAGCAGAAGTGACAAGATAGGTTAACAACAAGATCACAACAAGACAGGTGATCCCTGTGTAGATCCAACCAGACAGCATCAGCTTTAAGGTCGCGTACAATTGAGATTCTTGTCCTGCACCAATAATGCTGCCTGCGGCTTCACCACTCAACTCTAAATCAATTGATGTACCCCCGACAAACGCAAACCAAACAAAACAAACCAATGAAGGAATAAACATTGCGCCAATAACAAACTCTCTTATAGATCGTCCACGTGAAATTCGGGCAAGAAACAAGCCTACAAATGGCGCAAAAGCTATCCACCAGGCCCAATAGAAAACAGTCCATGAAAGCGATTGCCATTGATAAAGCTCTGCTGCCATTCCTTCTTCAGCAGGCACCCAATACGTCATTGACATAATAGGGAGATGTGTAAAATAGTCCAAAATCCCTACTAGTAGAGACTCCAGTGCAAGTGCGGTGGCGCCAAAAACAAGGAAAAACATTATTAAGGATAAAGACAAAACCATATTGATATTTGATAGCCACTTAATGCCTCTGCCGACACCTGACATCGCAGAAAACGTTGATGCGATCATTATACAAAGCAGCGCCACAATCATGCTTCCGTTAGTAGGTGAACCATTGGCATTAACGATCCAATTCGCACCAGAAACTTCATACATGCCTGCGGCAAATTGACTGATGCCAAATCCAATTGTGACCGCCGCGCCTAGCACAGTCGCTATAACGGCAGATATATCAATTATATGGCCCAATACGCCCTCTAGCTTGGAACCAAATAATGGTTCAAGCGAGGATCTAATGGTTAATGGCAGTCCCCTATTATAGCTAAAATAAGCCAGCGAAATACCAACAAGACCGTAACATCCCCAGGCACTCAATCCCCAATGGAAATATGACCACTTAATTGCATGAGCGACATTCTCTTGGCTTTGCGCCGCCACAAGGCCAGTAATCGTGTCAGGGTTAGTGACGAAGTGATAGATAGGTTCAGCTGTCGAGAAAGTTAACATGCCAATACCAACACCTGCGCCAAACATCATTGATATCCAGGAAAACCTCGAGAACTCAGGTACCTCGTTAGGTTTACCCAATTTGATTCGACCTGTTGCTGGTATTACCGCTAAGGTGAGACAAACAATGAGATAGAATGCCATAATATAAATATACCAGGCACCAAAATTTGCAAAAGACCATACCTTCATTGCTTCTAGAACACTACCCGCCTGCTCGCTAAAAACCGCCGCCCAAATAACAAGTGCAGCAATCAACATTTTTGATCCTATCGTCACTGTCTGGTTAAACCCTGTATAAAACCCGCTGCTTGCTGTTTCAATATTGAGGTTTATATTTTCCACTTCATGTGGCATCTGGTTCTCCCGAGCCTTTTTTATTTTTAACGCATGACAAATGGGTTAGTCATTGGTTTATCTGAAGTATTAATCCAAGTCGTCTTGCTCCGTAGATAGTCCATTACCGCGTGCTTTCCGGCCTCACGTCCGTAGCCAGATTGATTAAACCCTCCAAAAGGCGCAACGGGCGATATGGCACGATAAGTATTAACCCAACATATTCCTGAACGAATCTTTTTCGCTACTCTGTGTGCTCGCCCAACATCCTTGGTAAATATACCAGAACCAAGACCGTAATCACTATCATTGGCCAAGTGAATGGCTTCTTCCTCGGTATCGAAGGGGAGCAAGGACATGACGGGACCAAACATTTCTACCTTTAGTGTTTCGTTAGATGCCTTCGAGCATTCAACAAGGGTCGGATCAAAATAATTACCTTTCTGATACATTTTTGATCTTGTGCCGCCGAATAGAATCTTCGCACCTTGTTGTTTGGCGATGGCCAATGTTTTCTCTATATTGTCAATTTGCATTTCTGTGCAGAGAGGGCCGACATGTGTTTTATCATCAAGTGGATCGCCGACGACAATATTAGCGGATTTTTCTTTAATCAATTTAAGTAATTTATCAAAAACAGCTACCTGTATAAATCCTCTTGAGCCTGCTACACAGGATTGCCCTGACGCACCAAAATTTCCCGCGATTAAACCATTTGCAGCACTTTCAAGATCCGCATCCTCAAAAACAATAATGGGGGATTTACCCCCTAGCTCAAGTGTTGTCACAGCGAAGTTTTTACTTGAATTTCTAACAATGTGTCGAGCAGCATCTGTACCTCCCGTAAAAGCGATACGGTCTACATCAGGATGCGACGTTAAGGGAATGGCACAATTCTCTGCATCACCCGTAATAATGGAAATTACACCCGCCGGAAAGCCGGCTTCTTCTACTAGTTTTGCAAACTCAAACATGGGGCAAGGCGCAATTTCAGATGCTTTGATAACAACCGTACAGCCAGCGGCAAGTGCTGGGCCAAGTTTGGTAGCGGTTAGCAGCATTTGTGCATTCCAAGGAACAATCGCTGCCACAACGCCAATAGGCGCATAGCTTGTATAAACATGCATATCAGGCTTATCGATGGGAAGTGTTGCACCTTCAATCTTATCTGCAAGCCCCGCGTAGTAACGATAGTAGTCCGCAACATAGGCCGTTTGAGTCCTCGTTTCTGCGGCTAATTTGCCACTGTCTATCGTTTCTATTTCACCTAATTTTTTAGCATTTGCTTCAACTACATCAGCAAGTCTGTAAATCAATTTGCCACGTTGAGTATTCGACATGTGAGACCAAGGTCCCTCGCTGAGACTTCGTTTTGCAGCAAAAATTGCCCGATCAACATCATCTTTGCTGGCACAGGCAAAGCTCGCCCATGCTTCACCACTAGCAGGATTAGTACTCTCCATGGTTTGAGAGTCAGACCCTTGCGTCCATTCACCATCAATATATAAAGCGTAGTTTTGTAAGTTCATTCTGCGAACGCCGGCATCACTTCATTGATGAAAAGTGACAATGATGCTTTCTTTTGTTCTATGCTCAAACCAGAATCAATCCAATAAGAAAACTCATCATAACCCAGCGCTTCATAAATCTTAAGCCTCTCAATAATTTCAGATACCGTGCCTATTGCCAAATTATTCCTCATCACACTCGGGGCATACATCTTATTCTCTTCGACTTCATTTTCGGACATAGGCTTAATACGCCCCTGAGTCACAGGTCTTTCATTTTTGAACCACGCACCAAACTGACAATAGTAACGACTGAGCTGTTCAGCTGCCGTCTTTACTTCAATCTCAGTCGATCCCACATAGGCATGCTGTAAAATCATCAACTTAGGTGGCCTTATCGTATCTGCGCTTAAGTTTTTATCAACTGCCTCACTAAATCGTTGGGCTAGGCTCTCGACCTCTTCCATTCCAAGCCAAAGAGGGGTCACCTGTACATTACAATTATTAGCGATCGCAAACTCATGACTGTTAGGATCTCTGGCCGCTATCCATAATGGCGGGCCCGATGCTTGAATGGGTTTTGGAGCAGCGCTTGTGGATGGAAATTGATAAAACTCACCTTTATGTGAATAGTCTCCCTGCCAAAGATTTTTTACCGCAGGTACGAGCTCACGAAGGCGAAGGCCTGCCTCAATGGCGTCCAACCCAGGTAGCAGTCGTTCATATTCATACATATAAGCACCACGTGCGATTCCCACCTCCAACCTGCCATCGCAAAGTAGATCTGCCATAGCAAGCTCACCGGCAAGTTTTATCGGATGCCAAAAAGGAGCTGCTATTGTGCCGGTGCCCAACCTGACATTTTTTGTCCTTCTAGCTAGATCTATTAACGTGAGTAGCGGGTTTGGAGAAATGGTAAAATCCATCCCATGATGTTCCCCCGTCCAAATGGCATGCATCCCTCCCTCATCAGCCATCAAGCATAGGTCAATGAATTCTGCATAAAGTGCTTGGTAGGATTGATTCTCTTGGGTGCGCTCCATATGCGCAAATAGGGAAAATTTCATAGATTTATTTTTCCTTTTATTGATTTGCTATCACTGTTTTTTTACAGAAGCTAAACGTTTTACAAAAGCTAACAGATACTCGTTAAGTTCTGTGGCGTGGGTAAGTTGCAACATATGTCCAGCATTATCGACGATACTACACCAACTATCTGGGACAAGGCTTGCAAGTTGTTTGGACATCAGCGGAATAGAGTTTTTATCTTCACTCCCTGTAACGAAGTAAGCAGGCATCCCTAGTGTTGAAATAGTCTCTTCTGGCAAACCCGCATCTGAGGCAAATACAGAATAGGCATCAGCATATCCACGCTGATCTGTATTGCGTAACCAAGTAGCGCAAGCAGCTGAAAGGCTTGATAATATACCCTCAGGCTTATCACCGAACCAGCGTATTAAGGTGCTTCGAAATAATGGTTCGGTATCATGGGATTTAATGAGCTGAAGGCGACGTTGAACCGCTTCACTGGCTTTCTCATCTCGCTGATAAACACTGCTTAATGCAACGAAAGCACGGCATTGAGAAGCAAAGTGGCAGGCAAAATCCAAAGCGATAAGCGCGCCCATAGAATGGCCTATCACAATGACAGGTTCTCCCACTAATTCATCAATAAAATCTACCAAGACGCGCGTATATTGACTAAGCCCGTCGTTAAGTCTTCCAAAACAGGCACTCTCACCATGACCTGGTAAATCCACTACATAGATAGCGTTGTTTGCACTTAAGGTATCGATCTGTAAGCCCCAGCTTTCCGCTTTCATACCGAGACCATGGATCAAAATCAGAGGAGGCCCATTGCCAAAACACGTATAAGCCATACCACTACAGGAAACCTTTTTTATAAAGGGCATCTGCAACGACTTATTATCAATAGGTCTTAACATAGACAAGCTTAGTTTGGGCTAATGTTTCGAGTACTTTTTTAGATTTCAATTCACTTACTATACGCTTTGACAATACACCAATTTTGCGACTTATCCCTAGGGGAAACGCGCCACTTTCATATACCTGACGGACATAAAATCAGCTTCGGGCATATGCCCCTGTATCACGCTGGCTGAGCATCTAAAGAAAAGCAGAATAGATTGATAGAAACGAACTGTCGTCATTAAAGGACAATCCAATGGTTAGCGTAAGAATTGATTTTGAGGTTAATACAAATACACTCAGTACTTACGTTTACCTCACAGCCAGAATAAACATGAAAAAAAGTGCCACTCAGTTTGCACCAGAGTCCGGAACAGGTATGTGGAAGGCTGAGAAAAATTTCTTTGCCAATGGCGTTAGTAATCAATGTCAAGACAAACTAAGCCTAGAAGAACAAAGACAGTTTATCGACAGAATTCATGAACTGCTACCCACCGAGGATGCAAATTGGATGATGAATGGTGATTCAAAAGAGTGAGTAAAGTAGCGACTTTATCAAAAAAAATTATTTTATGGATCCGGGGCAACAGCCTTTGGTATCAAAGATGCTGGATTTAGCTATTTTTTGTTAGCTTATTACAATCAAGTACTCGGTCTAGATGCCTTTTTAACAGGACTTGCGCTTGCCTTAGCCGTCGCCATTGATGCCCTATCAGATATCTTTGTTGGTTATGTATCAGATCATTGGC
Source organism: Flavobacterium sp. (assembly GCA_047616645.1). GTDB lineage: Bacteria > Pseudomonadota > Gammaproteobacteria > Pseudomonadales > Azotimanducaceae > JAHRVQ01. The sequence continues at coordinate 2,847 of JBLHIH010000021.1, read as the reverse complement.
GCTCTCGTTGGGGACGTAGGCATCCATTCATGTATCTTGCAATACTTCCTTTTGTACTTTCCTTTATGGCTTTATGGAATCCCCCTGAATACTTTATTGAAAGTGAACAACATCTATTTTTCTATTTGCTGTTCATGGCTGTGATTGTGAGATCATTTCTGACGTTTTTTGAAGTCCCTAATGCTTCTCTGGGCCCAGAGCTAAGTTCCGACTATGATGATAGAACGTCACTAATGGCTTACCGTTACATGTTCGGATGGTTAGGAGGACTTTCAATGAGCGTATTGGCCTACATGATTTTGTTCAATCTACATCCTGATGGTCAATTGGGTGCGACGGGTTATGAATATTATGGTTATATTGCTGGCAGTGCCATGTTTGTCATGATGATCTTCTCATCCCTTGGCACCCACAGACACATTCCCAATTTTTACCGCCCAGAAATACAAGCCGCCATACGCTAAGATTAGTATTCGGGCAGTTTTACGGACTTTTTCAAAAAAAATCGTTTTTAGCATTGTTCTTTTCGGGTTTATTTTTTGGTGCTGCTACAGGACTCGCAACCGCGCTTTCCATCTACTTTGGTACATTTTTCTGGCTACTAAAATCAAGCGAAATCGGCTTAATACCATTGCTGGGTTTAATTGCTGTATCGGTATCATTTTTCATTGCGCCAAAATTTTCTGCACGTCTAGGGAAAAAGAAAGCCGCAATGCGGGTATTTATGTTTGCCATTGTATTTCTACCCTTGGCTTACATTGCGCAACTCTTAGTTTTTTCCCAGCCCGAGAATCAGCGCGTTATTTGCATCTTTTGATGGGAAATTATTTAATCGAAACAACCGCTATAATTACTACACAAATAATTATCGCGTCTATGAATGCTGATCTCGTGGAAGACCGTAGCGCTGAAATGAATGGCGTTCGGCATGAGGGCTTAATTTTCGCCACTAGGAATTTTTCGAAGAAAGCCATTTCAGGAATGGGTATTATGTTGGCCGGTATTATACTAGGTTTGTTCGGGTTTCCGGAGGGTGCTAACCCAGAAACCTTACCAAGCGATATTGTGACTAATTTGGTGCTTGTGTATCTACCAATATTGTTAACTTTGTATTTTCTTTCTTGCTACATTATTCGTTTTAATCAAATAGACAAGCAAAAACATGAGCATAATTTGGTACAAGCCGGCTAGCTATTTCTGGAAGGGAACTAGCTACAGACGAAAAATCAATTGTTAGACCCTTAAACCTATGAAAACATCACCAGATATAATATTGGCCTTTGCATTTAGTCTTTCATCAGACGGCTCCCCAGGTTCCTACAATGAAAGGCTCGCTGGGCAATTACATCAATATCTTGAAGAAAATCAAAGCGATGATCTTCCGCTAATTGCCTTGCAATGGGAGATAGCCGATGCGCTTCATAGTCATTATCCCTCACTCGTCAGTTCATTAGATAATCAACAGAAACTATTCGTAGTCGAGCCGCCAAGATTTGAAGTCAGCGAGTTCGATGAAGCTCAGATTGAATCTTGGTTTGAAATAAATTTGGGAGAGGCAGACCAAACATTAGCTGATTGCTTGACACTCATAGGTGGCAGCTCAACACTTGCCCGTTTGAACAAATTCTTGGAGAGTGACATTCTCTACAAAAAATTCCTTAATATTGATTTCGGAAACCTGGTGAGACCCAATTTAGGCGAAGGCTTCACTGAGCATCGAGAAATACCGCTTGAATCAAACTATACAAATGGACTAAAACCTTATCAAAGGCTAAGAGTCAATCGATTAATTATTGAAACCATCATTCATGATAGAGATATCTTAGAAGCCGGTAAATATTTGAGCACTCCCAGCGTGATTGATACCTTATTAAAGCACTGCCTTACAACAAATCATACATTCGAAAATATTCTCCTTGTGGCACACCCACTACACTTACCTCGATGCATCAAACAAACCAACGATGCTTTCACGGCGCGAAAGCTTGAAACCAACATTACAGGTCAGTTAACAGGTGATGATTTTCCTTGGGATTCCTCTAGCGCCCAGGTCTGGTGTCGGTCTCTTGCGAATTGGCAGCATTACGAATCAATAGTGCAGGAATGGCTAAATAAAAATAGGCCTTGATTTCCCGTATCAGTTGAGGCGACCCAACTTCCTTCACATTATTTACACATAAGTTCGGTCAAAAAAGGACAAAGCAAAGCTCAAGACATTCACTAGTGAGCTTGTTTCTCGCCTTCGATATTGTATTAGCAAATGGTAGCGTAACACGGCCTACTTTAGTGGTTTCACCATCAACTGAAGACGATAAACTCAAGAAGCAAGTAGACCCAAATGATGTGTTTCACACCCAATTGACAGTACAATTACCATCAAATTCTTAAGCTTAAATAAGCAAAAAACTATCGTTGACAAATATGTGTCATTATATGTCATTGCAAGATCGCAAAAAGAATAAGAAACAATAAGATGTGTCCCTAAATGTTAAAAATTTTTAACGAAATCTTAAGCCGATTTCAGCCCAGTCGGCCTCAGTTCGAAGACAGTGTGTTCGACGAGAGCGCAATATTAGCTGAAGATAATAAAGATCAAATTTCACTACAGAAAACAAAAGAACAGGACAAAGAATCAAGTGCAAAACGGTATCTGAATCGTGAAATTTCTGACTTGCAATTTATTGAACGCGTTGCGCGAGAATGTGAAAGAACAAGCCATCCCCTTCTAGAAAGAGTTAGATTCCTGGGCATTGCTGCGTCTGTACTAGATCAATTCTATACAGTCAGGGTCGCAAAACTCAAACTTGCTAGCGCCTCTACTCAACTCTTTCTTAGCCCAGATGGTTT
>JBLHIH010000020.1:0-40937 GCA_047616645.1 Flavobacterium sp. | reverse complement strand
CGCTAAAGCCGCCCAAGGCAAAGCAATTCCAAAAGCCGCCGCTCCTGCTGCACAGGCAAAGGAAGTTGAAAAAGAAAAAAATCCATTATCCAGATTATCTCTTGCACCTATGAATGGAGAAGGCGGAAAGGATAAACCTTTGGGCTAATTTGGCGTGTTTATTCTTTTCAGCGCCTGATAGAAATTGGCAACGATCGGTAGTGAATAGGTAGATTTTCGCGCAACGAAACGTACGGGCCTCGTTAAACCTTGATCGCTCAAATTGATTAGACAATCATCCGGTACATTGAGTGTCAAGGCGACGCCTATCGGTACCAGACCATGACCAAAACCCGCAATCGCCATTTGTGCCACACTAAAAAAAGATTCTAAGGAGACACTTCTTCTTATATTCAGGCGTTCTACATCCCCTTTAAAGGATCTCCAGGCACCCGAGTGATCCTCTATGGTAATCACATCTAAACCATCTTTATTTGGCCATGTAATTTTCTTTTGGCCAGAGGGTATCAAAACCATCGGCTCTTGAAATAATACATCGGATTGCAAATCTGTATCTAAAGAATCAAGCCCCGTACAAACCCCAACCATAAACTCGCCTGATCTTATTCTATCTAATACAACGGGCGTTCTATGAGCATGAAACACAAAATTAACTTCAGGCATTTCTTGCTGGACTTTGTAAAAGCTAGCCGGCCCCCATGAGGACAATATCGCTTGTGAAACACCAATAATGAGTTCGCCCTTGCTGGCACCTACATCATCAACGAAGAGATCTCTTAACTCAGAGAGGATAGGAGATATGCGATCGACTAATTGCTTCCCATGCTGGGTAAGCACAACACGCCGTCCCTTCTTTTGTATCAACTTCCTATCGTAATATTTTTCTAATACAGCTATTCGTTTGCTCACGGCCGATTGAGAGACACGTAAATCTGTACTGGCTTCCAACATTGTTCCAGTGCGAGACAGGGCTAATAGTGTTTCTAGATTTTCTATCATCGATACTTTCCAGTTAGATATACATTGTATTCTTTCTATTCTCTTTTAGCACCATTGGTTTTTGAGTAGTATCCACTCACTTTCAATTAACGAAGGGCATATCTTTGCTATATATTCTCCTCGTCATCACGACTTTAATCACCAGTCTCATTTCCGGCGTATTGAGTATGGCGGGCGGGCTTATCTTGATGGGCATACTTGGCTTTTTCTATCCGTCCTCGCTGCAATGATTTTGCATGGCGTTGCACAAACTGCCTCTAACGGATCACGGATATTTCTACACAGACAACATTTACGCTGGCATGTTTTCATTCCTTATACCATTGGTAGCATGGTCACCTTGTCATTTTTTGTTTGGCTTACCTTCGTCCCAAACAAGGCCATGATTTTTATTATTATTGGGAGTTTTCCTTTTCTAGGACTATTGATTCCCCGCAGCATCAATTTTGATATTGAGAAGAAACCAATCGCTTTTATATGCGGAATAATCGTAACGGCCGTACAACTTCTAGCAGGGGCATCGGGACCCGTACTGGATATTTTTTACATCACAAGCGAACTCGATCGATTTACCCAGCTGGCTATTTCCTAGCGTTGTCGTCGCGGCTATATTTGGAAACTATTTAGGGAAAATAATTACCCAACACATAAATGATGAAGCGTTCAAAAAGGCAGGTCGCGTCACCATTTTAGTGATCGGTATCATTTACATTGGCAAAGGCGTCGCCGAATTATTATAAAGTGTCTCTCTATCCACAGCGCTTAACCGACAGCGACCGGTTTTATTACAAACAGCAAGTCGCCTTCATTGACTTGTTGGCCAGTCGTTAAGTTAACACGTGTAATTTGATATTTAGATTTTGATGAATAAAGCTCGCCATCTTTGTTAGTGAAAGTATTTAGATTCATGGGCGTAAACATTTTCATTGCTTCCAATTGACACAAGGTGTCCTCTGTGGAAACCGTATCGCCGACGCTGACATATTCAGGTTCAGATGGAGATGGGGTTCGATAGAAGACGCCCGTTGAAGGTGAAAGTACTTTCAATTCTTCACTGCCTTCAATCTTAAGCATCTCAAGATCGATTCCGGTGCCACTGATACCGGATGCCTCTTCAATTTCTGCAATCAGCTCATTAACATCTATGCGGCTCAAGAATCCTGGCAGATAATTAGTATCATAAATCCCTTTCTGAAATTCATCATCTTTTAGGATGCGTTTGATCAAACTAATATTGGTGCAAATACCTTCTATCTTAACCTTGTCGAGATAGTCTCCCATTCTCTTGGTCACTTCTTTTCTATTCTTACCGTGACAAATAATTTGGATAATCAAGCTATCGTAGAAAGGAGAAACTACTTTACCCGTTCCCGCCATCGAGATTATCTGGAAGTCGTCTTCTTCTGGCAATTCACAAAGCGTAATTTCACCCGGGGTTGGGGAAAAGCTAACACCACCTTCAGCGTCAACTACGGCTTTTTCTGCATTAATTCGAACTTCTAAAGCATAACCATTCTTCTTAACCTTCATATCTTTAATCGAACCACCACCTGCGATCTCAAATTGCTTGGCGACAATATCCACACCGGTGACCATTTCTGTTACGGGATGCTCAACCTGCAAGCGAGTATTCATCTCCATAAAATAAATTGCATCACTGGGCACATCGTAAATAAACTCTACCGTACCCGCACCAATGTAATCGACCGCATTCGCTATACGTTCAGCATACTCCAGAACCAACTTCTCTAATTTCTTTGGCAGCATGGTCGAAAATGATTCTTCCATTAGTTTTTGATTGTTACGCTGTACACTACAATCTCGAAGACCAATGACATGACAATTACCATGAATGTCTCTCAGTATCTGCGCTTCAATATGACGAAGAGATGTGACAAATTTCTCGATGTAAACATCGCCATTTCCGAAAGCGGCTTTCGCCTCTACCGTTACTCTTTGGAATAGTTCGTGTATTTCCTCTGGCTTGTTAACCACTTGAATACCCTTGCCACCACCACCGTGAACCGCTTTTAATAATACGGGATAGACCACTTGTTCTGATATTTCTGCTGCTCTCACTGAGGTATGGACAATACCGTGGCTACCGGGAACAACAGGCACATCATTACTCATTGTCGTATTAATGGCGTTGGACTTATTACCCATGGTTTCCATACTGACTACTTTGGGCCCAATAAAATTCACGCCGCGTTGTCGAACAAGTTTGGCGAAATTTGGATCTTCCGATAGAAATCCAATACCTGGATGCAAAGAATCAACTTGTTGAACACTCGCAATATTTAATACACTTAATGCATTAAGATAACTTTCGTCTGAGGTATTACCGCCAATACACACCAGCGCATGCTTAGGATCATCTCTTACCATGTCAGCAGGTACGCTTTCCATATCTGGATCAGACTGTACGAGTACAACCTCATAGCCTAGGGCTATCGCACGGGAAACAAGCTTCACTGCCGTACAACCACGAGCGTGAATCAAAGTCCGCTTTACAGGCTTAAATAAATCGTCTGGTGATGGAATATCAATATTGATACGAGGTTTAGCTGCAGTTAGAACACCAGACATTATCCGATCAACAACTTCCTCTATACTTTCTGTAGGCAAAGGAATTGCCGGATCAACTCTTCTCAAATCTACATCTAAGTCTTCAGCAAAGGGGTGTTTAACTAAACCGCGCATCGCGCCTGACTTTACTGATAGATAGTTGCTTAACAAACAGGTGAATGGCAAGTTAGATTCTATTACCGTCTGCCCTGCAAACGGCATACTCGTCCCGGTCAAATAATAAGTTTGGGCTAAGGGGTGGGTTACAAAACTTGCTTGCGCACCGCCTGTGCAATCGCCATAGCCAAACATAATTATCGGTAGATCATTGTCTCTTATAAATCGCGTAATACGATCATTAATTACCGCCATCGTGAAGAGCGCTGCCGCACCTTCCTTTGTTTGCATGCCGCCACTAGACACAAAACAAATCACAGGAAGATTACGAATTGCGCATTCTACAAGCAATTTACAAAAACGAACGCAGTCGGAATTATCAATACTACCTGCTTGGAAGGCGACATTTGGCAACACTAAGCCGACGCGATAACATCCATTTTCTGATTTGAAATCACCAATCCCTGTAATCAAGCCGTGAGGGCGAATATTATTTTTTAATGCAGATTCAATCGACGGCCGAAAAGTTGGAAAAGATACAGGATTCGCTGATAAAAGATCGCCATTTAGTTCCTCAAAGTTTTCTACATAACGATCAATCAATGTCTCATAAGTGGTTCGTTTTTTTCGCTTCTCTGTGGTCAATACCTCATGAAACAACAAATCTCGGTAGGCAATCGTTAAGCGATTCCAAAAATCTTTTCGTCTACCAATTCGGACGGGTTCAACCTTACCTTCATATGCTTTGTCACCTCGCTTAGACCCATAATATTCGGGTAAGAGTTTTTCAAAAAAGAAACTAATCACAACAAACAAAGTATCAGATTTATCTTTGTGTACTACTCGCATCCACTCTTCAACTGACTTAAGGAAGGATGCACTAGTTTTGTGAGACGCAAGATCTTCTATCCAAGTGGCAAATCGAGACTTCAATTCTTCTGCGCCGATCTCTTGAAATCCTGGCTCCGTTACCAGACTCATGAAAGAACGATCAATAAGCGAAGAGACAAAATCAATCGAAAGTGTGCGTGATTCGTGGGCTTGTCGAGCAAGAGAGGCAAGATCAACAATTAAATTGTCATAGACATATCCGAAAGCAATCAGGTTCTGGCATTCAAGTACAAAGTCTTCTCGTAAGTCTTTCTCTAGAACCACATCTAGGATGGTGCGGTCTTGATCGTTTTTGGCAACCTCAGCATCTGACTTTCGGGCAATATATGTCCACAAAGTATCTTCCAACAATCTTCGGTTAAGCATGATGGGCTTTGGGTTTTGATCTTGCGCAACAATCAATCGTTGGGAAAAATCAGACAATGACTCATCCGTCAGCAAATCAGCGTTATACAAATTGACGCTCTCGATAATGAGATTAAGCTCTGACGCTAATTGACCCGCCAAGAAATCTGAAGACTTGCTCGAGATATAATCTTTACCCAGAAGCTTTTTACCCTCGTGGGTCAATCTACTTTTTAGATTAGTAACAAAGCCATTTTCTGAATCCGCAATCGCTCTAAGTAAAGCTTTAACGTCTTTGATATCGCTGACACCAAGAAGATAGGAATTTGTTTCCTGATCGCCCATGTGATCGATCAAGGCAAGCAGGTTATCTTTAGCACTAGACTTCCAGCGATTATATAAGTGTAAACCGCTATACAGGCAAATATCGCGCTTTGCTAACTCATAATTTCTTGTTGGTTCACCAAAGATCAACTGCGCAATTCGGCCACGCTCATCTCCAACAACCGCTTTTTTATCTACATAATTCTTCCAAGCTTTATTGAGGACATCTTCATAAAGTATCTTATCTGGATCTAACAACCAACCAAGGAAGGCTGTTCGCCTTTCTCTGTGTATTCGCTGTAATAGTTCACCTTCTGGGATTTCACTACTCGCAAGACGACCATACTGCGTCTCGGTAATACTTCTGATTCTTCTCCTTAATCCAAGGTAGCGAAGATAACGAAAAGCAACACCAAAAATGCTCGGGTAGGCTGTCGGTGTAGTTCTCAACTTAAGTGATGAGCTTGCATGAACTGCAGAAAGGCTTTTTGTAGGATTAAGATAGCGGTTTATATTTCGACGATAATGGTCGAGGATTTCAGGATGCTGACCTACAAATTCAATCGTGCGATTTTCTACAGATTTTATGCCAGAGATTATGGCATTTTTAAGGTTCTCTACCTTGTTCGCTTCACCGGGATCATAATCAATTACACCGTCAATGTTGCCCTGTTTATAAAGCTCATATGAAGACACACCAACGGATTGTGCACATTCTTGCCAGGAAAGGTTATATCTTCTCACCAAACTGGCTAAACCTTTAGGGTGAATGGTATTAAAAACGCCGGTGCGCAAGGATAATAATAAATTGCCCGCAGCCAAGGGTATAGCACCACCGGAATAACCCTGCCCGATCACAATGCCAATAGTTGGCACATCTACATTACATAATTCAGCGATCAACCTTGAAATAGAGTGTGCTTGATTGTTCGCATTGGCAACCTCGTTACCATCGGCTCCGGGTGTGTCCATCATACAAATAATTGGCATTGACCTGACTGCAAAATCAACGGCCGCCTCAGCGGCCAAGTTGTGATGTTGAGGACCCCATACACCAGACGCATATGCTCTATCTTGAGTAATAAAACCTACTCTGCGAGTTTCGCCATCAAAATTGAATTCGACCTCGGAAGAATAATATGGCCCTTCTTGTTTTTCTTCAAAAATCGGCACGCCTAACGATCTTACAATTTCTTTTGCCCCTGGTCGAGATGTTTCCTCGCCGGGTGACACCGTTGCTGCAATATAAGCATCTACATCCATGCCTCGCAGGCGCTCAACTTCGACCTCAATTTGCGCTTCTGTGAGCAAACCGCTGATGAAAGCTGAGCTATCTTTTTGAGGGAATAACGAGAAGTCCTGCGCTAGGCTTTCCGCTACTAAATAGAGTTGGTCAACTGAGGATTGATCTGGCCCCATAGTTTTTATATCCAAGCGTTATGGGGCAGGTTGATAGAACCCCAAGTTAAAGAGTTTTGACCCATTAAATTCTGTTGAGTTCAAGAAATGTTAATGTAACGCAAAGGCGCCGCTCTTTCAATGTATAACACAAATTTTCTTACATAAGCAGTTGATTCTAAAAGACTTTAAAGCTCAGTGAGAGGGAGTTTTCCGATCTTAGATCGCCAAATTTTCGGCCCTGAAACATGAACTGATTCACCACTACTATCAACGGCGACAGTTACCGGCATATCTTCGACTTCAAATTCATGGATTGCCTCCATGCCTAATTCCTCGAAAGCAACAACCCGTGATTTTTTAATCGCCTTGGAAACTAGGAAGGCAGCTCCGCCCACCGCCATCAAATAGACTGCTTTGTGCCTTTTAATTGATTCGATGGCAACCGGACCTCTTTCTGCTTTCCCAATCATGCCAAGCAAACCCGTCTTCTCTAACATCATGTCGGTAAAACCATCCATTCTAGTGGCCGTTGTCGGTCCTGCGGGACCAACAATTTCCTCTCGAACCGGATCAACAGGTCCAACGTAGTAGATAAAACGTCCGTTTAAGTCAACGCCTTCAGGAAGCGCATTGCCCTCAGCGAAAAGATCGCGGATTTTCTTATGGGCTGCATCACGACCGGTTAACATCTTCCCACTCAGTAATAAGGTTTCACCCGGATTCCAAGTTGCCACTTCTTGCTTCGTCACCGTATCGAGGTTGACCCGCCTTGAATTGGGGCCAGCTTCCCAGGTAATTTTGGGCCAATCTTCTAATTTGGGCACTTCAAGGTCTGCTGAACCATTACCATCCAGTATAAAGTGAGCATGCCTTGTAGCTGCACAGTTGGGAATCATGGCAACCGGCAAATTCGCAGCATGGGTTGGAAAATCCATTATTTTAATATCCAGCACCGTAGTCAATCCACCTAGTCCCTGAGCGCCGATACCCAAAGCATTAACCTTCTCAAACAACTCAAGTCGCAATTCTTCTACCTTTGAATCTGGACCTTTCTTCTGTAGATCATGAATATCAATGGGGTCCATCAAAGATCTCTTTGCCAGCAATACTGCTTTTTCTGCCGTACCGCCTATCCCGATCCCCAACATACCAGGAGGGCACCATCCGGCTCCCATTGTGGGCACTGTCTTCAAAACCCAATCCACTATACTGTCAGAAGGGTTTAACATGACAAGCTTCGATTTTGCCTCGGAGCCACCACCCTTAGCGGCTACATGTACTTCGACCTTATCACCTGACACTAGCTCAGTGTGAATCACCGCTGGCGTATTATCCTTAGTATTCAAACGCTTACCGGCAGGATCGGAAAGTATAGAAGCTCGCAGTACATTATCTGGAGATAAATAGGCGCGTCGAACGCCCTCGTTAATCATATCCTCAAGAGATTGATCTGTTTCAAATCTAACGTCCATACCGACGGAGATGAATACATTCACAATGCCCGTGTCCTGGCATATAGGGCGATGCCCTTCTGCACACATTCTTGAATTAATGATAATTTGCGCCATCGCATCTTTTGCCGCACTAGACTCTTCTCTTTCATAGGCTTCGTTTAAAGCTTTAATAAAGTCAGGCGGATGGTAATAGGAAATATATTGAAGGGAATCTTCAATACTTTGGATGAGATCTTGCTTTTTAATGATCGTCATATTGATTAACCTTAGCCGTACATCAATCGAACGAGAGACTCCGCCACGCATACAGGCTTCTCACCGCCTTCTACTTCAATTGTGACTTCTCTCTTGAGCTGAATCGTATTTTCGTTCTTTAAATCAGCACCAACAAGCCGGTGACGTGCACGTAACTTAGCATTAACTAAGACGGGAGAAGGAAAACGCACTTTGTCCAAACCATAGTTAACGCCCATGAAAACACCATCAAGTGCCTCTGGCTTTTTAGGCGCAATACTCGCGCCTAAGTGGACGATCAAGGACAGCGTCAGAAAACCATGGGCAATGGTCACTTTATACGGAGAAAATTCTGCAGCCTTTACAGGATCGATATGAATAAACTGATGATCCATCGTCGCGTCGGCAAATAAGTTGATTCGATCCTGGTCAACGACAAACCATTCACCAATTCCTTCTTCTTCACCCATGTATGAATTAAAAATCTCCAAAGCGGCAGCGGCTTTTGATGTCATTCTTGCTCTCCTTAGTTTTTAAATTTGATATATTCGACAATTCGAAAATAAACCATCCCTGAGCATACCACAGGATAAGTGTATCAATTAAGCGCGAACTTATTGATTTCCTTGACGTCCTAAAATAGGATTCAAACATCTAAACGCACATCAAAATGTACATCACAATAACGTTCCTTCTTAGGGTAATTAAATGAGTGAAATCTATATAGTTAGCGGCGCACGAACACCGATGGGCGGATTTCAAGGTAGTCTCCAGACGCTTACTGGTCCAGAACTTGGCAGTGTTGCCATTAAAGGCGCTATTAGCAGAAGCGGTCTAACATCAGACAAAATTGACGAAGTGATCATGGGATGTGTTTTACCCGCAGGTCTTAAACAAGGACCTGCACGACAAGCAGCAATTGGCGCAGATATTCCAGTTGAGACAGGTGCAACAACAATAAATAAGTTATGTGGGTCTGGCATGAAGGCAACCATGTTAGCTCACGATCTTATTAAAGCAGGCACCAACAATATCATGGTGAGTGGTGGCATGGAGAGCATGACCAATGCACCCTACTTGATGCCCAAAGCACGTGCCGGATATCGCATGGGTCACACTGAAGTACTGGACTCTATGTTCGTAGATGGCCTGGAGGACGCTGAAACCGGTCGCCTAATGGGATCTTTTGCTCAAGATATGGCAGATAAATATCAGATGACACGTGAGGACATGGATGCTTTTGCGATCAATTCTCTGATCAAGGCGCAAGATGCCATCAGTCACGGGCACCTTCAGGCAGAGACAGTCCCCGTTACCGTTAAAACAAAGAAAGGTAAAACCATCGTTACAGAAGATGAGCAACCCGGTAATGCCAATCTTGAAAAGATCCCACAACTTCGCCCTGCTTTTAAAGTTGATGGCAGCATCACAGCCGCTAACGCATCTTCAATTTCTGACGGTGCATCAGCGCTTGTACTTGCAAGTGAGGACGCGCTCAAGGAACACAAATTAGTCGCCGTGGCCAAGATCAAAGGCCACAGTACTAATTCGAGACATCCTTCAGAATTCACGATTGCCCCAGTAGGCGCCATTGAAAAGTTACTGACAAAGGTGGGATGGTCGATAGAAGATGTCGATTTATTTGAAATTAATGAAGCCTTTGCCATGGTGACCATGGTGGCTATTAAAGATTTAGGATTAGACCCCTCAAAAGTAAATATTTTTGGCGGCGCTTGCGCTCAGGGACATCCTATTGGATCGACAGGGTCTCGTATTATCGTCACCTTAATGCACGCGCTAAAAACGCAAGGCAAAAAAAGAGGTATCGCGGCATTATGTATAGGTGGCGGGGAGGCGACGGCCGTCGCAATTGAAATCGTGTAAGATTGCGCGCTTATAAAAAGTAATTAACTGCTGAAGAATCAGCCTTATAACCATGGTAAGCTAAGCGTTTTCAGCTTTCCATCTAAAGGAGTTGTTTTTTGTCTCGCCTTCCTCTTATCGTTGGTTTCGGTGGAATTAATCCCGCCGGAAGAAGCTCTGGACATCACGGCTATCGGCGAATGGTCATAGATCGACTCCATCATTCTCTTGCCGATTCCACTTATAAAAGCCTTGCCTCCCTAATGAACTTGGCGACTGTTGATAAACAGTACATTCTTGATCACACTTTAGTCAGGCAAATAGAAAACAATTTATTTGATCCTTCATCAATCCGTATTAATAAGACTGCTCAATTATCAGGATCAAGTGATAGCAACTTGGTCTTTAGCCTAAAACGTAATCAACTTCCTAGAAGCATTCCTCCTGGCTGGATTATCAATGAAATAAATCACACTTTGGTCGAAGTCACAATTGATCAAAATATTGATATCTTATTTCCTGACCACCGGGTTTCAAAGGTTCAGTCTGCAGGGCAGCTGCCTAGCGGCTTTGAGCCAGAAAAACTTTACCAAGCTCGGAATCATCCCCGAGGATTGCAACTCACCGTTTATGCAGCATCTGATGCACTTAACTCTCTTGGCATACAATGGGAAGAAGTGAGGCAGCGTTTACCTGCTGATCAAATTTCAGTTTACGCAAGCAGCGCGATGGGGCAGCTGGATACCAATGGTGCTGGCGGGATGTTGCAATCATCTTTATTAGGGAAAAGAGTTAGCTCTAAAAATTGTGCGCTTAGCTTGGCAGAAATGACAGCTGACTTTGTTAATGCCTATGTCCTAGGCAGTGTTGGTACCACCGGTGCGAATATTGGCGCCTGCGCTACTTTTCTTTACAATCTTCGACAGGGAATACAGGACATTCGCTCAGGTAAATCTCGGGCCGTACTAGTCGGTGCCAGTGAAGCACCTCTTACGCCGGAAGTTATCGAAGGTTATCGCACGATGGGGGCACTTGCCGAAGATCATGCGCTAAATAAAATTGATAATAGAGAAGGTGCAACTGACCATTTCCGCGCTTGTCGCCCTTTTGGAGATAATTGCGGTTTTACCCTATCTGAATCTTCTCAATTTATTATCCTTTTTGATGACGAGCTCGCGTTGGAAATGGGCACAAATATATATGGCGGCGTTGCTGACGTTTTTATTAATGCCGATGGGTTCAAAAAATCAATTCCGGGCCCCGGTATTGGTAACTATGTCACCGTGGGCAAAGCAATGGGTGTCATACGTGCCATCCTTGGTGAGGACGCAGTCAAAAGCCGATCTTACATCCAAGCCCACGGCACAAGTACACCTCAGAATCGTGTCACGGAATCTCATATCCTCAATGAGCTATCCAAATCATTTGGTGCTCAAAATATGCCTGTTGCAGGAATCAAAGCCTACCTCGGACATTCCTTAGCAACAGCATCGGGTGATCAAATAGTGGCATCTCTGGGTATCTGGGATCACGGGATCATTCCCGGGATAAGAACAGTCGATAGAATCGCAGATGATGTCGAATGTAGTAATTTAGATATCCTTCTTGATCATAAAGAAGTTGACCCATCAACTTTGGATGCCTGCCTCATCAATACAAAAGGATTTGGTGGAAACAACGCTACCGCCGCCATCCTTTCTCCTGATGTCGTCAAGAACATGTTAAAGAAAAAGCATGGAAGTAGCGCCTTAGCTAAATGGCAATCAAAGAATGAAGGTGTTCAGGAAAATATTGCTGACTATGATAAGAAAACCATTGAAGGTGAGAATAATCTTATTTACGAATTTGGCGTTGGTGTTGTTGATGGAAGTGATCTTGAAATCAGCGCTGACAAAATTACTATTCCTGGTTTAGATCACAGCATTAATCTTCACGTTGATAATCCCTACGAGGATATGACTTAGTCGCGTCTTTCGAGCAGATACCATTACTTTAGGAACAAGTCTTGAAAAGAATTCTACTTATCACTTTATTATCCTTTTCGCGCTTTTGTACTGCACTTGAATCTGAAGCACTTGTATCAGAAGCACCTGTATCTGAAGCACTGAAGCCAACTGTCATTGTTTTGTCCTGGGACGGCATGCGTCATGATTTTCCTGACCTAGCTAAATTCCCCGCACTACAACGCTTAGAAAGCGAAGGTCTGCGCGCCAAATCACTGATTCCAGTTTATCCCTCTAGCACCTTCCCAACTCACGTCAGCATGGCAACAGGGGTCAACCCTGACGAACATGGTATTGTAGATAATGCATTTTATGATCGAGACAAAGGTCATTATGCCTATAGCGGTGATGCTGACTGGCTAGAGGCAGAACCAATTTGGATTACAGCAGAAAGACAGGGTGTTAAGACTGCAACCTTTTTCTGGGTTTCTTCTGAGACAGATTGGCAGGGACAAGGTGTCTCCTTCCGTCGCTCTCCTTTTGATAAATCAGTTCCTGAATCGGAAAAGGTAGATCAAATCGTTAACTGGCTCGATCTTCCAAATGAAACAAGGCCACATCTTATCATGTCGTATTGGCGTGGCGCGGATGATGTTGCTCACGATAAAGGTCCTAATCATGCCGATGTCACGACTAGAATCCATGAACAAGATGAACAGCTAGGTCGCCTTTTAAAAGCACTGGATGATAGAAACCTTTGGCGAACAACAACCTTATTGTTAGTCAGTGATCATGGCATGGAAGAGGTAAATAAAATTATCGACCTTGACGCTATTGTGAAAGAAAGTGGATTAGACCTTATGTCAACTGGGAGAGGCGCTGTTAACCACCTCTTCCTTAAGCATAAAAGCGATAAACCCAAGTTACTATCAATATTATCTAGCGTGCCGAACATAAATGTTTATACTCAGGATGCCTTGCCAGAGAACTTTCATTTCGATTACCCAAATCGAACGGGGGATATCATCCTCACCACAGAAGCTCCCCATGTTTTTTACAAGAATACACTGTTACTGAAAGTACACCGCTTATTAGCGCCTCTAATAAGTTGGAAAGTCGGCGCTCATGGCTATTCCCCAGAGAATCCGAAAATGCACGCTATTTTCTTGGGGCTGGGACGGGGCATTAAACCTGGCAGCAAGTTAGAAAGTGTACACCAACTCCAAATTGCGCCGACGATTGCGAAATTGTTAGGCATAGATCCACCAGCAGGTGCCAAGGAAAAACCCATTAATTTAAAGTAGTTTTGTATAGCAAGTAGATTGGTATAAAAAGTAACTTTGGAGAAGAAATAACTTTATACAATTTCTCGAGTTGCACGGAAACGAATATCCGGCCATCTCTCTTCTGTCAAAGAAAGATTGACTCGCGTCGGGGCTAAATAAGTCAAATGACCGGAGCCATCCAAGGCCAAATTCATTTCTGATTTTTTCTTAAACTCTGCCAACATTTTTGGATCATCACATTCAATCCAACGCGCAGTATAAATATTGATAGGCGCATAAGCACAATCAACTTTGTACTCTTCTATTAAACGAAAGACAACAACATCAAATTGCAATACACCTACTGCACCTAAAATTAGATCAGTATTATGGTGAGGCATAAATACCTGAGTCGCACCTTCTTCAGACAGTTGGGTCAAACCCTGGCGGAGTTGCTTGCTTTTTAGAGGATCTCTAAGCTGTACTCGCCGAAACATCTCCGGTGCAAAGTGAGGAATACCGGTATATCGATAATTTTCATTTGTGGTAAAGGTATCACCAATTTGTATGGTGCCATGATTGTGAAGACCGATGATATCTCCAGACCAAGCTGTTTCTGCATGGGAGCGTTCACCCGCCAAAAAGGTCACCGCGTCACTCACGCGTACCTCTTTCCCAACTCGAACATTACGCATCTTCATACCTTGAGAATACTGTCCAGAACAAATACGTAGGAAGGCAATTCTATCTCGGTGTTTAGGATCCATGTTTGCTTGAATTTTAAATACAAACCCTGAAAACCCCTCTTCATTGGCATTCACAACTCTTGTATTGGCCTCCCTACTAAGCGGCGCCGGGGCGTACTCAACAAAACCATCAAGCATTTGAGTCACACCAAAATTTTTCAAGGCTGTGCCAAAGTAAACAGGTGTTAACTGCCCCGCGCGATAAGCATCAAAATCAAATTCGTGAGCGGCGCCTTTTACTAATTCGATTTCTTCTGCAAACTCTTCGGCTATGTCACCTAAAAACGCTTTCGCCTCGGAACTGTCAATGCCTTTAATAATTCTTGATTCACTAAGCACTTCACTTTTTCCTGCTTCGAAAACATGAATCTCGTCATCATATAAATGATAAACGCCTTTGAAATTTTGACCCATGCTAATCGGCCAAGTGATGGGCGCACACTTAATTTTCAATACATCTTCAACTTCGTCCATGACATCGATCGGATCACGAATTTCTCTGTCCAATTTATTCACGAATGTCAGAATAGGTGTATCTCTTAAACGACATACTTCCATTAATTTGACGGTACGTTGCTCAACACCTTTTGCGCCATCTATCACCATTAAGACAGAATCCACAGCCGTAAGGGTTCGATAAGTATCTTCGGAAAAATCTTCGTGGCCGGGAGTATCGAGAAGATTGACAACACAACCCTTGTAAGGAAATTGCATAACCGATGTCGTAACGGATATTCCACGTTGTTTCTCAAGCTCCATCCAGTCAGAAGTTGCAAACTTGTCTGACTTCTTGGACTTCACTGTTCCCGCAGTTTGAATAGCACGACCGAGTAGGAGCAGTTTTTCAGTGATCGTCGTTTTACCCGCATCGGGGTGAGAAATAATCGCAAAGGTACGACGTTTATCAACTTCTTCTTGGATACTCATGGGGATTCTGGAAAAGCGAAAAGTGGCGCATTATACCTGACCAAGCTAAGTGTGCTAGCCCGTATCTTTGTCTTTATTGGACAGTTGGCCTGCCATAAACACCAAAAATGGCACTATGTAGGTCAGGATCGCGGGAATAGTCCGAAATTCGGAAGAACCAAATAGGGCATCAAACTGATTTATCAGTAATAAAATCGTACCTACAAGGGTTGCAACAAGCAGCGCTTTTGCCGCAGCGCTTTTTATAACCCTTCTTTCACTACCACAGTATCACTGTTTAAAGAGATCTTAGCGTAGCGTTTAGGTGCGACAAGGGCATTCAATACCTCAAATTTTAGCGCGATTTTGTCTCGGCGCTTTCTTGTTTTTACTTCCAACTTTGTTATTCCGTGGGGTGCAACTTTAAGAATATCCGCATTATATAAAAAGGAATGTTCGCTCATATTTTTCAATAGGAATTCAGCATCAGAATTATTCTCTATTTCTAGATGGAGAACATCTGATTTCTCGGAGTATTCTGCCTTAGATATTTTCAATGTTGATGCTAAAAGCTCATCCATATTTTCTTTGTGCGCTATCAAAAGTTTCTTATACCAAACAATGGTTCTACCTTCGAAAAGCGCTTCCTTCAATGAGGCTTGTGTCTTTTCTTTTGCCAGCACCAAGGTCACGGGTCTGTGATCACCTTTGTGGGGTTTAAAATCCCAGTCAATCAGCCCATGTATATCCGATACACCAATCAAAGTAAGATCAAGATCCAAAGCTATCTGAAAGGCTTCTTCTGAATAACTATCACCGTTGGCAATTTCTATTCCGTGAAGCAATTTCTTTTTTGCGTTCTGTTTATGAAATTTTGACGCTTTGGGAATCCCATTAGGGAAGGCACTACTCCACCAGCTGTGATTCCAGAATACAAAAGCATTTTGCGCATTAGCGGCATCAACTGCTTCTTGAACTGGCCACTTGCTCATTTCTGTGTAGTAGGCCAGGGTGTCTGAGGGGTCCTCTGGAACATAATTTTTAAGCAGTGCATTAGCATCATCGATAAAAATGGCATTGATATGACCTGCTGGATCTTGCCGTGTGATTTCAGAACCCGCAACAATCATTAGATCATTCCCCCCCTTTGAGGCAGCGGCAATCTCAAATGCGCGATTTCTATCTGGATGAGGAATATCAGCCAAGTGAGGTTGATATTCTAGATGCTCAGTAATGGCAATTGCATCAAGCCCATCACGAATCGCCTCTGCCACGCGCACATTAGGCCAAACATGACCATCAGAAAAAACAGAATGTGTATGAGGATCAAATGTGAGGGTGAAATAATTTTCGGTATCAGGAAATTCTATGCGCCGGTCTTCTTTTGGGTACAGGGTTGTACTGATGACACCATGGGCGAAAACCGAGCTTACTATCAAGGCGCTAACACTTGCTGTAAACAGTTTAGCTGCTTTCATACTTGCCTTCATACGAGTCCCAAATGAATATTAAACCCTTAATCGAAGGTATTAAGATCTATTTCCGATCGGTTTTCAAGGGGCTTTTAACCTTTACATCGCCATTAGAGCGCCTTAAGAAAGCACCAATTGATTTCAGTCCAAGTTTTAACATGGGAATTCGAAGTTTCTGCTATCTGCTTTAGGTTCAATGCAGAAGACAATTAAATGGGATTCAATGAAAGCTGAACGAAATCTTCTTTGTATCGAACTGAGCAAGCAGGGCAAACAAAATCATCGGGCAGATCACTAAATAAAAAACCGGGTGGATAGCCTTCATGATCATCTCCTATAGATTCATCATAGGTATAGCCGCAACCAGGACAAGCATATTTATTCATTGAAGGACCCATATTGTTGTTCAATTCTCGCGCGTTCATCCGGATCGATATTTATCTTGCTGAGGTCAAAATTGATATGAGGCAAGGACAATAACCGCTTATCCATTACCATAAACCAGAATTTAGGCAGATACGCGAGCGTGTACATTCCATAATATCCGATCGGCAATTGTGGCAGATCTTCAAAGTGACGAAGACTTTGATAACGCCTTGTTGGATTAGCATGATGATCAGAATGTCGTTGCAAATGAAATAATAGTAAATTTGACACCAGATGATTTGCATTCCAACTGTGGTGGGGTTGGCATCGCTCATACCTACCATTTTCCTGCTTCATTCTTAATAAGCCATAATGCTCAATGTAGTTGGCACTGGTGAGCACCCACCAAGATAGAAAATTATGCATTATGAGAAAAGGCAACATGATCCAACCAAAGGCAACGATAAGACCGATTTGAATGACGCATGTAATGAAATAGGATTGTAAAATCTCATTTTTCGAACCCCAGACCGACTCTCCCTTTCGACAAAGCCTTTCATGTTCGAGCTGCCAAGCACGATGAAAAGCACCGGGTATTTCTCGTCTTGCAAACTTGTAGATGCTCTCTCCCATACGCGCACTGGCGGGATCCTCAGGCGTTGATACATCTCGATGGTGGCCACGATTGTGTTCAATCCAAAAATGCCCGTAAGCTGGTATGGCAAGTACAATCTTCGCGAGCCAAGTTTCTACATTTGTTCGCTTATGACCGAGCTCGTGCCCGGTATTAATCGCAAAACCATCTGCAAAACCCAAAGCGACTGTCAATGTAATAAAGCTCCACCAAGAAAGATCTTGGGTTCCAACCCACATTGCACAAGAGATGAAAACAATATAATGGAGGGGAACGGTAAGATAAGTCAAAATTCTATAATATCTATCCCCCTCCAATTGACTAACAACTTCTTCAGGGGGATTATTTTCGTCACGACCGAGGAGTAAATCTAACAAGGGGCCTACTGCAAACATCACTATCACTGGCATCAGTAGCCATAACTCATGACCACTCAATAAATGTCCAATCACACCTATCAATGGGACTGTCGGGTTAATTAATGACAGCAACCACAGCCAACGTTTTTTATCCTGATAGGTAACAGTGTTTCCATCACTACTTTCAATTGCATAACTGCGCATGGCATTTCCTTCTGGCGGATCCAAGGTAGTGTAGCATTACTAAAGACGCCCTATCTAAAGCCTATACAAGCAGCTGACTATTCAAAGATTGAGTTCTTTCCCGAACATAATGCCATCTTCTCGTCCAGAATCACCGGGATAATAGCCATCACGTATGCCAAGCTCGTTAAAGCCTAAACTTTCATACAGTTTGTAAGCCGTTAAGTTCGATGTTCTTACCTCTAGAAATATGCGATCGGCACCTCGGCTAATGGCCATGGAAAGCATGTATTCAACCAGCTTTCGTCCATATCCCCTACCTTGATGGGACGGTACAATACAGACGTTTTGTAAATGAGACTCCCCCGCAGCAACAGACAATATACTGTGACCTATAAGCACATCGCTCAATATCACAGTCCAACACTCGTGACCTGAATCAATACAATCTGCAAATATTCCCTTGGGCCATGGATGGGAATAGGCACTAATTTCGTTTTCCATTACAGATGACAAATCCTCGATCTGCATCTTACGAAATCGCAGCTGACCCAAGTGCGACTGATCTACCTGCGGGCCTGTCATCTTTAACGGACCGAAAGCAGAGGCAAAAGCTTTGCCCAGAGCTCAGGTTTAGCCTTAGGGTTTGACATATAATGATCTAACTCTTCAAGCAGTAAATAAGTCCCTTGTTTTTTTTCCGAACGGTAACTCGCTACTACCTCACCAAAGAGAATCAAGTTGCTACCACACTGAGAAACCATATCACCGATAATTAAACGTGCATCATCTGCGTTTTGTTGGATATGTGCAGCCGTAACCATTGGCCATCTTAATTCTCTGACCTTGGGTATTTTTCGTTCTTTGACCAGCGCGAATACTATATCATCACAAAGTTGTCGATACTCTCTGGGTAAGTTATTGGCTTTCACGGGTAACGATACCATCAGGCTGATATCGTCATAATCAAGAAAACAGAAAAAGAATCGAGGCTCATTTTTAACAAATAGCTTATCTTTAGGCGCGCTATTCTTAGTTTCTTTCTCTCGTTGCTGAGCAAGGCTTTTAGCGACGACCACAACTGTTTCAGGACCTTCGCTCAACACTTGATCTTTGAGTTGCTGGCGTAGAGCCTCAACAGATTTGGGAGTCTCAACTCTATTAGGAGTCTCAACCTGCTTAGGAGTCTCAAGTGAAGCCTCTGCTTTCGTACTTATGTCTGTCGCGTTTTCCGCATTACCCTCGAAAGTATCCGATATAGTCCTAATGGTATAAACATCTACACCCATCATATCAAGATACTGACGATGCAAATTATCCATTGGTGGGTACACGTAAACGCATCAGTGACTCCTGCATAGTAGACGCGATGAGCTTACCATCTTCGCAAAACATCATCCCTCGATTAAATCCCCTTGCGGCGCCAGACTGAGGCGCATCGAGGGCATATAGGGTCCATTGATCAGCGCGTGCTGGGGCGTGAAACCACATAGCATGATCCAAACTCGCGGCTTGCATGTCCTCTCTCTTAAAGCTTCCTCGATGTGGTAATCGTGACGTAGATAAAAGCAAGTCATCCGATTGATAGGTCAGTAATGCAGCGTGAAGTAAATTATCATCAGATTGAATTTCGCCATTGGCCTTGAACCAACTATGTTGATAAGGCGCAATGGCCTTTTCCTCAAGTCGCTCTTTGTACTCCATCAAGTAAGTTACAAATCGATCATTTTTCATTTGATCACTTATTTGATCATCCGAAGGGCATTGAATATTTGGCATATCTAATTGATGGCTAAGCCCCTTCTCTAGCACTTGGAAGGAGACATCCATGCTAAATATGGCCTTCCCATGTTGGATGGCAGCGATTCTTCTGGTTGTAAAAGAACGTCCATCTCGAATTCTATCCACGGAAAAGATGACCGGAATCTTAACATCTCCTGGTCGCATAAAATATCCATGCAATGAGTGAGGATGGCGATCTTCAGAAACGGTTCTCCCCGCTGCAATCAAAGCTTGTGCCATAATTTGGCCGCCATATAGCCGACCCGTTTTAGCACTCGGATGAAAGCCGCGATAGAGATTATCCTCTACTTTCTCGATATCCAGTATTTCGATAATTTCTTGCAAGAGGGGATGCAATGGGCACTCCAAAAAAGATGATAAGAATCTAGAACACAGTTTAATGGAATCAGGGCATCAAACCAAATCGGGCTATCTTTGAAGCCCGCTTAATACCGTAATCCTAGCAGCCATATCTATCTTATTCGTATAGGTGGCTCGAATTTCGCTTGCTGGCAATGGCCGACTAAAATGATACCCCTGTAAGTAATCTATTCCCATCAATGAGAGACAATTGGCTTGATCTTCGGTCTCTACTCCTTCAGCAACGATTTTCATACCGAGATCTTTTGCTAATAAGTACACCGCTCTTATCAAAGCCCTACTCTTTTTCGAATCGACGACATCATCTACGAAACATTTATCTATTTTAATGACGTCAAAGGGATGATTTTGTAGATAGGCAAGAGAAGAATAACCGGTACCAAAATCGTCCAAAGAAAGGCGAAAACCCATGCTTTCAATTCTTGTAGTTTCCCGAGTACATACTCACCTTCATGGACGAAGAGAGATTCGGTAATTTCGAATTTGATGAGCGCAGGATCTGCACCCGCTTTTGATACAATCCTTCCGATATCTTGAATAAGTGAATCATCGTGGAATTGCAGAGGTGACAAATTAATGGCTAAGTCTCTTCTTGTATTATAGGTTTCATTCCATTCTGCGATACTGCTGATGGCGGTCGCTATCATTTCTTTTCCTAGCGCAATGATCAGCCCACTTCGCTCTGCAATAGGTATAAACTGATCAGGAAAGAAAACAGGTTTACCGTCCGATCCTATCCAACGCATTAATGCTTCATATCCTGTGAACTCTTCAGTTCTTGGATCGTAGATTGGTTGATAATAAGGCGTAAACTGATGCTTCGAAATACCTTCCTGCATCATCGAATGTACTTTAAAAAATTGTGAATCAGAATGTCATCGTAATAAACCGTCCGGTTGCCACCACGGATTTTCGCCCTTTGCATAGCGATACACACAGCCTGAATGGCATCATCTACAAGATCATGTTTTTTTAGTAAGCTTACGCCTGTGCTCCTTGTTATGTGAACATAGCTTTCACTCACATCAAAGGGCGCTATAAAAAGCACATCACAATGTTCTATTACCTTTATCTCATCATTCGGATTTTCTATTCGTCCGAACAATAAATATTCATCCCCAGTCCATTTGTAGAGTCGAGTTTCATGTAAACCCCCTCGACTTAAGCGTAATCCAACCTCTTTCATGAGTGCATTACCGGATTCAATTCCCATGGATTCATTAACGGGTTTAAAACAATCCAATCCAAACATCGCGATCCAGTAATTAGACACATCTTCGTATATTTTTATATCAACTAAAAATTGCTCTCTATTGGGTAAACCAGTGACGCGGTCAATATAGGCTAAGCGACTTAGCTCTTCCTTTAGCTGATTAGACAAAGCTAGCTCACGCAATAACTGATGATTCATGTCATTCAGTTGCCTCGCTTTGTAAAAAGCAATCATTTCCTCACCGATACGACCGATACAAAAATCGAGAATGGATTTAGCAGCAGCTATCCAAGGAAAACAATCTTTGAACTGGACGACGATTAAACCAATGACATTATTGTCATGATCGAATGCGGGTAGCGCTATCATTGCCTTATATCGTTTAAGAGCGTCATCATCAGGGAAGGATTGGCCAAGTTCATCAGCCTTTATTAAAGTTTTACCCCTCGCAACCACATCAAAAAAAGTACCTGGTACATGAAACTCGTATTTATCTCTGAGCTTATTCTCATAAAAATCAGAAATTGTCGTTCCAAAACTGAGTTCCAGATCGAAGGACGCCACGTAAACTCGATCTGCAACGAGTAATCTAGAAAGACGCTTGGTCAATTGATCAAAATAATTTTGACCCTGCTGAGGCAATAAAGCTTCAACATCATCATTCCAAGATTGCTCTAAGTGAAGCTGATAAGCTTGTTCACTTTGAAAGATCAATTGACTATTTTCTACAGACATACAAATTTTACCGATTCCAAAATACGCGCAAATAACGCGCAAATAACGCACAACATATAAAACACTCTTGTTAACTATAGTTGGGAATATTTAGACTGCTAGGCGAGTACTACATTAGTGGTGAATTTTGTAAGATGAAGTCATGCCTTCCTTGAGATATGATCTGAGCTTGGACAGATACTAAACGACATCTACTTGGCGACACCTATGTACACACTACGAGCCTATTGTTACAGCATATTTTTGCTTCTTATACCTGCTCTACTCAGTCAAAGCGCATTAGCTGATCTCATTATCAGCAATGGTGTAATCCACACAATGGATCCCAATCAGGCTAAGGTCGATGCCATTGTCACCAGAGGTGACAAAATAATATTTGCCGGAGGTCTACATGCCGCCAAAAATATGGCGGCAAAAAACCATAAATTTCTAGACTTAAAGGGCGCCACATTAACGCCTGGCTTCATCGAAGCTCATGGTCACATTATGAGCCTTGGCATGTCTACATTGAACTTGGATTTAAGCCATGCAAAAAATTATGACGAGGTAGTTGATCAAGTAAAATCGGCTGTTGCATTGGCCAAACCAGGAGAATGGATTCTAGGAAGGGGTTGGCATCAAAGCAAATGGGTCCCACAACCTAAAAACATGGTAAAAGGTTTTCAAACTCACGAAAAACTGAGTGCAGTATCTCCAAATAATCCAGTCTACCTTGTGCACGCCAGTGGACATGCGGCGATGGCAAATACTTCCGCAATGAAAATTGCGGGTATCAACTCTGAAACAGAAGTCAAAGGAGATGGCGAAGTCATAAAGGATGATCAACTAAGACCGACAGGGGTATTAAATGAGAGCGCATCCAATCTAGTCAAACAACACGTTCCAAAGCCTGATGACTCAATAAGGGCACGCGCACTTTCCCTTGCCCTCGAGGAAATGGCAAAACATGGCATCACAAGTTTTCAAGATGCAGGCGCTGGAAAAGCCGAGATCGCACTATTCAAAGATTTTCTCAAACAAAATAAACTTACTACGCGATTTTGGATCATGTTAGACGGATCAGATCAGGAGCTCTTGCTAGATTGGTACAGAAAAGGACCCGAGATTGGGCTTGGGGGAAATTTTCTATCCATAAGCGCAATAAAACTCGTAGCTGACGGCGCGCTCGGCTCTCGTGGTGCATGGCTATTGGATTCTTATTCGGACAGAACTAATCACATCGGTCTACCGACAATGAGCATAGAGTACCTAGAAAAAGTTTCTAGAAACGCATTCGAGAAAAATTTCCAAGTGGGTATTCATGCAATTGGAGACAGAGCTAATAGAGAAGTCCTAGATGTATTTGAAAAGGTTTTTTCACATAAAAACCAAGGCGTGCGATTTAGAATCGAACACGCTCAACACATTGATCCAACAGACATTCCAAGATTTGCACAATTAGGTGTTATCGCTTCAGTTCAAGGCATTCATATGAGCTCAGACAGGCCTTGGGCAATTGATCGATTAGGAAAGAAGCGAATCGAAGAAGGCGCGTACATGTGGAAAGCGCTTACGGACAGCGGCGCAATGGTTATCAATGGAACAGATGTCCCTGTAGAACCTATAAGTCCAATAGCTTCATTTTACGCATTAGTCACACGGCAAACTCTAGATGGAATGCCAGAGAGAGGTTATGAACCTGGTCAAAAATTAGACCGTCTTCAAGCACTCAAAACTTATACAATAAACGCAGCCTACGGCGCATTTGAGGAAAATATTAAAGGCTCAATTGAAGCAGGGAAATTAGCCGACTTTACCGTTTTTGATCAAGATCTTTTGACTATTCCGGACGATCAACTTCTGGACACAAATGTGGTAATGACGATCGTTGGAGGAAAAATCATCTACAAGAGAACAAGAGAAGATTGATCTAGTTAGTTCCCGTCCAGAAATAGCCAAATTTGGTTGAATGTCACCACACTATAAAAGCGATCAATGTGTTAGTTAATCATTTCAAGCAGTCAGTTTCGATAAAGAATTTACGAGGGAAGCAAGCTTGGTAAATTTGATTTCTAGATGTGCACTGGTTATATGCCTTGTTTTTTATAGCGTGCTATTTATAGACCACCCGTGTAAATTCTTCGGTGATTAAAATAGCAGGTAAGGCATTAATACTAACGCTATAAGTACGGTGTACATCGCTTCTGGTCATGATATTACCGCGGCCTAAGGCGAGTACTTCGCGGTGGCTGCCTCTAGCGAGATTACGCAAAATCACACCTATTCCTACATTTTCACTGACTAATTGTTCAAACAAATCTGCATCAATCGCGTTTCTGTTGAGAATGGAGCTAGCATGCCCGTAACATAAGCCACTTTTTTCACCTATCAGTTCTACTTCGCGAAAAAAACAATCTCCACCCTTACTGACCTCAAGCGCTGGCAAGGAATTGGGCGCCGATACTCGACCCTGCCGAAGGGTATTAATGGTAATCCTCTCAGAGAAATAGGCTTCAAGGGCCATCGTGACGGTTCCATCGGTCACTAACAAGGCCCTTAAAAATGCAGGAATTTTCCCCATCTCCGACTCAAGCTTCGAAAGCACATCATTGACCTGGCCTGATTCTATTCCGATTTCATTTATTTCAGATAAAAGCGAAAATAGATTGGCAATTTTCCCATCCAACTCGAGTCTTGCGTTCACAATCAATCCAATTTAAAGAAGATATCCAATTTTACTTTACTTTCCGTGAAATGATAGGCGCTACCCTCCTTCAAATAATGATAGTCTCTGCCCTCTTTCACATCTGGCCATCAAGTGCAAACTCAAGAAAATAAAATCTACTATGGCTGGAAGATTATCATGGTTGCCTTCCTTGTTGATTTTATTGCAGTGGGGTTCTTCTTCTACTCATACGGCGTATTTTTTAAGGCACTGGCAGTAGAATTCGGCGGATCTAGACTTGATGTATCAATTGGCATCACGCTAGTTAATATTGTAGGCGCTCTAATCGCACCCAGCTTAGGACGTGCACTAGATAAATATCCGATTAAAAACGTCATGCTCTTTGGTTGTATCAATACGAGTTTTGGCTTTTTCCTACTCTCCTTCATCAACAGCCAGTGGCAACTGTATCTCATACTCGCCACTTTTATCGCGATCGGGGCTGCTTCTATGGGTGGACTACCCACTGCAAAACTAGTCACAAATTGGTTTGTTAAAAAAAGAGGCACAGCCCTTGGTATTGCTACAATGGGGATTTCACTGTCTGGGGTGGTCATGCCCATCTTCTCCGCCGTACTCATTGACGCTTACGGATGGAGAACGGGATTTCTCGTTTTCAGCTTGGTCACATTCAGCTTAGTTATGCCCATCGTGATCCGATATGTTGTGGATCGCCCTTCTAATCTAGGATTGTTTCCCGATAATAAAAAGATGGTAGGCACTACAAACTCTACTCTAATAAGCAAAGTCCCTACGCAATGGAAAACAAAAGATGCGCTGTCTAATCGCGATTTTTGGTTGATAGTACTCACTTTTGGATTATTGTTTTGTTGCATGGGTGCAACCCTCACGCATATGGTGCCAAGGGTTACGGACATGGGGTTTAGTCTCGGCGAAGCAGCTCAGGTGCTTTCAATTGGCGCGGGCGCGGGTGTTATAGGTAAAGTCATCTATGGTTGGATCACTGATAAATACAATGCAAAACGCGCAATTTGGTTGGCTATTGTCTTTCAGTTTTCAGGACAACTTATGCTCTCCTCGGCAGAATCTTACACCGGTCTATTAATGGGTTCTGCGACCTTTGGTTTTGGAATGGGGGGCATCGTACCCATTCATGGATCTATCGTCTCTTCTCGTTTCGGCCAAGAAGGTTTTGGATTTATGATGGGACTTATGCGGCCTGCGATGATGCCAATCATGGTGATGGGCATTCCCTTCGCTGGATGGGTTTTTGACACAACGGGAACCTACGACTTTGCTTTCAGCGTCTTCCTCTTACTTTATATTTTTGCGGCAATCAGCGTCTATTTCATGAGTGATATTAACGCAAACAATTAGATTTTTTCGGCATGACTCAGACGATGAATTAAAATTGCTGCTCGTTGAACTAAGAGAGATAACGTTCCTAGATCAACATTTTCATCCGGCGTATGCGCACCATTACCTTCTGTACCTATACCATCTATCACATCAACATATTCGGCGATAAAGCTAACATCAGCAGCGCCTCTTTTGCCTGGATCATAGGCTCGAATTTCACCATAACCTAAGTCATTACTCACTTGATTAAGCACGCCCATAACAGCCAAATTCCCTTCTGTCATAGGCATAGATGGATAACCGTCGGAAAAGCGAATAAGGGCAGAAGTCTTATTATGGTGATTATTCTCTGCAATCATTTTCATTTTTTGTCTGGCACTGGCTTCTTGTTCTGGAGAGATAGTCCTTAATCCACCGTGTACAACAACCTTTTGTGCAATTACATTCGTCTTTCCGAAAACCGCGCCTTTGTTCTTTGAGGCATCATAGTCAACATCAGTTCCTCCTAAGATAGTGCCTGGATTAAAAGTTAAAAACTCTTCTCCTATAAGATTTTCATGAAAACTATTAAGAATTCTTGCTGCTTCAAAGATTGCCCCACTGCCAGCTTGTTTGCTAAAAATTCTAGACGAATGCGCACGCCTACCCGTAACTTCAAGGAACCACCCACTTGATCCACGACGGGCAACGGTCGCAGAGGATAGACTTGTCGCTGTTTCAAAGCCTAGCGCGATATCACAACGTTTTGCGGCATCGACCAAATGTCCTCTAGAAATGGATTTTGGACTTCCAGACTTTTCTTCGTCTCCTGTCAGTGCGACGATTATTTTTTTATTATGTAGCTCGCCTAGAGAATGCAAAGCCTTTAGAGATTGAATAATGACGACATCTCCGCCTTTCATATCATTGACGCCAGGACCTCTTGCTAAATCTCCCTTACGTTGAAAGGACTGGAAGGCACTATCCGCTTCAAATACTGTATCTAAGTGACCAACCAAGAGGATACATCTGGCGCTCGCGCTTTTATCACCCACTAAGGGCGTTTCCGCAAACAAATGACCGGCACGATTAACCTCACTCATATCATACCAATGTGTTTTCATGCCCAGGGAAACTAATTCTTTCTCAAAAACGTCAGCTACCCTTTTGACGCCTGCATGATTCATGGTGCCGCTATTAATATTGACCACGTTCTCCAACAAATTTATCGCAGCCTCTTTCTCTTTAATCGCTATATCCGAGATTTGCTTTTCTACAATTGACAATTCGGCTTTGGCACTAACTTGAAAAAGTACTGATCCAACAATTAGACAAAGGTGTAATTTATTCATGTGAAACCTCACGCTGTTGATTACCTTGCAAATGGGCAGTAAAAAAATACACGATAAGACCCAGTACGACCATCCCAAGACCAATGCCAGCTTCAAGGGGACGATTGATCATAATAAAAGTTATGGTCCATAGTGTGATGGCGATGTAGACCAAGGGTGTAAAGGGATACCCCCATGTCTGATATTGAGTCTGATATTGAGTTTTATGAATTTGAAGCTGACTACGACGCAACTTAAATATCCCTGCGACAGTGAACAGAGAATTAACACCCAATATAAATCCTGAAAAAACTAATACTGATTCAAAAGACGCAGTCACAATAAAAATGATAGTCAGTCCAGATTGGAAATAAATGGCTCTTGTTGGTATTCCCCGTTTATTTTTTACAGAAAGAAAACTAAAGGCTTTAATGTCTTCTCCTATCACTTGCAATACTCTGGGCGCTGCCACAATCATCGCGCTCACCGTTGATATCAACATCAAAGACAGAATAAAGCCCATGACTAAAGCGCCAGATGGGCCAAATGTTGCCTCTGCCACGATGACGCCAATTTCTATTTTACCTTCTAAAGCCGACATGGGTGTCGCATACAAAAACACAAAATTGAGTAACAAATAAAGCAGCATTACCATTAAGGTACTCAGAAAAAGAATACGCGGCATATTTTTTTGCGGATCTTCAACTTCATTCGTAATATAGGTCGCCGCATTCCACCCCGTGTAGGCATAACTCACATAGATCAACGAGACAGCGAAGGCACTACCAAGCACAAGATCTACATCACCCTCAGACGGTAGAATATTAATGCTATCTGCTGGCTCTGCATAAAATAATACGAGGCAGCTAAAAAGAACAATAAGCGCTACTTTTAGAAAAGTTGCCCATCGTTGAAATCCACTACTTGCTTGATGACTAAGACCATGTACTATCGTCAGCACAACAACCAACAGCACTGAGGCTAAGACCTGATGTATCTGATATATATCACCAAGTGCTGCGGCAAGGTAGGCTGAAAATGTCATCGCGGCGAGGGCGGTTGGTGCTGCAAATCCTACAGTTGCCGATACCCAGCCGGAAACAAAACCCAGAGAGGGATGATATATGCGGCCCAGAAAATTGTATTCCCCACCTGATCGCGGCAAAGCTGAAGCCAATTCGGCATAGGTAAGCGCGCCACATAATGCCGTCACACCCCCAACAAACCATAGAAATAACAGTACAAATACGGATTTGATGTCAACAAGTTGGTAGCCTAGGCTAGTAAAAACACCTGTACCCACCATATTAGCAATAACAACTGCAATTGCTGTATTAGAGCTAAACAGTTTTTTCATGGGGCATCGTTAGTCCGAACCCGTTGGACGGCTTTAAGCCAACCTTGATATCTTTGATCTACAATTGATTCCTCCAAGAGAGGTAAAAACTTTCGCTCAAGTTGCCATTTATTTTTGAGATCATCAATTGAAGCAAAATGGCCTATGCCAAGTCCCGCAAGGTAGCACGCACCTAAGGCGGTAGTTTCTGCTATCACAGGTCGATCAACAGGGATTTTTAGGATGTCAGCCAAACATTGACTCAACCAATTATTCGCTACCATTCCGCCATCTACTCTTAATTGTTTAGTGTTTAGTCCATCATTCGACATCGCTTGCAGTAAATCTCTGGTTTGATAACAAACTGATTGTAGCGTCGCCACAACAATTTCATCCGCTCCTGCATCGCGGGTCAAACCAACTAAAGCACCTCGTGCATCGGCATCCCAATAAGGCGCACCCAAACCTGTAAATGCGGGCACCAGATAAACACCCTTGCTATCTATAGTCCGTTCAGCAATGGCTTCTGTTTCAGAGGCGTGTGAAATTAATTTCATTTTATCCCGTAACCACTGCACTGCCGCTCCAGCAATAAAAATGCTGCCCTCTAAGGCATAGGTTACTTCGCCATTTAGACGATAAGCTATTGTCGTTAATAATTTGTTGTCGGATTGGATGGCTTCGCTACCGGTATTTAGAATTGCAAAACATCCCGTGCCGTAGGTGCTCTTAAGCATCCCACTCTCAAAGCAGCCTTGACCAAACAAGGCACAATGTTGATCTCCCGCCATGCCAGTGATCGGGATTGCAGCACCAAACAAGTCAGCATCAGATAATCCAAAATCTGCACTCGAATCTCGAACCTCAGGCAAGAGGGATCTTGGAATGTCGAACTTTTCCAGCAACTCCTCATCCCACTCTTGTGTATGAATATTAAATAGAAGCGTTCGTGAAGCATTTGTCGCGTCAGTGTAATAAGACTCACCTTTTGTTAGGCGCCAAAGTAAAAAGGTATCAATGGTCCCAAATAACAACTCTCCTTTCGCTGCTTGATCTCGTGCGCCTGGCACGCTATCAAGAATCCATTTTAATTTTGTCCCGGAGAAGTAAGGATCTAGCAACAATCCTGTTTTCTGCTTAATCGTTTCTTCAAAACCTTCCGCTTTCAATACCTCACAATAAGCTGCGGTACGGCGATCTTGCCACACTATTGCCTTATGAATGACATTGCCCGTCGCCTTTTCCCAAACAACTGTTGTTTCCCGCTGATTGGTAATACCAATGGCCATGATGTCACTGGCGTCAACTTTTGAGACAGCTAAAACATCTTTAAACGTAGCAACACTCGTCTCCCAAATTTCTTCGGGGTCATGTTCTACCCATCCATCATCTGGGAAAAATTGTTCGAATTCCTTTTGCGCAATATTGACAATGTTGCAGTCACTATCAAATAACACTGCACGGGAGCTTGTCGTTCCTTGATCCATGGCAACAATATATTTTGGCATTTGTAGATTTCCTGTTCCGAGAACTCAGTTAGATTTTCTTAGCTGCATTCTTAACTGAAGAGTGAAGCAAGATAACAAGAGTGAGTTCAGACTTCCATACCCTCATTGACAGTCTCATTCGCCACCGCATTTATAGCTGCGCTCATACAGTCCCCATACCATTTTTCATTTGCCGGGTTACATCTATATGTTGCTGGATCACAGAGGACTCTGGCACCATTAATGTGTAACAATGGCGGAATCGTACCAAGTGGTAAACAGTGAAAGTAAAGCAAACAAAACCAATGACGACAAATACTAGCAGCATTAATATTTGCCTACTTAGCGAAGATTTACCATTTGAATTAAGCATTTCTAGTTCAGCTAGGCTGTAGTGATCTAGTTCCCAACCCACTTTTTCATCAATTCCTCTTTGATTGGGGGGAAGAACATAGTGTCCTGTAATGGGGTCATTCACGCCGAGACCCGATTTATGAGACTCAATTCCATCGAGGATTTCTCTATGTTTTATTTTTGTCAGCGGATAAAACCACCCTATTCCAAAGGCGATCATTGCGGTTATGGCAGGGCCCAAACAGAAAATTGCTTTAATAGTCGTTTTTACCGTGTCTGTCTGTTCGACATTAGGCGCATAGCCCACACTGGCAAGAATGGCGAGAGGTAAGGACATACTTGGGATCACCATAAATTTTGTCATGACTGTCCAAAGTGCACTAAATTGGGCTTCTCGCCTTTTACCGGTATGGAACTCATCGTAGTCGATCACATCAGCCTTCATCGCTGGAGAAAGAAAGAGGCCCGCACTAAAACCAGTACCAGCAAATCCAAGAATAACGGCAGTGAGAATTAAATCTCCTGGCTCAAGAAAATACATCGCGGACAAACCAACGATGCCTGGAACAAAACCCGCTAACCATACCGGTTTTTTTTCATAACGCCGCGCGAGCCAAACCCATACCGGTAAAGCGAGAAAACCACCCAGAAAATAACTTCCAAGAAAGATAGCCAACCATAACTGAGGGTTTTCTGGTTGCAGCACATATTTAGTGAAATAGGGCATCATCAAGCCTGGAATGGCTCCCGTCAGGGAACCAACTAGATAAACAAAGAGTAAGAGCCGAAATACGCTATTTCTCATTACTCGTCTCACACCAGGTATTAAAGGATTAGCTTCTCGCGTCATATAGTCCGGACGCTCGCTTACTCTAAAGACCAAGTTCAAATATAAAATCACCAACAAACTGCCGAATATAATGGCAAAAGTTGAGTAGCCATCCCGTGTGTCACCCATGATTGAGATCAGCACCGGAGGCATAACAGCGGCGACAAGCGTTCCTGCAATAACAAATGCTTCACGAATACCAAACAAAGTACTGCGCTCGTTATAGTCTGAGGTCAGCTCAAGCCCCAACGAGATATGAGGAATGATATATAGCGTATGAAAAACATAATAAAGGGTATAAGTCACCATAAACCATGTCGCTGCGGTTACCGCATCCAACTCTACAGGCGGCGTAAACATGAGGTAAAACATGACAGCGGCCAAGGGTGCGCCTAGGGCAATCCATGGACGGCGCCGACCCCAACGGGTTCTGGTACTGTCGCTGGCCCAACCCATAACTGGATCTGTAATGGCATCCAGTGCTCTTGCGAGCGCCTTAACCAAAGCAATCACACCAAGCGGAACAAGGATAGTATCGGAGTAAAAAATAGTGAGGTGAATCGCGATGGGAATCCCCATTGCTGCCCCTGCAAAACTAGGGGCGCCATAGGCAACCTTGGTCCCCATAGGAATATTGGATTCTTTTTCTGACATTCTAGGCTCGTTACTGCATGAGCTTGATCATATCTGAATCAGATTAGGATGAGAGCAGTATCAGTGTTGTCGATGTCGCATGCCATGACCGGCTACTGAGGGAATTTAAGGCACTATCGTCCGGCTCGTAATGAAGGTTTCCTGCAAATCGCTGAAACTCTGCTAGATTTAAAAGACTAATAACTGAGCTTAAATGGAATTATGCAACAGATATTCGTCGCCAACCCAAAGGTTGAAGTGGCAAAACCATGCTATCGATCCAACTTGCCTCTTATTACGCCCATCGCGGGAAGTCCGTCGCGCTTTTCAGCCACAATAAACTGACCAAGGGATTTGATATCGCCATTCACGATATGCCCGGCGCTTTTGGCGCAGAGGAGCTCCGTAGTATTATCGGTAAACATCGACTACTCATTCCTGTGCTACCTTCCCCCACTGACATAAAAGCTTGTGTGCGATTTTTGATGGCCTTAAATCGTAATGGTTTAATCGAAGAAAATTATCAACAAATTGGACTTATCGCCAACCGTGTTAATGTTCGAACCAATTATTTTAAAGTTTTACTCGCCTTTTTAAATCAGGTAAACCTACCTTTGGTTGGTTACCTGAGGGACACACAAAACTACGTTCGCCCATTTAGAACAGGCATCAGTATATTTGACCTTCCTCGACGGTCCATGAACCATGATTTATGTCAATGGCAATCGATACTAGATTGGCTGGACCACGAAGAGGTGGAGGATCAATTTAGGGAACAAATCACACAGATAATTAGTCCCCGGTTAAATTGCTTGTAAGTCGCGCAATTGAGACTTGTTAAACATGCTATTTAAACTTCTAGTTCAAATTTAATCCCTTGTGCCAGGGGTAATTCACTAGAATAATTTACAGTGGATGTACTACGCCGCATATATCCTTTCCATGCATCACTACCGGATTCTCGGCCGCCACCTGTCTCTTTTTCGCCACCAAAAGCACCGCCAATTTCAGCACCGCTGGTGCCGATATTCACGTTGGCAATCCCACAGTCAGATCCAAGTGAACTGGTAAATAACTCGGCTTCTTGAACACTGTCTGTGAATATTGCTGAAGACAAGCCTTGAGGCACGTCGTTATTTGCTTCTATCGCGGATTCAAGATCAGAATACTTAAAGACATAAAGAATGGGAGCAAAAGTTTCTGCTTCCACATTGCTCACACTGGCGGGCATTTCTACGATTGCCGGCTGAGCGTAATAGGCATCTGGATATTGATCAGCTAGCACTCTTTCTCCTCCCGTAACAGTAGCGCCTTGATCAACTGCTGATGCTAATGCTTTTTGCATATTCGAAAATGCCTGACTGTCTATAAGTGGACCAACCAAAGTCCCTTCATCGAGTGGATCACCAATATTGACTTTCCCATATGCATCCTTAATGGTCGCAATGATAGAATCATAGATGTCTTCATGTAAGAACAAACGTCTAGTAGAGGTGCATCGCTGTCCGGCTGTACCTACTGCACCAAAGACGATGCCAATAAGGGCCATCTTTAAGTTCGCCGAAGGGCAAACGATTATTGCATTGTTACCGCCAAGTTCTAATATACTTCTGCCGAATCTTGCAGCCACAATAGGTGCAACCTTACGACCCATCTCACAGCTACCGGTGGCTGAAATTACAGACATACGATTATCTTCTACCATGACTTGCCCGATTTCTGCTCCACCTAACAAGACTTGAGACAAGTGTTCTGGTGCGCCTCCAAATTCGTCCAGAGCCTCTTGTAATATTGCCTGACAAGCTAATGCGGTTAAGGGCGTTTTTTCGGATGGTTTCCAAATAACACTATCACCACAAACCAAGGCCAATGTTGTATTCCATGACCACACCGCTACCGGAAAATTGAATGCAGAGATAACCCCAACAGGTCCAATAGAGTGCCAATTCTCTACCATTTTGTGGCCCGCTCGTTCAGAAGCAATTGTCAAACCGTAAAGTTGTCGAGATAACCCTACGGCAAAATCACAAATATCAATCATTTCTTGCACTTCACCAAGACCTTCTTGATAAATTTTTCCGCATTCCATCGAGACTAACTGACCAAGAATACTTTTGTGCTTTCTTAATTTTTCCCCCAATAAGCGAACAAGTTGCCCACGTTCTGGCGCGGGTACTTTTCGCCACGCCAAGAAAGCAGATTTTGCATTCCCTATCATCACGTCCAATTCTTTTGCAGAATGTGATTGCACTTGTGCGATCAGTGCTCCGTCAGTTGGACTCGTTACAGGCATGTCTCCATCGCTAAGCGTTACGCCTAAAGATTTCAAAATTTCTACTGCATTTTGGCTCATTTTTCCTTCCTTCTTTCTTTACATTATAAACAGCATTATAAGCTGTATTAAAAGTGCCATGCCGTAATGCCCATTGCTGGATCAGCTTGGTAATATTTTCCAAAACGATTATTCAAGAATTGATCTAAGGTGATTTCTTCCTGACATACAAAACCTTTCGAAGATAAATCCCCATTACGCAGCAGGTCTAACACCGCACAAATGCTCGCAGCGGTAGTCACTTGAATGGCGCTACAAAATTGACCATTAACTTCTTGGCTGTAAATTTTATTTGCATAGGTTTCTTGAAACAACTGACCATTTTTCATTCCGCTGACCGTGACAAAAATAAGCACGACATCTTGCAAAGTAGCTGGCAAGGCATTCTCGAATACTTGCTTGAGCAAATCACGATGATCTCTCAATTGTAAATCCTGAAGCAAGGTCTTCATGATATCTCTATGGCCTGGGTAGCGAATAGTCTGATAACTCAGGTTCTTTACTTTGCCTTCAAGAGATTCCGCCAAAGTACCCAGTCCACCTGAAGTATTGAAGCTCTCATAGGCAATGCCATCGAGGGAAAAATGCTCAAGATGTTCCAGAGCCGGTACCATAGTATGCTCACCATTTTTAACGGCTACGCAAGGCTCGCAATACTCGTTGATAACGCCATCGGTACTCCACGTTAAGTTGTAGTTTAGTGAGTTTGATGGAAACTGAGGCAAGGCACCGACACACATTCTAATGGTATCAAGCTCATCAAAACCTTTGCCTACATCATTGGCCACTATTGATATAAACCCAGGCGCCAAACCACATTGGGGAATCAAGGCACACTCCGCATTTGCAGCAAGGGACTTCACATACTCAGTGCTGGCTACATCTTCGGTTAAGTCAAGGTAATGAACCCCAGCATCAACCGCTGCCTTAGCGACGTGTCGAGTAAGGAAAAAGGGCGTCGCACTCAATACCGCAAAATGACCACTTAGGGCTAAGCTGAGCGCCGCCTCATCCGTAACGTCAATGCACACTTTTGTTAAACGCGAATGGTTCGGCAATCTCTCAAATTGAGCTTCACTGGCATCAAAAACCGAGACCGCATAATCCTCCGTTCCGAGCAACAATCCCAAAATCATTTCACCTATTTTACCTGCGCCAACAACAGCAACGTTTGTCATTTCCATTTTCTTCGAACCCCATTTATGAATGGCGCAAGATTGCCTGTATT
Source organism: Flavobacterium sp. (assembly GCA_047616645.1). Classification (GTDB taxonomy): domain Bacteria; phylum Pseudomonadota; class Gammaproteobacteria; order Pseudomonadales; family Azotimanducaceae; genus JAHRVQ01. The sequence continues at coordinate 5,223 of JBLHIH010000020.1, read as the reverse complement.
TTACGGCAAATTGTATGAGCGATTTTATCAAATATGCGATAACATTACTCATATTAACGATATTTATGGGCATTTTGATGAACTTGATGGATACAAAGCTATTGGCCTTACTTCGGGAGAATGCCAGACGCTCAACCTCTGAATTGGCGCGAGAGCTGAACGTCTCAAGATCAACGCTTCAAAGCCGAATAAATAAGCTAGAACAAAATGGCATCATTAAAGGTTATACGGTCGAGTATGCTGATGAGTATGAAAACCGCTTAGTTTCAGCACACGTACTGATCATGGTTCATCAGAAGCTTACCGCGAGAACAAATAGAGAACTCCACGCCATACCTCAGGTAAAATCTTTATATGCCATAAGCGGTGACTACGACTTAATGGCTGTTTTGATGACAGAAACTACCGAAGCCTTAAGCGCGACATTAGATAACATAGGCAATCTCGAAGGTGTTGAAAGAACCAACTCTTCCTTCATTCTAGAAACTAAATTTATCAGGTAACAAGAAGGGGTTTTTGTGTCGAGTGCTTCTCTACTAATGAGTGTATACAGCAAGGTATCTCCGGACGCGCTTAAGGCATGTCTCTTTAGTCTCGCAGATCAAACACTTTTGCCCGAACAATTTGTCATAGTAAAAGACGGACCCTTAACTACCGAACTGGACATATTAATTGACCAGTTCACTGCAAAATTTTCAAATTTAACCCTCATTGTTAATATCGAAATTAATCAAGGACTTATTAACGCCCTTAATACTGGTCTTCATCACTGTACGCAGAAATGGATTGTTAGAATGGATTCGGATGATGTCGCTATGCCCGATCGAATAGAAAGACAGATAAATTTTCTTAAAAACAACACTGATGTAGATGTCTTGGGCAGTGCAATGCTTGAATTCGACTCATCCCCGAAAAACCCGCAGAGGCGAAAACCCGTAAAATCGAGTCATGAGAACATAGTGAAACAATTGCCCATTAGGAACCCCATTAATCATCCTAGCGTGTGTATTCGAAAGTCCACATTATTGGACATCGGTGGATATCCAAGTCTTTACTTACTGGAGGATTATTTTTTGTGGGCAAAGCTCATTAAGGCAAATGCCCGCTTTCACAATCTCGAAGATGCACTAATTTTGTATCGATTTGATGACAGTACTTTGCAACGTCGCCGCGGCCGCAAAAATTTTGTTAACGAATGCAAGCTAAGATGGTGGATTTATCAACATCAACTCAGTCGCCCCTGGGATTTGGTCATCGGTATCAGCTTACAATGCCTGATAAGATTTTCGCCTCTTTTCCTTCAACGCTACCTGTGGCATGCTTCCAGACAACAATTACCTGCACAAGACGCTTAAATGATTCAAAATTCGCTACCCAATTTCTCGCTCATTAATAGCAGCCAAGAAACAGTCAATTTCCCAACAGGACAATCGTCATTGATTTGTTTTGTTAAAGAGGATTGTGAAACCTGCCAAACTATCATGCCCATAATTGAAGCACTTCATCAGTCGGGGTGTAATATCTTATTAATTGGGCAGACTGAAAATGGAAACAAAAACCTCATAGAAAAGCATAAATTGACCTTACCAATACTAAACGACGATACACTGCACACCTCCTTTAGCTTCGATATCGAAATAGTACCCACCATATTTAACGTTGATAAAAACGCCATTCCAACCAATCGATACGAAGGATTCGTTAAAGCAGAATGGCAAGAACTCGCAGGCGACCTTGATACAAACCCTATTGTCGATTGGGCGAATTTGCCGGAATGGCGACCCGGTTGCGGCTCCCTTTCAGTTCAACCAGAAAATGTTGATCGCATTAGAGCCGAAATAGAAAACAATCCAATTCGTGCCAGAAAAATTGATATCCCTGATGACGAATTTGAGTTTATGTTTGAGCAAGGTTTCACTGATGGCCTTCCCACAATCCCTCCAACACCAGAGCGAGTATTGCGTATGCTTAGCGGCTCTCGCCGCGACCCACAAGACGTCATCGCAACCGTTGCACCTAATATGGGGATTGCAACACTGGAGAAGGTTGCCATTAACGCTGTTATGGCTGGTTGCAAACCAGAATACTTACCCGTAATCGTCGCAGCACTCGAGGCTGCTTGTACAGATGATTTTAATATTCACGGCGTGATGGCAACCACAATGGGAGCCAGTCCTGTGATGGTTGTAAATGGGCCCATTGCCAAAAAGATAGGTATGAACTCAAACCTCTCGGCATTGGGACAAGGAAATCGTGCCAACGCAACCATCGGACGTGCTCTACGTTTGATTATTCGAAATGTAGGTGGCGCCGTTCCAGGTCAAACAGAGAGACCTACTCTGGGTAACCCAATGAAATATACAATGTGTTTTGCTGAAAGGGAGGAGCGCAGTCCCTGGCTACCACTGCACGTTGAACGCGGCTTCGAATCTAATGATTCCGTCGTCACCCTCTTTGGGATGACAAGTGGACCCACATTAATTGTTGATCAGACATCCACTAGCCCCTCTCAGTTGGCAAGAAGTATGGCAATGTGTCTAACACATGTGCACCACCCTAAATCCTACGGCGCGTCTGATACACTACTCGTGATCTGCCCTGAGCATCTAGACACTTTGACGCGTGACAAGACATTCAGCAAAGAGAAGTTAAGGGAAGAAATATTTAATTTTGCGCCGAAGAGGATTAAGGATTTTGTGCAGGATGAAAACTCGGGCGTGGGCATTAGTCCAGAAAAACTTGCTGCAATGCCTGAGTCAGTGCAGAACAAAATCTTACACAAATTTCCGTCCCCCGAGGACATACATATAGTGATAGCGGGTTCCGATGCCGGTAAATTTTCAGGTGCATTTCATGGCTGGGTAACAGGACCTATGGGTACAATTTCAACATCAAAAAAAATAGAGGTTATATAAATGTCTACCATTCTCGATCCTACTAATGAAAACAAACCAATAAAACGAGCACTCGCGCCACGGCAAGAGAACATTGTTGGCAAGCTGGCCTTACTTGATATTTCCAAACCCCGGGGCAGTGTTTTAATCGACGAGTTGGAATGTTTGTTAGCAATTGAGCTTCCTAATGTGATAATTAATCGTTATGCAAAGCCAACATTTGCAAAGCCCGCCCCAGATACATTGAAAGAAAAGATTTTATCTGAGAATGATTTTGTGGTGGAAGCACTGGCTGACTGAGGATCCTGTACTACGTGCAGTTTGCATGACACGGTATGGTTTGAAATTCAGGGACTTGCATCAGTAACGATCGCCTCAAGTGAATTTAAGGATGCTGCAGCCATTCAGGCTAGAGCGCTAGGAATGGATGACGCTGAATGTGTATTCGTTCAACACCCCATCCAGGATGCCACTGATGATCAAATGCGAGAAAAGGCACAGACTATTGTTAAAGCAGTTGTCTCGGCCCTAACTGCTAAACAGAAGGTATACTAAATAAAAAGCGCACGACATAAAAAGTGCGCATCACCCAATGTCAGCTTCTCAAAACAGGGTATAACTGATGGCCAAATAAAGTATCGCAGATATACCCGCCGCTATCATGGCAAGGGGAAGCTGCGTATTGACGTGGTCCATTAAATCCGAACCACAGGCTAAAGAAGATAATATTGTGGTGTCAGATATTGGAGAACACTGGTCACCAAATACTGAGCCCCCAACAATCGCACCAAAACTTAACAGTATATAAGTTGGATCAGGAGAAAGCGCCAAGGCCAAAGGTAATGCTATGGGGAAGACAACAGCATAGGTACCCCAGGAAGACCCGATGGAAAATGCGACGATCATACAAATAACTAAAAGTAACGAAGGTAATATATAAGGGAACACCTGTAACCAAGAAATTGTCGCCTCTATGACATATTTTGATGTACCTAGTTTTTCTGAAACCGTCGCCAGCGTCACCGCAAGACCAAGCACTATTGCACCAATTGTCACGCCCTTAATCCCCGTGACAACCGCACCAAAAGCATCGGACAAAGACATGCCCCGTAAAACTGAACCGATCAAGGCAACGACGACAGCCATCCCAAACCCTTCAAATACCATAGGAGATTCTCCCATCACCCAGGGCACAATACAGAAGCCCATGAGTGTTCCAATAGGAAGCAAAAAGTCGACTACCGACGGAATATAGCCTTCGGCAAGGTTGGAATCGGTTAACTCTGGGGACAACATGGGTTCAGCGTCAGGGGCGTCCAATTCCCCTGTAGTATTCATCCTATCTACCACTTTCTGCATAGGTGAGCGAAAAAGCGGTAATTTATCGAACGCAAATAAGAGCGTCATGGAAATCGCAATCCACCCGTAGAAATTATAGGGAATCGCTTTAAAAAACAACGCAACCGCATCTGCTTCACTAGTGACTAGGTTTGCTAAGGGCTCAATGGTAATTAAGCCTGCTATATAAATTGGCCATACATTAAAAGGAATGATGGTGGCAATAGGTGAGGCAGTCGAGTCAACAACATAGGCAAGCTCTTCATGACCTACACCGTGCTTATCTGCTACCGGTCTTACTGTCGTACCTGTTAATACCGTACTTATAGTCCCTCCTTGATGGAAAACTATACCCAGGAACCAGGCGAATACTTTTGCAGACACGCGCGAATTAACAAACTTTGCCGCCATGGTTTCAGCAAAATGTCGAGCCCCGCCATTCCTATTCCATAGCCCCAATAATCCGCCCAAAGCCCAAAGATAGACCAGCAATATTTGGGCATATTTCTCACTGCCTAAACTTGGCACCAAAAACTCGGTGATAATATTCAGCTGACCCACCACTAAACCGCCAGTAAAAATCCCAACAATCAGTGCCAGCAAAACATTCCGGGTGAGAAAACAGATAAAAATCGTGGCTGTCGCTGGTAATAAGGACCACAGACCATAGTGTTCTAAGACCTCGCTTGGTCTAGCCATCCAAACAGCAAAAGCTAAGGCCATGCTGGCGAGCAACACAATGAGCGTTTTATGGTTATAGGGTTTCATAGATAGTCAGATCCCGTTTTTATTATTGACTAGCGCACTATAATAGCGCGCTTTTAAAGCGTTCTTTTAAACATAATACCTCCATTCAGACAGAAGAAGGAAACTTTGAGATATCAAATATGTACAAAAAGCGTACAATTTCACCTATCACGATTGTTATGCGGTTATAGCGATTTATACTCGTGTCTATGGTAGGCAAGTACATCAACAGAGAAAACAAAGC
>JBLHIH010000019.1:0-41580 GCA_047616645.1 Flavobacterium sp. | reverse complement strand
TAGGTCTTTCACTAAAAGCGTATTGGGCCCTCTGAAAAAATCGTTTGTTCCCCAGTTTGGGGTATCTGCATAGGAAAGATGTGGATATTTTTCAAATAGTTTTTTGAAAACAACCTTTGCTTCTAGCCTTGCCAAGCTCATGCCCAGGCACAGATGAATGCCATGCCCAAAACTGAGATGATTAACTTTTTCTCTTTGGATATTGAATACGTTCGGATTCTCATTTGCGCTTGGATCTCTGTTTGCGCCAGCAATGGTCAGTAGTAACATCTGACCCTTTTTAAATTCGCGACCCTCGAAATTCATGTCCTCGTTTACAAAGCGAATTAATAGTTGAACTGGGGGTTCGTATCGTAGCGTTTCTTCAAATAAATTCCCAAGTAGTTTTTCATCAGACCTTGCTAAAGTCATTTGCTCTGGATGATGCAATAATAAATATAAACAGTTACCAATCAATCTCGTTGTGGTTTCGTGACCGGCAATAAGCAATAAAACACAGTTTGAATATAATTCATCCATGCTTAATTTTTCGCCATCTTCTTCTGCTGCGATAAGCATGGAAATAAAGTTTTGTTCTTCATTATTTGAACGTTTCTTTGTTTCTACTAATTCAGCAAGATAATTTCGCATTTCCTCATTAGCTTCTGCTGCCTCACGAATCGCATCTGGATTGCTAATTTGTGAAACACCCAATAAAGCCACGGACCAAGCTTCAAAAAGATGACGGTCAGAAGCGGGGACACCCATCATTTCAGCGATGACTATTGCAGGTAAGGGTTTGGCTAGAATGTCCATTACATCAAAATTTGAGGCGTCTTTTGGGATTTCATTCAATAATTCATCAACCAAATTCTCGATTGTCGGCTCAAGTGATTGAATGTATTTGTGAATGAATCCTTTCGCCGCCAGTTTTCTAAGGCGGCTGTGATCTGGCGGGTCGATATTTAACATTGTCGGGTTGTCGAGTAGGGGAAGTGCAATACCGGCAGTGGCAAACTTGATTAAACGAACCATAAATGCATTTTTTCTAATGTCAGAACTAATACGTAGATCTTTTAGTAAACTACCTACTTCGTTATATCCAGTGACTACCCAGCCTCTATTGGCCGCAGAGCGCATGACGGGACCGCGATCACGCAAGGTGTTATAGTTTACGTATGGGTCGTTGTAATGGTTGGGATTATTCATCTGAATAACGCTGCCATTGATATGGTAGTCGTATCGTTTTAGCGTCCAAAGCGCGATCTGAGTCGCGTTGCTCATCACTTTATTGACTAGTTTTTTCATTTTTTTACTTTACACTTACTCTCCTTCTTTAGTAAATACTATATGCATGAAGTAAAGCACTATTTACTATCCAAGCCAGAATCCTTTGAAGACTACCCATTTCGCCTGGATGTCGCTGTTTTTAAAGTAAAAAACAAGATGTTTGCCACTTTAGGCGGGCATGATGGTCAGTGGAATATGAATTTAAAATGTGACCCACATGAAGCCTTGATGTTAAGGGATGTATTTCCTTCGGTATTGCCGGGTTATCACATGAATAAAGCGCATTGGAATACAATAGTGTTAGATAATACAATCCCATCTGGCGAGATCGAACGTATGATCGATAGCTCATATGCTTTAGTCGTTACTGGGATGACGAAAGCAGATCGAAGATCTCTTGAAACCTTATCTTGAAAATAACTGTATAGTAGCGCCGAACTTTATGGCCCCCCATCTAAACTTTAAGACCACAATAACATGACCACAACAACATTTTTTGCGACAGCGCCAAAAGGCGTTGAAACCCTGCTTGCAGAAGAACTAAGAGGTTTAGGTCTTCAAGACGTGAAAGAAACAAGAGCGGGTGCCCATTTTTCTGGCTCACTAAAGGACGCTTATACTGCTTGCCTGTGGTCTCGCGTTGCCAATCGAATACTCATGCCCATTGTGCAATTTGAAGCGAATGATACCGATGCGCTTTATGAAAACGTAAAGCAAATAGCGTGGTCCGAGCATCTTTCCATTGAACAAACCTTAGCGGTTGATGCCAGTGTGTCTAATTCGAATATTACGCATAGCCAATATGCAGCACTAAAAACGAAGGATGCCATTGTCGATTACTTTCGGGATTTGTGTGGTGATAGACCTTCAATTGAGACCCAGCGTCCAGATTTACAGATCAATATTTATATCAATAATAATCAGGCCCAACTGGCGATAGATTTATCCGGTGAAAGTTTACACGTACGCGCTTATCGAAGCAGAGGCTCTGCAGCACCTTTGAAGGAGAATTTGGCAGCGGCAATATTGTATCGCGCTAAGTGGCCAGAAATTGCGAAGGAAGGCGGGGCTTTCACAGACTTTATGTGTGGGTCAGGTACATTACCTATCGAGGCTGCGTTGATGGCCTGTGACATCGCCCCAGGTATCTATCGTGACTACTTTGGTTTTCTAGGCTGGAAACAGCACAATTCAGACATGTGGCAAGAGATATTAGACGATGCGATGCGTCGAAAAATTGAGGGCATGAAGACGCCTCCGGTAATTTTTGGCATGGATCATCATCAGCGAACTCTAGAGAAAGCAGATCAACATGTTCTCCAAGCTGGCTTAGAGGATATTGTAAAAATCAGCTATCAAGATGTCATGAACTTTAATGTGGGTAAAACCGAATTTGATTTTCCGAAAAAAGGCTTAGTGGTTCTCAATCCACCTTACGGCCTTAGATTGTCCCAGAAGGACGCGATTCAGGAATTGTATGAGGGTATAGGTAGAGTATTAAAAGGCCATTTTCTCGGTTGGAAGGCTTCCATATTTACCGATGAAAAAGAAAACGGAAAGTGGTTGGGCATACGCTCTCATAAAATACATTCACTTTTTAATGGTGCCCTACCTTGTAAATTACTGCATTTTGACATTATAGATGAGGAAATCTTTAAGTCCCATCGCCTACCTCGAAAAGTACCAGCGGATGAATTGTCTGAGCAATCTCTAGGATTTAGAAATCGCTTTACTAAAAATTTAAAACAATCTTTGCGCTGGGCTAAGCAAGAAGATATTACCTGCTTTCGTGTCTATGATGCAGATTTACCAGATTATTCCGTCGCCATCGATTTGTATCACAGTGTGGTAGCCAAAGAAGATAATGAAGATAAAGAAACCCAATTGTGGGCCAACATTCAAGAATACGAAGCACCTAAAACAATTGATCCTATTAAAGCGAAATTTAGACTTAGAGAAATTGTTAGTATTGTAGGTGAGGTATTAGAGATTGATGACCAATACCTCATTCTGAAAAATCGTCGTCGTCAAAAAGGTAAAGCACAATATGAAAAAGTGTCCGATGAGAAAAACTTCCATGAAGTTCACGAAGGCGCATGCCGATTTTGGGTTAACTTTGAAGACTACTTAGATACGGGATTGTTTCTGGATCACAGACCAATTCGAACAGTGATTCAAGAACAGAGTCAGGGTAAATCAGTATTAAATTTGTTTGCCTATAGTGGTGCGATTACGGTACATGCAGCAAAAGGTGGTGCTTCCAATACATTAACCATCGATATGTCGAATACTTATATTTCGTGGGCGCAGCGGAATATGAAATTAAACGGTTTTGTAGATGCAAAGCACGAATATTTAAGTGCAGACTGTCTGGCTTGGTTAAAGCAACCGTCGACAAAGAATAAGTTCGATATTATTTTCCTTGATCCGCCGAGTTTTTCAAATTCCAAACGTATGGATAATTTCTTTGATGTCCAAAAAGATCACGTGACGATAATTCAGGGTGCGATGAACTGTTTGAGCGAAGGTGGTGTACTTTATTTTTCTACTAACTTACGAGGATTTAAGCTGGATCAGGCGAGCCTTAGCCAGCTTGATGTTAACGATATTTCGGCTGAGTCGATTCCGCGAGATTTTAAGCAAAAAGCCCATATTCACAAGTGTTGGGAAATAAAGACATGTGCATAATTATCCTCTAAAATAGCGACTATCTAAGTACTTAACACAATTGCACGAGCCACATTGCACAAGCTAAATTTGCACAAGCAAAAATTAAGCAGAGACAACAAAAGAACCACTCGGAATAAATGACATGAAACTCGCCTCCATAAATAATAATACCCGTGATGGCTCATTATTGGTTGTCAGTCGAGATCTAAAGATTGCCGCATCTGCGACAGATATAGCCGGAACACTGCAAGAAGCCTTAGATAATTGGGATGAACTTAGCCCTAGGTTATTAGAGCGTTCTAATGCTTTAAACAAACGGACGCTTGATGACACGATAGCGTTTGATCAAAACGCGGTTCTGTCTCCCTTACCACGAGCCTACCAATGGGCCGATGGTAGTGCCTATGTTAATCATGTCGAACTTGTCAGAAAGGCCCGTAACGCTGAAATGCCAGATACATTTTGGACTGATCCCCTCATGTATCAAGGTGGTTCGGATACCTTTCTTGCGCCGCGTGGGGATATCACTATGTCTTCCGAGGAATGGGGCATAGATTTTGAATCTGAAATTGCTGTTATCACAGGTGATGTTGCGATGGGTGCGTCTCTAAAGGATGCGGCAGCCTCTATAAAGTTGTTCATGCTGGTCAATGATGTATCCCTTCGAAACTTGATTCCCGGAGAATTAGCAAAAGGGTTTGGTTTTTTTCAAGCAAAACCATCAAGCGCATTTTCTCCGGTTGCTGTTACTGTAGATGAATTAGGTGAGGCATGGGACGGTAGCCGATTAAATTTGCCCTTGGTGACTCATTTGAATAATGATCTATTTGGCAAGCCAAATGCAGGTGTAGATATGACCTTTGATTTTCCTACCTTGGTTAGCCATGCGGCAAAAACTCGGCCACTGGGTGCTGGCTGCATAGTTGGTTCAGGTACGGTTTCCAATTATGATCGTAGTGCTGGCTCAAGCTGTTTGGCGGAAATTAGAATGTTAGAGACAATAACCGATGGAAAACCCACTACGTCATTTATGAAATTTGGCGACATCGTTCGTATTGAAATGTTTGATGAACAAGAGAATGATATTTTCGGTAGCATTGAAAATAAAGTTGTGAAGTATGAAACTTTATAGCTACTGGCGATCATCTGCTTCCTATAGAGTCAGAATTTTCCTTGCTTTAAAAAGTTTGGACTGGGATAGTGAGACTATTCATCTTGTTCAAGATGGCGGCCAACAATATAGCGAAGGCTTTTTAGAGATAAACCCCAGTGCTTTGGTACCTGCTTTTGTCGACGGGGATGTAACCCTAAATCAATCCATGGCGATTATGGAGTATCTAGAAGAGAAGTTTCCCGAACCGGCACTGCTACCATCAGATATTGGGAAAAGGGCAAAGGTTAGAGCTCTGTGTTACGACATTGCCTGTGACGCTTCACCTTTGAATAATCTGCGCGTTCGCAAATATCTAACTAATGAATTCGGCGTTACAACTGAAAAGGAAAAAGCCTATTTAGTCCATTGGTTAAAGCTAACTTTTAATGCTTTAGAAGAAAGGGCAGATGGAGGTGATTTTCTTTTAGGAGAGACTGCGACAATGGCTGATGCGGTTTTGATTCCTCAGATTTATAATGCCATTCGAATTGAATATGATATGTCTCAACATCTTAAGTTGAGCAGGGTGTGGCAACATTGTAATACCTTGCGGGCGTTCATTGATGCACAACCAGAGAATCAATCGGATGCTGTTTAAACGAGATGGCGCGCTGTCAGTAAAAGTGTGAGATTTCGTATGTGGTTTTGATTCCATCGACTACCATGTCTATTTCATCAAACAGATATTTTCCAATCAGTAGTTTCCCTAATGGCGCTGACGGCGTGATCACAATTAACTCAGTGTTGTTAATGTGTACTTTCAATCCTGCTGCGCCGGGACCAATAAATACGCTTCTATGTATCTTACCAAAACTTAAGGTGACAAAAGAGCCTAGGCATATTGCCTGGTCTTTTGTCAGTGAGGTGGTTGAGAGTTTTTTGAACGCTTCAAGTTCATGTTGGCATTCCAGTACTCTTTTTGATTGACCATGTGCAAGGTAGGCGGCCTCTAAGCCCAATGTATCGTATTTATTCTCAGCAACGTTTTCACTATGGGTTGCTGTTGCGTGAGCTTGGTCCACGGCCCTTGAGGCATTTAACAAAATTCGCTCAAGCACCTCGATAATATGGGCTAGAACAGTCTGTTTGTTTGGTTCTATTGTGCTTATATCAGTTCACCCAAGGCCAAGATGGCATCTTTAAGTTGAAGGTCACTCAGGTAAGGTGCGGGGCCCAATCGTAAGAATCCATCTCTTTGGTCAGTCCAAATATTTTTCTCTTTAAGTGATTTTTGAATACTAGCCGCTCGATTTGTTTGCAGTGATAAAAACCCACCAATGGCGTCGAGCGGTACATCGATTCGCGCAATAACATCTTTGTCACAATGTAGTTCATCGAAGCTCGTTCTAAGAATACCGATTTGATGTTGGCTAAGTGCTCTCAAAAAACTGGGTGTGAGATCATGTTCCTTAAAAAAATCAATGACAGCACAAGCACGATAGTGGCTCGTAGGATCGTAAGTACTTCCTTGAAAGCGATCGCCACCTCGTGGGTATTGCATTTTATCAAGATCCAATGTTTGTTCTATTTCTCCAAATTCTGCATACCATCCAGTAACTATTGGTCTAAGATCGCAGAGATCTGGCATCCTCAAGAAACAATTTCCTTCGCCAAATTGGCAGTATTTGTAGCCGCCACCGACAAGAAATGCATTGTCGAGCCCATTGTTTTTTACATCAAATTGAACAACATTTAGTGCATGATAAACATCCACCAATAGTGGGATGGACATACGCGTAGTGGTTTCTCCCAGTAGTGCTAAATTTGGAATGATCAAGGCATTTTTAAACATGACTGCGGACAACATCACTGATGTCGTATTATCATTGATTTCTGAATTTATTCTCTCGCATAAAGTTTCAAATGGGGAAACTTGAACGCGAACTATCTCTACACCTTCTTCTTCAAGTCGACTAAGTTGTCGGCGCATTGAATGAAATTCACCATCTGTCGTGACGATTCGTTTTGTTTTTTTCCAGTCGAGTGCAGAAAGAAAACGAATAAGTAAATCATGGGTATTTTGAGCCAAGACATAATTTTCATGAGATGCGTCTCCGACTAATTCAGCGTAAAACTGTTTAAGCTTATTTGCCTTCTCAAAGGCTTTGTCCCATTTATCGTCCACAGAGGTTGCCGCATCATGCCACGCTTCTTGTATACCTTGCTGTGCACAATCAGGCCATGCTTGATGAGAATGGCCCGTCAACAAGGTTCTTTCGCTTACTGAAAATGCTTGGTAATGCTCGGTGATATTAAATTCATCGAATTGTTTTAACATCATTTATAAGCTCATACGCACTTGCCAAAGATCTGGAAAAATGGGTTTGTCCAAAGACGCCATTAGGTATTTTGCACCATCTGAACCACCGGTACCTTGTTTCATACCAATGGTTCTTTGAACCATCTTAACGTGGCGGTAACGCCATTCTTGAATACCTTCATCAAGATCAATGAGTGATTCGCATAATTGCGTTAGTTTCGGATCGTGGTGATAGATTTCCTCAAGAATTTTAATGATGGCATCACTTGCTACAATTTCGGATTGCGTCACCACAGATAATATTTCTTTAGGAACTAAATAGCCCCGTCCAGCAACAAAACTTAAAAATGCGTCCCAAAGACTTGGGGCTTCGAGTCTTGATTTTAAATGTTGGTATTGATCACTATCTGGGGAATAACGACTTAGCACTGAGGCCCTTTTAAATCCAAGCGTAAATTCTATCTCTCGAAATTGGACGCTTTGAAGGCCGCTCGCAGAATCCAGGCGACTTCGAAACGCACTGAAATCTAATGGGGTCATCGTTTCGATAACATCTACTTGAGAGACCATTACTTTTATAATATTTCGAACACGCTTTAGTACATGTAAGGTGCGCCCAAGATCCCCTGTGTGCAGTTGTTTGCAGACAAAGTCTAGTTCATGTAATAGTTGTTTGAACCAGAGTTCAAATACTTGGTGAATAATGATGAACAATAGTTCGTCATGTTCAGCGCCATCAGGATGATCCTGAGAACGGGGTTCCTGTGCCTTAAGTATTTTCTCTAGTTGTAAATAGCTACTATAGTTTGTCGCTTGGTCTTCCTTACTCATTAATTTTTCGGTATTTTGATCAAGGAAGTTGATTATAGCATTTAAGTATTCGGCATGATGCGCTTCACTGTAAAAACCACCTATGTCAGCTTTTTTAGCAAGCCTTCGTGGGATTTATTATGCTTTTGCAGTGATTGTCACACGCTTTCTGGATGGAAGGCGGGCCCCTTACATCTTCGTTGATTACGATTATGTGCCTGTTTTTTTAAATTACTTGCAAATAATCGTAATCGGCATACTATATCGCCCACATTTACTGATCTCAATCAATATGGAAATCATTCAAACAATCATTCGAGTATTTAATAGGGGAACAAATCATCCGCTCCTAGGATACCTGCGCCTGTCTTCTGCGTATGCAGTAGGTGCTGTTGTTAGCGGTGATGATTCTTCTTATGGAACTGTATGTGAAAAGAGATCGTTTAAAGACACAGCAAAAGGTATTCCCATAACCTGACGAATTCTCAATTGTTTTCGGAAGGTGAGTAGAGGCCTTCCGGAAAAGTTCAAAGAACCCCGGAAGACCAACATAGGTCACCGGGGTTTTTTTTTGCCTCGAAATAGTTAACTAAATAGAGGGGCTTGTCATGTTTGACATAGCAGTATTTGCAAACCCTGCAAAACTACGGAAAGATTTCTTAGCAACAACCGAAGTGCAGACTCAAAAAATGGGTCCAGAGCTTCAATCAGAATTTGACAAGATGCGGCAAGAGAATCCGGATGTATTGATGACGGGAAATTTCTGGTTGGATTTTATTCAGACCTATAAAAAGCATCTTAGCCTATTAGTATTTGGTCGAGCGGTGATGACGGTGCTGGTGCTTATTGCGGTACTCGCCAGCGAGTGGATATTGGATGAATCAAATACTGTAGAGGCGTCAATTGGTTTTGTCATTTTCTATACAATCATACAAGTGATTCTGAAGATCATAAATGCATGGAATGCCCTGTACCAAAGTCAATTGTTCGTTAATACGCGCACCTTTGTCACCTTGCGAGTCAATACAAAGTTGCTTCGAATGGGACAACTTTCCACCAATGATTTTTCGACAGGTAATCTGAAGACGCTTATTTCGTCTGATGTCTATCGAATTGGAGAATTATTCCATGGTATTGCTAGGAACGGTCTTCCTTGTATTTTGGCCTTACTAATTTTGGGTCCAATGATTGTTTATTACATGGGCTTACCTGGCGTCATTTCTATCATTGTTGGTTTTGGGGCAATGCCCCTTTCATTTTGGCTAGCGAAATATATTCACAGCCAGGAAGAGCTTATTAAGCAAGAAGAAGATACCTTATCCACCATTATTGGTGAATGGGTAACCCATGTTCGGCTGCTGCGTTTTCTTGGATGGGAAGCGTTGATGCGAACAAGAGTAGGTTCTCATGTTCGTCAGCTGGTCATCGAGTCAACAAAACAACATGGCGTCAATCTGATTAACTTTGGTGTGAGTGTTTCTTGGTGGCTATTTCCTATTGTGACGCTAATTGCTGCGAACCAGATACTTGGAGGAGAGCAGGATTTAGTGAAGATTTTTGCCAGTATCTGGATGTTGAATCACATTACACTTTATATTCGATGGTTGCCGGATATTTTTATTAGTTATGCCTCTGCTTCTGCTTGCGTGAATCGTCTTAATGCACTTTTTTTGCATCGAGATATTGTTGACGATTTACTTCCAGTCACTAAGGACCTGGGCCCCAATCCAGTGCCAGTAAATCTCCATTTTCAGAACGTAGGTTTTGCTTATGAAGGAGAAAAAGGTGATGCGCTAAGCAAGGTCAATTTAGTGGTGGATTTGCGTCAACGCGTCAGTCTGATCGGTCGAGTGGGTTCTGGGAAATCGACTTTATTGAAGTTGGTATGTGCGGAAATAAAACCGACTTCCGGACAAATCATGGTCGAATTGTCTAGTGGAGAACGCGTGGATCTTTGGCATAAAAATGTCTACCACCTTTTTCGTGCCCATTTGGGCTATATGCCTCAGGAGGCGTATTTGTCCAATACTTCTTTAGCCGTCAATGTATCTCTAGATACTGCCCACACAGATAAGGATGTGATGAGGGCGATTCGATTGGCGGAGCTTGAGGCAGATATTGGTCATTGGGCTGCAGGCACCTCGGAAGAAATCGGAGAGACGGGCGTCAATCTTTCTGGAGGACAGAAACAGAGAGTCAATTTGGCCAGGGCCCTATATTCCGGGCGACCGTACTTGGTCTTGGATGATCCACTTAGTGCGGTGGATACAGATACCGAGTCAGCATTGATGCGAACACTGTTGTCAAATAGTGAAGGGTTTTTACTCTGTAGTCATCGCCTGGGCGAGCTTAATAAGACTGATCGGATTCTAGTTTTGGATAAGGGGTGTGTCATAGAGGATGGAAGCCCTCAATCTCTAATAAATAAAACGGACTCTGAATTTAACCGTCAGTTACAGGCGGGTGATGACGCCCAAAATAGTAAAGAAGCAAATAATAGAGAAGCAAAAGAGACGGGAAGTAAAAAGGAAGACCAAAATGGAACATAAAAACTTTGTTACACCTGAAGAGGTGAGCGCAAAACAAGACAATATCAAAACACTTAGAAGGTTTATGGCTACCTTAACGCTGTTAAGGAAAATACTGATACCTACATTGCTGTTCATGATTTTTGCTGCAGCAACGCCACCTTATTTTCTATGGTTAGTGGGGGAAATGGTCAATTGTTATGGCGCCGCAAGCTGTAATGTACAACACGACATATTGGGAGCCGAGATAATAGTACCGGCAACACTTTCAACACTGGTGATGATTACCGTTATCGCCATGTTTTGTCGTGTCGCTGCCTGGTCTGCATTTGAGTTGGCGGGCCAGTGGTCAACCCAAACTATTCAGTCGGATATGATGTTTTCCATCAGCGAAGTAAGGACTACTTTTTTTGACTCAAACCCTTCTGGTCGATTGATTAACCGGTTGGTTGGAGATTATGGCGTTCTGCGACTAGAGGGGGTGATGTCAATTGGCGATACAGTCAATGGGCTGATAGAAGTTTTTTGTGTTGGCGTTCTTATTATGTTGGCCAACCCCGTGGCGGGCATGTTGATTTTGCCAGTGGTTTTACTCTACGTTTTACTACAGTCTCAACTTGCTCCCATGATGAGCCATGCGAGGGAAATACGCGCCGTTAAGATCGGAGAAGCCTTACATCGTGAGACCGATTTGATTGAGGGGCGAACGATATTTAATTTGTACAATAAGCAGAGTAACTTGTTGGAAAGGATTTATGCAGCCTTTGGTGATTCTATGAACATTCAATTGTTCTATTGCAAATTGATGAGTTGGGGAATGTTGTGGATGGGGTTAATTTCTGCTTTCTACGCAGCAGTTGTTTATAGCTTTATTGTTTATGGTCTCCATACTGGTGTATTAAGCTTTACACTTGCAGCGGTAGTGATTACTGCAGTGTTTAATCTCAATAATGTATTTTTTGGCCTCGCCTGGGATATGTCGTTTTTGGGGGAAACTGCCTCTCATGCTCGCCGAGCGTTTTTTATGATTGATTTACCTCATGAAAGCACTCAGGAATCAAAGGTGCATAAGGTAAGCTCTGATAATGTTAGAAACAAACCCTTAAGTCGCCTGAATGGCGATATTGTATTTGATCAATATACAATGTCCTACCGTGAAGATACCGTAGAAATACTCAATGAGTTATCGTTGACCATTCCCTGCGGTAAGAAAGTGGGTATTGTAGGTCGAACGGGCGCCGGTAAATCTAGTTTGATGCAAGCTTTGTTTAGAATGGTCTATCACCATAGCGGCGATATTAGCATTGGCGAACATTCGGTTTTTGATGTTGATGTAAATGCACTGAGGCGACACTTTGGTGTTGTACCTCAAGATCCTTATCTTTTTATGGGCACCATTCGCTTTAACTTAATGGGTGAGTTGTGTGATCTTCCGGATGACATATTGAAAGAAGCTTTAGATACCGTTGGTTTAGAAGTTGATCTGGATGCTGAGGTTTTGGAAGGCGGCAAGGATTATAGTGTAGGTGAACGCCAGCTTTTGTGCCTCGCCAGATTAGTATTGTTGGACAAGCAGTATATCTTAATGGATGAACCCACGAGTTCGCTTGACAGAAAAACTGATGAGCATATGCAGCGATTGTTGAAAACAGTGTTAAGAGATAAAACGGTTATCACGATAGCACATAGGCTCGAAAGCCTTGAGCACTATGATCTTATCATTGAAATGGAAAATGGTCATCTCTTAAGGCAGGGTCCACCTTTTAGGATTATCCCTATGATACGCAATAAATATGTAGAAGACGAAGTGGGTTAGGAAAGTGGGTTAGTAAAGTGATTTATTTCACTTTCCTAATCGGTATTCAAACTTCTTTTTGCGCCTGGGGGTCCATCGGTTGATAGCCTTCAGGTAGAATTTCAAAATGTTCTCTGTCATCTAGTGCGTATTCTGAATTGGGTAGCCATTGCTCGAATATTTCTTGCATGGTTCTGGCGAAATCACTGGCGGGCCCCTTGTGAATGAATACAGCGTAAAGGCCTTCGGTTAAAGTGTAAGAGTCCATTTTTGAAGGAATGTCTGATACCTCTGCAGTTGCCCATTTGGTGAAGGTAAGAAGAGGTATGAATAATGCTCCGGTATGGTCGCCATAAACCTGCATTGATATATGCTCAGCGGCCACGCTGTTTTTTATCTTGCCTCGTTGGAGCATAAAGGTTTGCCAAAGTGTTGCTGTCCTATTATTGGCAAGGGACATTTCCATGTTTATGCCAATCAACAATCTTTGAGGCATATTCTCAATTCTTGGATTCATCATTATCTAACCTTTGTGATCTGTGTGTTCCTCCTTATTCAAAATAGTCTGATATGGTCCTTTCTCTAAAGATTTAAACCAAGACAGATCGCTTATTTCATCGAAGAACACTAATGCTTAAAAGACACCTTAATTTAACTATCCTTCGAACGCTTCATTTACTGCAATAAAAGTTCCCATACCGATAAAAATCGAACCTGAAACGCTATCTTGAATAATGTGAGCATTTTTATTCTGGATTAAGTAACGTGCTACCTTGTCGGAAAAAAAGCTACTAGCAAATCGCAAGGAAGTGCCGACAAGGTGACTATTATGCCAAAGGTAAGTAATTGTAGCGTAACTGAACCGATACTTGGGTCAACAAACTGGGGTAGAAAAGCAATAAAGAATAACGCAGTTTTTGGGTTGGTGATTTCGACGATGATACTTTCTTTAAAGACCGTCACTAATGATAAGTTCTTCAGTTCTGGCGTGTCCCTCTGATGAGTGAGATTATTCGATGCATTGTTTGTTCTGTTTCTCCAAAGTTTAATCCCCAGATAAATGAGATAGAACGTGCCCAGTATTTTTATCATAAAATACAAAATGGGTGAGTGCTGAAAGATTGCGGAAAGACCAAAAACCGCAGCTAGTACATGGAAGAAACTTCCTACAGCTAGCCCTGACGCGGCTACTATTCCGCCTTTCATACCTTGAGCAATAGCCCCTTGCCATGACATACAAATTAGAGGGGCCTGGGGAGATATTCATCAGCAGAGCAGCAGCTGTAAAAGCAAGAAGAATTTCAAAAGAGGGCATGCTTACCTGCCGCCCGCGACTTCTGTGAAAGAGCCGGTGGTATAGCTGGATTCTTCTGAAGCAAGCCAATAGATTGCGGCCGCTACCTCTTCTACTTGACCTCCGCGTTGCATGGGCAAGTCCTGTTTTAGCCGATCGACTCGATTAGGTTCGCCGCCGTCAGTATGCATGTCTGTATAGATGTAGCCTGGTCGAACGCAATTGACTCTTATACCTTCACTTGCCACTTCTTTAGAGAGACCAATCGTCAAAGTATCTATCGCACCCTTTGATGCGGCATAGTCTATGTATTCTCCAGGTGCTCCTAGTCTGGATGCGGCGGAGGATACATTGACGATGGTGCCGCCAACTCCCCGATAAGTCATTCTTTTTATCGCCTCTTTGCAACAAAGAAAATAACCTATCACGTTCGTATTGAATACCTTGTTAATTCGTTCTTCTGACATGCCAGCAAGGGGGCTTTGCGTAAATAGGATGCCGGCATTATTGACAAGAGATTGAATATCTCCTAGATTTTTATCCACTTCGGTAAACAACCGGATGACTTCACTTTCTTTTGAGACATCTGCCTTAACCGCTATAGCTTGTTGTCCCATTTCTTCAATTTGTTTTTTGATGTCAAGTGCAGCTTCTTCGTGGGTAAGGTAATTTACGCAAACATCAAAACCTTTTTTAGCAAATAACAATGCCGTGGCGGCACCTATACCACGGCTTGCTCCTGTAATGATGACAACCTTATTTTTCATTTCCACGTGTGTAGTTGCCTGTCAACTTTGCCATAAGCTGCTGTTGTTCAGCAAAACACAGTGTTTCCATATTCATTTCGAATTTTTGTGCCCTCGCGCCTTTTATATAAGTAGCGGCGCGATCATGATGCAAGATGATATACTCATCCTTTATTTTACTAGTTGTAAATTCCAAGTCTATTTTGTCAGACCTTTTATTCGAGAGTGTGGCCATTTTTACATGCGATGCAATGCACATATTTTATTTCCAGAAGGGTCACGCAGATAGGCGAGATACATTTTTCCGGCTGCGCCTTCTCGTACACCTGGTGGGTCTTCACAAGTGGTTCCACCATTGGCAATACCCGCTGCATGCCATGCATCCGCTGCTGCACTATCGTTTACAGCAAATCCTACAGTACTTCCGTTTCCGGGGCCGGCAGGCTCGCCATCAATCGGCTTGCTTATTGAAAAAATACCGGTCTGAGTGATGTAAAAACATCTACCGTTAGGATCTATAATCCCTGCCTCATAACCCAGTGTGCCAAGTACTGCATCGTAGAATGTTTTGGACTCCGAGACGTCGTTTCCTCCGACCATAATGTGACTAAACATACTTCATACTTCCTTTAAAATGAATGTACCGCTGTGCAGCGGCTGAGTGTATAGCATACATGAGAATGCTCTGTGAAACTTGGCTTTTGGAACCGGCTCTTAATGTACTGCTTGCTTAAAAAGGTGCACTGCCTGGCGTTCTTGGAAAGGGGATAGCATCGCGGATATTTTCCATGCCCGTGATGTAGTTGAGCAATCTTTCGAATCCTAGACCAAATCCAGCATGGGGAACTGTGCCGTAGCGACGTAGATCTCTATACCACCACAGCTCCTCAGCGAGACCTGGCATATTGATTCGACTATCCAGTACATCAAGACGTTCTTCTCTTTGGCTGCCACCAATAATTTCACCAATTCCTGGTGCAAGTACATCCATGGCGGCGACTGTTTTTTCGTCGTCATTCATGCGCATATAAAAGGCTTTTATGTCTTTTGGGTAGTTCATTAAGATGACTGGCCGACCAACATGTTCTTCCGTTAGATAACGTTCGTGTTCTGATTGTAGATCTAGGCCCCACTCAACAGGAAACTCAAATTTCTTACCACTCTTTTTGAGAATGTCGACGGCTTCTGTGTACTCCATACGCTCAAATTTATTATCAATTACAGAGCGCACTCTATTAATAACTTCTTTGTCTATACGCTGTTGGAAAAAAGCCATATCGTCTTCGCAATGATCCAGTACGCTTTGTAATACATTTTGTAACAAGTCTTCTGCGAGATCAGCATTATCATTTAAATCGGCAAAGGCAATCTCTGGTTCTACCATCCAAAATTCTGCCAGGTGTCGACTCGTGTGGGAGTTTTCTGCACGAAAAGTTGGACCAAAGGTATAGACCTTTGACATCGCCAAACAATAGGATTCAACATTTAACTGACCCGATACGGTTAAGAAAGCATCACCACCAAAGAAATCCTGTGAGTAGTCAATAGCACCAGATTCGGTTTTTGGCAGGTTGGTCATATCCAAAGTGCTGACGCGGAAAAGGTCTCCTGCACCTTCACAATCACTGGAGGTGAGGATGGGCGTATTGATCCAGTGAAACGCTTTATTAAAGAAATAGTTGTGGATAGCATTTGCTAAGGTAGTTCTTACCCTCGTGATGGCACCGAAGGTATTGGTTCTAGGGCGTAAATGGGCGACGGTTCGAAGATATTCAAAAGTATGTCGCTTTTTAGCAATGGGATAAGTCTCAGGTTCGTCGATCCAGCCAACAATCTCTACGCTTGTTGCATGAATTTCAACCGATTGACCCTTTCCTTCAGAAACCACCAATGCACCTGTGATGATGACGGCGGCGCCAGTTGTGATTTTTAACACATCCTCGTAATTATGTAGATCATTGGGTACAACTGCTTGAATGGCATCAAAGGATGACCCGTCATGTACGGCAACAAAAGAGATGCCGGCTTTAGAATCACGTTTACTGCGAACCCAACCCTTAACTGTGACAGTTTCGCCAACGGCAATATCACCTTTAAGCGCGGACTTAATAACAATATCTGACATAAGAACAACCTAAAAATATTCGCAAAAATTTTGACGCTCGCATCATACCAAAACTTCCTTCGATAATGATGGTAGTATTTTGAAATATTTCAGCTAAAAGTGGAAAATTAATATGGATGATGAGTTGATCATTGAACAGATACAAATTGGGCCCATGCAAAATTTTACTTATCTTGTCGGCTCTAAGAGCACAAGGGAAGTTGCGATCGTGGACCCGGCTTGGGACATAGATAGCTTGCTTAATATTATTGATGAGCGTGGATATACGCTCACGTCAGCGTTGATTACACATTATCATCCTGATCATTGCGGTGGCTCATTTGGCAGTAAGTCGGTTGAGGGTGTTGCTGATCTTCTGGAAAAACGATCCGTAAAGTCCTACGTACATAAATTAGAAGCTGCGGGCGTCAAAAAGGTAACCGGTATCTCTGATAGTGATATCGTTAAAGTTGAATCAGGAGATAAGCTCACTATTGGTTCAGTTGATGTGGAATTTCTTCATACGCCAGGACATACGCCCGGTTCTCAATGTTTTAGAATAAAAGATACGCTAGTTTCTGGTGATACCTTGTTTATCAATGGCTGTGGACGAGTGGATTTACCTGGGTCAAATTCTGAAGACATGTACCACAGTGTTCAAAAACTCGCATCGCTGCCGGGTGATACAATTTTGCTGCCGGGGCACAATTACGCGGATGTACCCAGTGCCAGCATGTCCGATACAAAAAAAGTCAACGTCTATATGCGCGTCCGTAGTTTAGAAGCTTGGAAAATGATGTTTTAGGAGATTTTATGGAATTAATTACGCTTGTCGCCGACCTTTCATTCTCAGAGGGGCCAAGATGGCACAATAATCGGCTTTATTATTCTGATTTTTATCGCCATGTCGTTGAGGCGGTTGATCTTGATGGCAATGTTGAAACAATAGCTCAGGTCCCCAATCAATCCTCAGGATTAGGTTGGCTACCGGATGGTCGTTTGTTAATGGTATCTATGCTGGATAGAAAACTATTAAGACAGGAGGCCGATGGCACTTTATCGGTCCATGCTGACTTAAGCGAGATAGCGACTTTTGACTGTAATGATATGGTTGTCGATGCCAAAGGTCGTGCCTATGTTGGTAATTTTGGGTCAGATATTGAAGGGGGTGTTCTGCCTCCAAAACCGGCGAAGCTGGCATTAGTCGATGTTGATGGCAGGGTAAGTTGTGCAGCAGAAGATCTCAGTTTTCCCAATGGGGCTGTCATTACGCCAGATGGTACGAATCTAATTATTGCCGAGACCTTTGGAAAAGTACTCACATGCTTTGATATTGATTTGGCTGGAGGCCTTTCTCATCGTCGAGTATGGGCTAACCTAGATCGCCATTTTCCAGATGGCATTTGTTTGGATAGCGCGTCTGGAATTTGGATAGCAGACCCTGTAAACGCTTGTGTTGTCAGGGTCATAGAAGGTGGCGAAATTACAAATAGAGTTGAGACTCATCGCCCTGCTTATGCCTGTATGTTGGGCGGCGAAGACGGGAAACGCTTGTTTATATCCACTGCCGATGCTTCAGGTAAGGCTGCTGCAGCAAGTCGAACAGGTCGAGTCGAATATATCGATGTCGAATTCTCTGCGGCAGGATTACCGTAGTCTGATTTCCTAGTTGATTTCCCCGGGCAGTGTTTCTCCGCCGAGTGCAGAAAACAAGGCAGGCAAGAATCGTGAAAATTCCAAACTTAAGGTGACAAATTCCGCGTCAAGTTTTGCGATGGGATCTTGATCGTAATTTTCCTCTTCTTCTGTTTGGGATTCAAATTTTATTTGACGCAGTATGATATCCTTGTCAACCGACATGCTTAAGTCTCCATGCCATAAAATCCCAAGGCGTGTGCAAATTTTTCCTGCTTCTAAATGAGATCTAATTTCACTTGCATCCAAGTCCTGTCGTCGACAAGCGACTGTTGAGGTTTCTTCGATATCCAGCAAATCGCATTGATTGCCTAATTGAAAATTTTCCGGCAATTTTCTTCTTAGTAACCAGTTAGTAAAAATATCCTGTGGCTTTTGTTTTACTTGAGGGGGTACAACGGTAAAACTGCCTATCGAGTCACGAATACAATTAATAAAAAGCTCGGCTTCAGGGGCAGATGCTGTTCCGATGACCAGTAAGCCATCAGCGGGGCTGATGTATCCCAACACCTGTTTTGATTTCGCCAGCGCGCCGGGCAATAACTCCGCTAGCGTATTTTCTTTGATATTCCTTTTCTCTTTCGCCCGCAAAGTCCTGTCTTCAACGGCTTCGATTTTAGCCACCTTCTCAAGAATAGCTTCATTCAAGGCCGTCGGTGGGATGACCTTTTCCTCTCGTCTGGCACAAAGTAGGTAGCAAGCAGCGACTTCATGGAGTAAGGGTGCATCCTCCATAGATCTACCAAGCGGTGAAACCCAGCCAAAACTAGAGGGCTTATAACCCGTGCAGGGGACAAAACGTCTTGACTCTAATTGCTCGATTAATTCATCACTGCTGAGTTGAAAGGGCTTGGTGAGGCGATAAATCATCGCGTTCTTAAATAACATGCAGTGCATTCCTATGAAGTGTGAAAAAAAGAGGCGGCATTTTTTGTCACGGGAATATATCACAAGAAGCTTTCACAAGAATCTCTCGCAAGAATCTTTCACAAGAAGATCCAACAAAAACTTTATCTGTAGTGATGATTCACTCATCACTCCCTGAATATTCTTGTGACGATGAGTGAGGCTATCGTAAAATGACAATCACTTTTTATAAATGAGACAGGTATGTCCACTGAGGCAAGTAAAGACCCCGCTTGGTTTACCAAGGCGATAGAAACTAAATATACAGATGAGAATGTTGATGTTGATGGCATCAATATTCACTATCTTCTTTGGGGTGCAGAAAACGTTCAAAAAAAGAACAAAAAGCCAGGTCTTATTTTTGTACACGGAAATGGCGCTCATGCGCATTGGTGGGATTTCATAGCCCCTTTCTTTATAAACGAATATCAAGTCGCTGCTATTGATCTGGCAGGTGCAGGAGATAGCGATTCTTGTGAGACTTATACCGTCGATGTATTTGCGAAACAGATCGCGAGCGTAGCGGATGATTGTGGTTTTGGAAATGACACTGTGGTTATTGGTCATAGCTTCGGTGGTTATCTCACCTTGAAGGCAGGTCTAAGCTATCGTGATCGCTTAGAGGGCATCGTTTTGGTTGACTCTGCAGTGCGACCTCCCGATTTTAAATGGGAAAGAGAACCTGGGAAAGCGCCTATTAAACCCAAAAGAATTTACGCTGATTTTAAATCTGCTCACGACCGCTTTCGTTTGATGCCCCCTCAAGGTTGCGAAAACCAATATATTTTAGACTACATTGGTCATCACAGTCTTTTGGAAGTTGATGGGGGTTGGACTTGGAAATTTGACGATACAATGTTTAAAAAGTTTGAGTTCAACGACAAGCAGCATGAAGACTTAGCAAAGCTGGAATGTCGAGTGGGTGTGATATACGGAGAGGATTCCTATTTATTTTCCCAGGAAATCGCAGATTATATGTTCAAAGTACTAGACGAATCCGTACCTTTTGTTGGCATACCGGAAGCACAACATCACCTCTTTTTGGATCAGCCCCTGGCTTTTGTCAGCGCGCTTCGCACTTTGCTTGCAGAATGGCGGCATTCAAAACCCAATCGCCAGATTTGAGCTTGAGCATCGATTCATAATATCATGCTCTCAAAAGCGCTCGGAGAAGATTTGTGCCAGGTACTCATCCACTAACACCAGGCATTGGTGCCGAAATCTCTGGTCTAGATCTGACAAAACCCTTAAGTCAGGCAATGGTTACCTGGGTATCTGAACAGTTGGTTAAATATAAAGTGATCTTTTTCCGTGACCAAGCACTAGATACATCTCAACACGTAGCCTTCGCTCGTCAGTTTGGCGATTTGGAGGTTCACCCGGTGAATCCGAAGGATGGATTTCCAGAAGTGTTGGTATTGCATAACGATGCAGATCGGCCACCCTTGGGTACTGCATTCTGGCATTCAGACGTGACGTGGCGACCAGAGCCCTCTCTAGGTTCGATTTTGTTTGCACATAAAGTACCGAAGGTTGGCGGAGATACGCTGTTTGCAAATATGGAAGCTGCATACGAAGGACTGGATACAAAGACTCAGCAATTGATAGAAGGGCGTGAGGCTATTCATGCATTCGAGCCACTTCGAAGAAAGCTTGTACTTGATGGGGCGAGTCCGGAACGCCTTGCGCAGTATGAAGCGGAGTTTCCAGATGTGACCCATCCGATAGTTCGTACCCATCCAGTCACAGGTCGCAAATCTATATACGTCAATACCTTGTTTACCATGGGTATTAAAGGGATGCCAACAGCAGAAGCCAAAATATTACTTAAGAAATTGTTCGCCACTGCTACTAAACCAGAATATCAATGCAGATTTCGCTGGCGCAAAAATTCCATTGCCTTTTGGGATAATCGTGCTGCACAGCACTACGCTGCCGCAGATTATTATCCCAATGAACGTCTCATGGAAAGAGTCACAATCAAAGGCGACCGACCGCGTTAAAAACCGAATAATTAGGGTCGGAGTGGAATGGCACTTACTTAAGCTTTACGGGGTGACCATTTTTGCGAACAATCTCCCTCGCCTCGGCTCGCGGTATCATCAACATCGGATAGGCCTTAGGCCTAATTTTTAGCGCCCTGGGCTCTATTCGACCCGGTCTGTTGCCGATTCTCTGCTGCGCCATTAAAGTCAGTAGTAGGACAATCTTTGCTTCATCCAGTGTCGCAGTTTGCTGGAGATAGTTCAGCCATAATTGTAGACAATGTTTAAAACTCAGGCCAGCTGGTCGTAAACCTGTTATGGCAGCCGACTGTGCCATCAGTAGTCGGATTAAATTGTACCCGAGGATGTAAACCCAAATTTCTTTGACAACCATCTCCGGCGTTTTACAGCTTAATATATTCATTCCAAGGGTCGTCTTGATCTGGCCAATATTCGTTTCAATCGTCCCAACGACGCTTGTAGAGGGCAGTCATAGATTGTTTTGAATAAAGTGTAGAGTCGGTCAATGTGGTTACAAATATTTTGCCTTTTGCTTTGAACTCACGAACAATAATTGTATCTGGTATTGCTTCATATCTCTCATTGTCAATCCAATCAGGTTGCCTGGGTTTTCGGTATTCGACAAGGTGATCTCGTGCACCAAGCGATGTCCCTAATCCAAAATCAACGCTTCGACGACGCGCGCCCATTTGTTCCATCAAAATATCTACGCCT
This sequence comes from Flavobacterium sp., assembly GCA_047616645.1. GTDB lineage: Bacteria > Pseudomonadota > Gammaproteobacteria > Pseudomonadales > Azotimanducaceae > JAHRVQ01. The sequence goes on along the minus strand of JBLHIH010000019.1, from coordinate 19,630 downwards.
TTTTCAAGCATTTCGGCCATAAGAATATAGCTTGGAAAAAACGCATCACCCAAAATAATATCGCCCGTTTCAAATAAACTGTTGAGTGTACGAAGCAAACTTTGCTCATCAGTGCCTTTACCCATAAAACGTCCGAAAGCCACGTCCAATATGGCACCAGAGCAAAGGTCAGTGACCGCAACCAAACGAGAAATTGGAAATTCGAGACCAGGTTTTTGACCACCTTGCTAAGGATAAACGCTTTGATTTGCGTCGGTATCTGGTATCGTAATTGAAGTACCATCAACAACACGTACTCGGCGACCAAACCAGCGCCAGGATGAGGGGATTTCTTGCTCTAGTGATCGACCCATATATCTTGCGAGCGTTTGAAGCATTGCAACAGGTAATCTTTGTCTCGCTTTGCAGTCGCCGCCTGTAGATGAACTGCAGGGCTCTAGACTGCTTACTAACGACTTCGTTATTGCCTGGTTAACAATGTTTTGACAAGACCGATTCTGGCTGAGCACTTGCGCTACGAACATCGAACGTGTTTCTGTTGGTGGGAAAATCCGCTCTCGATGGTCAGGTAGCAAGGACTCAACTTGATTGAGCATCTATCTGAAGTCAGTATATTAAAAATGCTATGACAATCAGCGTGCTTTGCAGCGAGCTTTCGAAAAGGACTTTGTTGAACCTTTAGGCGCGAACAACTCACATCGGCCATGGTCGACCTCCGGGAGAGTGGCATTGTTTCGAAGCTTGAAGCTTAACCGGTAGGTCGGCCATTTTCTATTTGTTAATCAAAGACTTATTCTCAAGTAAGTGCCATTCTACTCCGACCCCAATTATTGCCAATGCGAGCGCGGTTGCTCGAACCAGGGCTTTTAAGAATTGCGTATTTATGGATGCACACTAGCCAGATAGGATCTGATGACCCATCTTAGGAATTTCGACGTCTAAGCCCTTGTATTTAATCGCGCAGTAATGAGTGGCAAGTGTTGTCGCCCGATAAATAACTCCTCCCCCAAAAGAATAACGATACCCGGCATTGCTGGCCGAATCACTTTCTCTGGTCCATCCTTTTTCAGTGAAATTTGATTTTGTTGTAAAAGCTGATCTATTGTGTCCGCATAATTGAATGATGCGATCTCTGTTGAATCGTAGCGTTCAAGGTTTCGAAGTCGGTTTTTTTCACGCCACTGCTTGTGCAGCGCGCTGCGTGAGTCGTCACTGTGTAGTGGCGGCTTTGAAGCTTTTCTTGTTTCAATTTTTACCCAATTGACTGTTCCAGAAAACTTCGACAATAACTTGAATAACTGAGGGATAGCTAACAGGCTATCTAAGGAATCGTCTATACCGATGGTCATTTGGGCGGGTGGTTGTGGTTGTTCTAGCAGTATGGCTGGTAGAGGATTACCTATATCTGGAGCACTTCCCTGTTGGCCGGTTAGCTGCCAACGTATTCGATTTAAGTGTTCTCGTCCAAAGTACAGCTCCGTTCCGACAACATATGTGGGGACGCCGAAGATGCCAGCGGAGAAAGCTGTTGCTTGTAGGTTCACATTTATAGCCTCACCTTCGGCACTTACCCACTCACTGAATGCTGCCCCATTCGCGCCAATTTGATCTAAGAGGTGTTGAATTACTGTAGTGTTCTCGATATCAAGTTCGCGCTTCCAAAAGGGTGGGTAAACAAGGTCGATAAATTGTTGCTGCAATTCGTGATCATATTTTTTAACCCAGAGCATCGCAGTGGCAACGAGGTTGGTATCCCAAATTTTCTCGGTGCCACGTATGGTTTGCTCGTATTGGCTCGCGTAGCGTCTGCAATCGTAGTATGCATATTTTACGCCAGACCATTGCTCATTACTGCGGTTTTGCTTGACGACTTTTCCTGTTTTGTCGAGGCGTGCGCTACCCAGATAACTTGGAATATCCAGAACAAAAGGGCGCCAGTCGAATTGCACGCCTAACTCTCGTTCAAGCTCGCGCGTGGGTTCAACAGCAAGATAGGCATAAGGGCTTTTGAAATCAATGTATACGATGGCCGGGCAATCGCTAACAAGTGGCTCTAGTATCATGTTCTTATCTCTTGATGTTATGAGTGGGTGATCTATATGTGAATGTAAAGTGTACTTATTAAACTGTTTAACTGGTAATAAAGTTGAGTTTAATAGTGTGTTTGTATGTGCTTTTATTTACTTGAGCATCAACACAAGCGTTTCCAAAAATGGTCCGAGGTGCGAGTCGTGAAGGTCAATTACTCAGTGTTCAACGTCTAGAATTTCGCGAAACATAAATGCTAGTGAAAAACCGAGTTTGAAATCAGCAGAATATCAGCGACTTGAAGACTTACCAAGTGGTAGGTGAAAATATTTCCCTCTGGTTAATGTTTACTTATATAAGTGTTCAGCCGTAAAAATTTGAGAATAAACCTAAATCTATTTTGTCTTGTGTTTTTGTTTTAGCTTTGTACTTTGTGATAGCCGAGTATCGCTACACCAACCAGCTAAAACGTTAGGACGCAGGATGGGAAGATAGAGAAGATAATCTACATTTTCTAAAGATGGGTCAATCACAATCAATCCTCACACTAAATTTCAGGAATAGACTTGTTTTTTCAAATGATTGATTCATCATAACGAGCAGAAATCAAGATGGAGTATTATCATGGCTGCGAAGTGGACATATGAAAAAGGTTTGAAAGATATCGGCAACGGTGTTTATGCTTGGTTGCAACCTGATGGCGGCTGGGGCTGGTCAAACGCGGGGCTGATCGTCGATGGCGATCAATCGCTGTTAGTCGACACACTTTTCGATGCCAAACTTACTGAAGATATGCTCGCTGTGATGAGCGATGCTAGCGGAATAGACGGCGAGGATATTGGTATAGTCGTGAATACTCATGCCAATGGCGATCATACGCATGGCAATGGCTGCTGCCCCAAGGCTGAAATCATCGCCTCAAAAGCCAGTGCGCAAGAAATGGAAGAAGTCTCAGCTGCGACCCTCGCTCAGTTCATGCAAATGGCACCGCAAATGGGCGAAACCGGCGCTTATATAAGCGATATTTTTGGCTTGTTTGACTTTAATAATGTTAAAGAGCGCGCTCCGACCAAGACTTTTTCCGGTAAACTTGATCTTAAGGTTGGCGACAAAGCGGTTGAGCTGATTGAGGTCGGGCCTGCTCATACGCAGGGTGATGTTTTAGTTCATGTGCCATCTGATCGAACCGTTTTTACAGGCGATATTTTGTTCATCGAGGGCACGCCTTTAATGTGGGCTGGACCTGTTTCTAACTGGATAAAAGCCTGTGATACGATTTGCGAGATGGACGTTGATGCAATTGTACCGGGGCATGGTCCAATCACCGACAAAGACGGGGTTCGGCAAGTCGCGCAATATTTACAGTATGTCGACACAGAAGCTCGTAAACGCTTTGATGGCGGACTTTCGGTCACCGAGGCCGTCCAAGATATCGCATTGGGCGATTATGCCAATTGGGGTGATGCCGAGCGCATAGCAGTCAATGTCGATACGCTTTATCGTGAATATCGTGGTGATAATGAAGTGACAGGCGTGGTCGAATTATTCGGTTTAATGGCAGCTGCAAGAAAAGCCCAGAGGGCATAATCAACGCTGAGGTCAATTCTTGTACCCCAATTGTTCTCCCCATCGGGGCACCCGTCAAAATCACTTAAGTCTGGTGAAATAAACGCCGATAGATCGCCAGGTACCTAAAAGGGCTTCATCATTGATGTAAGCGGTGAGAAGTAGCTTTAAATTCATCCGGATCAATATTCGGGAAGGATAAGCTTATCCGATGTTTACTGGGGTCACACAAAGTGATTAGAACTAAGAGCCTAATTTTGATCCTAGTGCAAAAACTCAAGAATACCTGCCCTTTAGAATAGTGCCGCCCATAAAGTAGGTATTATTCATGAAAATGTCGTACAAGCTGGTGGTAGCGTTTATCGCTGCAGTAATTCTGCCGGTGAGCATTGTTTCAGGTCTGATGATTCAGCGTGCACAGGAGCAGGCCATAGATCATTTTACCGAGTCTAATGAACGTGAAGTTCAGCAGATAAATCGTTCATTGACTTTGTTTTTTGGCGAGATTGAAAAAAACGTCAACTATCTTGCTAATCACCGATTTGTACCTGCCGCCCGAACTGGTGTCAGCACGTTCATGCATTTACAAAAAGAAACGATGTCTGCCCCCCTTCAAAACAGTTCGCAGGAAGCAAATCTTTTTAATTTGTATAAGGACTTTGCTGCAACCCATCCAGATCTGGCCTATGTCTACTATGGCAACACTGAGGGCGGATATGTACAGTGGCCAGCGGGTATTATCGAATGCCTACGATCCTAGGCTACGTCCGTGGTTCCAAAAAGCCTTAGATGCTAACGGTGAAATGGCTCGGACAAATGCCTACTATTGGTCTCCCGATGATGCGGTAATCGTATCCACGGTTAAAGCTGTCCGTGACGAGCGGGGAACCATTTTTGGTGTTCAAGGAATGGATGTTTCTTTGAAAGGACTGGCTAGCCTGCTAAATCGAATTAAGCTGGGAAAAACAGGATACATCATGCTGATAGAGGATACAGGTAAAATCCTTGTTGACCGTCAGCATCCTCAATTTAATTTTAAGGAATTTGTTGACGTAGAAAATGGTTTGTTCTCGCACCTTAATGATGTTGATAGTGGGCGTTCAAGCTTGGTGATAGATGACACTAATTATCTCATTAACGTATTTGTTTCACCTGAATTGAGTTGGAAATTTATTGCGCTAATTCAAGAAGCTGAAATTCTAGATTCAGCGAATGAAATGAAAAAGATCATAGCGACAATTACTTTTGTGTTAATTTTTATTTTTGTATTTATCGCAGTGCTTTTATCGAGATTCATCAATGGTCAAATTGAGGAAAACACCAAGAGTTGATACTGGCAAGGGATCAGGCCAATGAAGCCATGCAGGCTCGATCTGACTTTTTAGCTAATATGAGCCATGAAATTAGAACGCCGATGAATGCGATATTAGGTATGCTTGGAATTTTGATTGGTAGTGAACTCACCAAAAAACAACAGAGGCATGTCAGTTTGGCGCGGTCCAGCGCAATTTCCTTGTTGCACGTGATCAACGATATATTGGATTTTTCTAAAGTGGATGCTGGAAAACTGGATTTTGAAATCATTGATTTTGATTTGCATAAGCATCTGGATAACTTTGTAAAAATAATGTCGCAACGTGCGGACGAAGAAGGTCTTGAGTTGATATTGGATGTTACAGGGATTAATAATGGGACGGCTAAAGGTGATCCCGGCCGCCTACAACAAGTATTGTCAAACCTTGTTAGTAATGCTTTGAAGTTTACTGAGAGGGGTGAAGTTTGTATAAGAGCGTCCTTGGAGGCGGTTGAGGATGATATCGTTATTTTCCATTGTTATGTGATAGATACCGGTATTGGCATACCAGAAGATAAAATGGATCTGTTGTTTAATTCTTTCACACAAGTAGACGCGTCCACAACGCGAAAATATGGTGGCACAGGACTGGGTCTTGCAATTGCCTATCAGCTCTGCGAGCAAATGGGCAGTGAAATTAGTGTGACTAGTGAGCGTGGAAAAGGTAGTACGTTTGAGTTTCAAGCTAGACTGAAGCGGGGCTCGTTGCTGGCCTTGGAAAATCATGCCAATAAGATCAAAGATAGTCGTATTCTTGTCGTTGACGACAATTCTACAAGTCGCAGAGTATTTTGCAGCCAATTAGAACTGTGGGGTGCTGTGATTACGAGCTGTGACAGTGGTTCAAGCGCGTTGAAGGTGTTATCCAACCACGTGGGTCAGGGCTATAGCTTCGCTTTAATTGACGGTGATATGCCGGACATCGACGGGCTAGTGTTGACTACAGCGATTCGAAGCAATGCTTGCTTTGACGAGATGGGTATTGTTCTGATGATGCCACTTCCGGATCATGCTGATATGAGCGACCCAGAAATGTTCTCGGATTTCAACCGTTTCACTAATATTTCTAAACCCTTCAGCAATAGTGAGTTAGTCGAAGCTTTTAACCGGATTAATACTACCGACTTGCAAGGACCTCAAACGGTGAGTAATCACTTTACGCTAGCACCGGACGCAGCAAGAAAAAATGACCTGCCTTCGACTGTTAGAATATTGTTGGTTGATGACAATGAAATTAACCAAGAAGTAGCGCTGGGAATGCTTGAGAAATTAGGTCTAACAGCTGATACGGCTGAAAATGGTAGAATGGCTATTGAGAAAATCGTGCGATTCGAAAGGGAAAATCCTTACGATATTGTGTTAATGGATTGTCAAATGCCTGAAATGGATGGCTATGAAGCCACACGGCATATTCGTAGTGCTGATTTTGATGTAATAAACTCAGGCATTGTGATTATTGCGATGACAGAGAATGCAATGAAGGGTGACAAGGAAAAATGTATAAATGCTGGCATGAACGACTATCTTGCCAAACCTATTGATCCAGATTTATTGCGAGAAAAACTTGTCTCTTGGTTAGACTCCAAAAAGCTGGCTGAAAAGGTAGATGTTCTACAGGACGACGACGCACATGCCAGTTCAACTAAAAGTGAAGATTCTTTGGATATCACCGAAAAACAAACTGGGCCTAGTGTAAGCTTTGTAAACACTCCTAGATCAGATCAACCTGAGATAAAGCTAAGCACGCCACATTCCGATAGGCTAGTGTCCGAACTAGAAATTTGGGATAGAGAAGCTTGCTACAAACGAATGGGTGGTAAACCCGAAAAAGTTAATCGCATCATAGGACTATTTTTAAAAAGCATGCCTGATCTCTTTGGTGCTCTAGATAAAGTTGTCCGAGACGGTGATGCAGAACAGGCAGGGTTGATAGGACACGAGATAAAAGGCGTGGCGGGAAATATGTGCTGCATTCAGCTTCTAGAGACTGCATTACAAATAGAAACTGCAGGTAAGCAAGGAGACACGGAACGTTTGAATGTATTATTGCCGCAATTAGATGAACAGCAGCGACGTCTATCCTCTACCCTAGAGAATGAGCAGTCGAAAATTGGGCAATCCAAACAGACTTAGTTAGTGTACATCCTGAAATCAAAAAGGCCGAACTAGGCCTACCTAGTTTAACGGATACTTTTAATCGGTAAATAAATAATTACTCTATTTTTACTCTGATCCTAATTAGATACTCTATTTTGACCCTCATTATCCCCTATTATTCTTTTGATGGTTTAGCTTAGGCTTTTGATGTAGTCAAAAAATCCTTCGCGATTGGCATCCATGTCCGCCGCCACACGCTGGGAGATAGGGTCTGCGCCGAAGGCTACTCGCCATTCCGCTAGACCTGGGATGCGGCTGTTTAGATCGATCTCTGTCATTCGACTACCCATGTCAGCGACTGCCAAAACGTAGTACAAGTAGATGTCTGCCATGGTGAAGTCGTTATCAAATGTCCAGGGTGCAAAGTTTGCCAGAGCATTGATACTATTTATGCCTCGATCAACCACGCTCTTCACTTCATTGATCAGTTGTTCTGGGGCTGGTTTATCGCTGAAACTGTAAGGTATCAACCTGCGATTAGGCAATTCTATGTACAGCTCTGACATGTGCATTAATTGCCTAACCTTATTGCGCTTAACAAGGTCTGTTGGAAATAAGGGCTTGTTGGGATACGCATCTTCAATGTATTCGCAGAGCACGGCGGCTTCTGAGAGATGATGGCCGTCATCCGTCGTCAGGCTTGGGACTTTGAGTGCAGGGCTGAGCTTGTTGTAACCGTCTGCACTTGGGTAGACAAGGTCTTCGTTAAAATCCACACCCTTATAAAGCAATACGTGTTTTGGAATATTGTAATAATTGCTGTATGAAAAACCGTGAAGTGTTGGCATTGTCAGTTTCCGTAAAAGTAAATAGGCAGTATAAGTCACATTCTCCAGAGGACGCTAGAATATGGCCATTGTTATGATTTTTTGATTTTGGGATAGTGTGTCTACAGAAATAAAAAAGCTCAGCTACTAGCCGAGCTTTTTTATTTACCAAATAATGGTTACATATGAGGTTTTATTAAATACTTTTCACCAGTTGCCTGCTTGGAATAAGATTTGATTGCATCTTCGCTGAGTACATCGGCTAACGATACCTCCTTATTATAATGACTATCAAAAGTTGTTGTCATTTCATTCGCCACACGTTGACGTAATGCCCCAAACTTTTCCATACCAATTTTGCCGATAAATGGGGTTAATAACCATCCACCCAGACCCCAAGACATTCCAAATGCACGGTTTAAGATTGTTGCTGAACGATCTAATCCACCGTAGATATAAACCTGCTTATAGGTAGTTGACCCATAAATACTATGTCCATCAGCGGTTTTATTCGCGGCAATTTCCATCGCAGATAAAATTTGGCTGGACAGTTTTCCACCACCGGTCGCGTCAAAAGCGATGGTCGCTCCGGTTGCCACTAAGGCATCGACGAGATCTTCTTTAAATGTGGGTTCGCTAGAATTACAAACATATACAGCGCCGAGTGCTTTAAGCTGCTCTACTTGTTCTGTTTTCCGAACAATATTGACCAGTTGAACATCGTCAGCTAAACAAATTTTCACTAACATCTGTCCTAAGTTTGATGCAGCAGCGGTATGAACCAATGCCGTGTGGTTTTCCATTTTCATGGTTTCAACCATGCCGAGGGCTGTCAGTGGATTGACAAAACAAGAAGCACCTTGGGCTGGAGTGGTGCCTTCGTTCATCACCAAACAACTGGCTGCAGGTACGCACCGATATTGCGAGTACATTGCGCCTCCAGCTACACCAACTGTTTTACCAATCATATCTTCAGCACCAGCACCAGCGGCAATAACAACACCAGCACCTTCATTTCCTGCAGGTAGTGATTTGTCCACTCTTGCAGCCATTGCAGGCATCATTGCTTCAGGCACATCCATGCTCACTACAGCATCGAAACCAGATCCGGTAATGGTCATGGTAGAAACATCCGCAGGCCCTAGTAATAAACCAAGATCGGAGGGATTGATTGGCGTTGCTTCAACTTTAATTAACACTTCACCATCTTTAGGCTGAGGCATTGGCACGGACACAATCGAAAGCTCTAATTTGCCAGCGCTAGTAATATTCGTTCGTAATTGCTTTGAATTTTCGTCGCTCAAAATCTTTTCCTTTTATCTGTAAATGTAAAGAGATCAGAAATGACCCCTATTAATGGGTGTTCTAGAATTTCACTAATCATGCGGAAGTTTCATAGCCGGCGCATGTTAAAGAATCAGCTATCAAGTTTTATCGGTTGAAACTGATTAATTGTCCTTAAACTACAATTCGATAAACATCGAAAAATAACCCGTTGTAGATGAACGGCGCATGATAACCGGATATAAGACTGTACAAAACCTATCAAATTGGTAATCAGTATTGTCTTTTTGACAAAAGTACTGGAAATTTTTCTTTTTGATGCCCGGCAATCGCCATTGCTACTGTTTTGCCCTTACGACAATCAGCAGCAGGCGTATGGCAGCGAGTAGATTGCCGGTTATTTACCAAACAGATCCCGTTGAGCTTTGCGCCAGAAGACAAGACCGATCGCTGCGTTAAACAGTATAAAGAAATTATGCTGAACGAAACCGAAGGCTGCCATCTGTCCCTCGTTCTCCGGGAATAAAATGACCCAGAAAGTAATAGCCGCGGCCCGCATGGGGGTAGGGACAGCAGCTGCAAAGAAAATAACCGGCAAAAAAGGTAACAAAGTAAGAAACGATGCCTCAACGCCGAAGAGATTTAGCGCCACGGTGTATACCACAATAGCGCCCAATAGCGCCGGAGAGCGAAGTAAGAAGAAGGCACCATAGTGCCAGGGTTTGGCGAGACGAAAAGCGTGTAGCACACTTCGGTCACGAAATTTATTATTCGGCAGGATAATGCCCTGAAAGTAGGCTATCCATATGACGAAAACGACCGTCGCGGCGGCGGCGATATAGGGTATTAAACCGAATACTTCGGGCAAGGAGTCGCCACCCACGGCGAAACCCACGGTCGCCCAAACAAGCAGGTAATAAACTTCACAGAACATCATGAAAAGCATTACCGAGCCGACTTCCCATCCAGGTATTTGATCGCGTTTATTCAGATAATAGGCCATCGCTCCCTTGCCAACTTGCTCATTGAAAATTGAGATGATGTAGGCGCTGGCGCGGATTGGCATAATGTCTTTGTATTTGATATCGGCGATAAACCAATTTAGGGCTTTGGTAACGACTAGGGTATCAATAGCAAAATAGAAAAGGGAGTAGCCGATCATCAATATCAGCCAGGGTATCCAATCTACCGTCTCGAACACCTGAGACATATACTCAACTAGACTAAGTCCCTCGCGAGCGGCCGCACCATTGAGCCTATAATAAAGATAGGCGAAGCACAGCGCTGTTATGACGAGAAAAATTACACGGCCAATAGGGTTGGGCTTTTTCTTGACAGGCGTAGCTTCCATCTCAGTTTCGCTCCTGTCTGCTGGTTGCTTTTCCGTTTCTTCGTTCATTTTTTCTTGTGCTCCTTTTACTTATGCGCTTTTACTTGTATGCCTGTATCTTGTACGGTAATTTCTAAATTTCATTCAAGTAGTCATGACTATCGTTACGCGGAATTATTCACCTTGTACGACTGCCTGACTTTCGGAGTAGGAAATGGGTGGATACTTTGCAGGATTGTCTTCTCCACTGCAACTGGGAATGCATGTCATGCAATAGTCCGAATTTGCATTTAAAAAAAATGGAATTGAATAGCGGGGCTGATCGCCAGTATTGTTGTTGGCGAAATGTTTAACGCTGATGAAGCGATCATTGGTCCAGGTGCGCAGCAACTCGCCGGAGTTCACGATAAAGGCGTCTTCGATTAGTGGCGCCTTTATCCATTGCTTGCGAGGCTCACTGAAGATAATAAGGCCAGGTTTATCCTGTGCCAGGATCGTGCAAAAACTCGTATCGACGTGAGGCGCGATACCGAATTCGTCGTCGGCAACATTTTGCTGTGGCGGGTAATGCGTCAGACGCAGCCGAAACAATGGTGATACAAAGGCCTCGTCGAAGAAGTGTGCTTGCATTTTCAGCGCGGTTGCGAAGATCGGCAACAAACGTTTGCCTAACTTTTCGAGTGCTGTCGCGTAACCCTCTACTGCCTTTCTGAAGCCGGGTAAGGTTTCCTCGTTTGGCCACTGATTGTCCTCCATCGTCAGTTTATGGTCACACTTGACGATGAATGCTTCGTTGAGATTGCCCTTGTCGCGTGAGGGTAGTTTGCGGTGCTTTACGGGTAGGTAACCGATGCCGCCAACCGGCCAGCCAGAGCGGTCCATGGCGATAGCATTTTTATCTTCGAGCTCCAGCGCGTGGAATTTGCTGGCGAAATCAAACATCGAACCTATCTGGGAGCGAGGGACTTGATGGCCGACAATGGAAAAAAAGCCAACGGTTTCACAGGCAACCCGAAGTTCTTCGCCTAGCATTTTGAGTTTTGCTTCATCAGGGTTAGTAAAATAATCCTGCAAATCGATCACTGGAATGTCGCCGGGTCGGGCATCCAATATCCGGCTCGTATCCCATGCATTGGATTCCGAGCGCAATTGTTGCTCCTTTGCAACAGGGTCGAAGTTTGTGTTCGCTTGTGCGGGATCTGTTTTATTCATTCTGCTCAGGTCCTATTATATCCCTAGGTTGGGATGGGCTATTACACTATTCACTGTCTCTCGCCGTTTTTTTGCCCCATGGTGCTCTCGGCTACCAAACAAATGTACTGTCGCTACGATTGCCATTATAGCTGTAAACAATATCATTGACCGAAACTAGCTAGAGAGCTAGAGAGGCTTAGGTCCAGTGATCTTATCCACTAGCGCCTGGTATCGGGTATCTGTAAATGTGGGCGTCGAACACAGGCGATTAACACAGGCATAACCCGCAGCCTTGTCAAAAGCTGGGTAGGTGACGTCTGGATTGCGTAGTGGACCTTCCCTTATATCCCACCATTCAAGTCGTTTGTTCCAACCGGCTTGGCTTCTTCCTATCTGGAATAAGCTTTCGCTTTCAGTAGCACCTTTTTTGCTGACAATAGTAAAATGGGGCGGCGGATTCGCCAGCTCCTGGGCAGCGATGAGAATGCCGCTGTCTTCGATGCGAGCGAAGGCAATGTCAGCAGTAGCAAGGTATCGCATACCATGTTCTGCAGCTTCACGGAAAGCCTTCTCGCCAGTGTAGTGAGCCAGAAGGTTCAAGAATCGCGTGGTTTTAATGTTTTCTTCAATATTTGGCAGTGCTTGCACGGGCAGCCCTGGCCGCGTGAGCCCGCTTAGATAACCAGCGGTGTCTGCTTTAAAATTTTGGCGAATATAATCTCCACAGTTTTCCGCCAGCGCTAACCAATGTCTATCTGCAGTTACCTTATGGAGCTGTAAAAATGCCGCGCCCATGTGTAAGGTGTCACCGAGATACTGCGCGGTCTTGTCTGCAGCATTATGTTTAAAGCCACCACTTTGTAATTGATGTGATCTCAGCATTTCTGAGGCAGCCGCCGTGGCTCTGACCAAATGGGAAGGATCGTTGCTGGCTTCATAGAGGGCTGTCAGGGCTTCTATGGCGAGACCATTTTCCCTTGCGTAGATGTTGGTATCAATTCGTGGAATGCCGAGGGCGCGTCTTGCCTTGTTCGATAAAGCAAAATACGTCGTCGCTTTTTCTCCCTGAGTCAAATCTGCATCCTGGCTGGTGTAAAAAGCACCTGTTGGTGATCTTAGAAATTCGTCTAGATAAGCCACAATGGCATTGGACTGCTCGAGATATACCTCTTTGTTGAACTGTTGATAGGCGAGTGCATAAATGCGCATAAAGCCCGCCTGGGATGTCATGATTTTTTCGAAATGAGGATGATGCCAATCACCGTAGGTTGAATACTGGTAAATACCGCCCCATTCAGGATCTATCAAGGCAAAGGATGCCTCGATGGTTTTCATGGCTACATTGGCTTCAAATGCATCTCCGAGCCGAGCCCGCATCAAGGCAAATTCGACATGATCTCGGTCCAGTGTTTTCTGATTGCTTTTGAGCCCGCCGAGCACGGAATCAAACAATGCCTGATGTCGTTGAACTAGTTCTTGGTAAATCGCTGGGTCCAATGTTGGTTCAAGAGCAAACGCATCAAGGATCTTCGGCCGTGCTGACCTCTCTGGCGTGGGATCGGCAACGATGGCCAGCAATAATTTAGCGAAGCTAGCTGGCTGAATATAGCCCGCTCGCTTAACCAGATCGGTACCATCCGCGTTTAAGAAAATTGTCGCCGGCCAGCCGTAGTCTCGATACTGGTTGGCAAGATCTGGTTGGGCGTCATGGTCGACTTTAATCGGAATAAAGTGCTGGTTGATAAGCTGTGCTACTTCAGGATTACTGTAGGTTTCTTGATCCATCACATGGCACCAGTGGCACCACACAGCTTCAAGGTTAAGGAGGACGAGTTTATTTTCTTTTTTTGCCTTGTTAAATGCCGCCTCTGACCAAATTTGCCATTTAATGAGATCCTGGGAGGCGGACCCGAAACTCAGTGATCCGAACGACAGTAAGATCAGCGCTGTGCTGATTCGGATCAGTTGCATACTAGGTCTCATTACTTCGATATTCACTTATCTTACGTCTCTATTATCCGGCTGGATCGAAAAAATTTTGGTAGGCATCAAGGCAATACTCCCAATATATGGGGGCGAGCGTCAGGTGTTATCGACATTGTAATTGCAAAAAAGCAAATGCGCTAAGTGCAAGACTGAAAGCATTCAGTCTTCAGAAATTGTCGGATGTTCGTGGTATATTAAGAACCTCTCCTCTAGCCTATGTAAAAGCCCCGATTTGCTCTATGTTTTTTAACCCTGAACGCTTGCATTTTTTTAAGCCACTGACTAGCAAGTACAGAGAGCAGATAGTTCAATGTCTAGCTTTACTCTATCAAAGTCAATATGGCACAACAGCAGATTACGGGCAGTCTCTTAATCGGACACAGCTCATTGAAATTATTGAAGAGGCGCTTGTTCGATCAGAAAATCAAATTCTTGATACTGGCGTTGATGAGCAGGAAGTCCGTTTCAAGAATAACCGCGAGCAGGCAAATTATGTCCTTAAGCAGTTGCTCGATGCTGGCTGGGTTGAGCGGCAAGTTGATACCGCCACGCTGCAATCTACTTTTCCGTTTACTCGAATGGGACGCGTGTTTGCCCTCGCGCTAATAGAGTCAGAGAGAGATCAAGTGAGGACCCGCCATAGAAATACCCGAAATACCCTGAATTCCTTAAATGCTTTTTCAGATAAGGGAGATATCTATGATCTCTTAGATGCTTATGAATACTCGGAACGCATTATTACTGATTTCACCGATATTATATCAGAGCTTGAAGAACGCAAACGAGAGCTAGTGAAGGAAGTGGAATCCCAGCAGTTGGTCCAAAAGGCGACTGATGAGTTTTTTGATTTTATGGAAAAGCGTTTTCAACCAGATATTGCGGTACGATTGTCAGCTGATAGCGTGGAGAAACATCGTGAGGATATTAACAAGGTCATCACGAAAATCAGACGGAAGCGTAAAGAGTTTAAGCGGGATATCGAAATAAAATTGCGGCGAACGGTACCTGACCTTTGTGAAGAACAAAGTGAATCCTATCTTTGGCATATTCTGGATAATATTGAACGTCGTATGCGTAATGCCGCTGACATTATGTTGCCGGCTCTACGCAGAGCTTTGCACAGTTTTACCAAACGCGCAGATATCATTATCCGCCAGCTCAGTTATATGAACAGTCAGCATAACAATGATTTACTAGAGGTCTGTCAGGAACTCAGTGATCTTAGTGACGATGATTATAAGCAAAGGCTTGATAATGCAGCTGACGTGATGGCGACCATGAAACTTCAATTGATCGACCCCGGACAGTTACGATTACAAGAACGAAAGCTGATGGCGATGCTGGACTCATCCATTCCCGACGACTATACCATTGACGCAGAAGGGCAGCGGGAATTGATGATTCAAAATTTATTGGATCAAGCTTTCATTATTAAGAGTGATGAGATGCGAAGTTATGTTGCTGATGCGCTAAATAATTCTCAAAAGATCTCGACGCGAAACCTTTCTATAAATAGTGCAAAGGATTTATTGGCTATGGCGCACGCAATCGAAGTGGGTGCTGTTAATAACCTTAGCTCGAATATAAGTTTTTTGGTGGAACCCACTGGCGAGCAGGTTGAAAATTCTGATTATTATCAAATGTATGACGAATTTACTATTGAGCTAAGTGAGCAAAAACCAGCAGAATCCAAAGGTTTTAAACCAGAGACACCCATATAAGGTAGGAAATATAAATGTTTGATGACGTGATTGCCGAGAAACTCAAAGAACTTGGCATTACATCCAATGAGTTTTCAGAGTTGGTGATACGCATGCTGGATTATGGGGTTATTAACCGTGAGGAAAGCCAAATAGAGACCCGGCTATATGATCGTTATCTGCAAGTTACTGATCTGGTTGAAGATTATTTGTCTGTTTTGAAGGTTAAGATCCAACACGACAAAAAATTCTGCTTCATTCGTATTTATCCTCCTGGTGCCGTGGTACCGGGCTTACCAGATGACGAACATAATGCATTTAATTCTGGGTTTAGAGCGAAACCTAGCCAACAGGAAGTTGCCGTCATTCTCACCTTGCGTGTTGAATATGAGAAGTCATTACGAGAAGGTCAGGTGGACGATAAGGGTTGTGTGCTACTACCCGTCGAAGGCTTGGCAATTGCCATGAAAAACTTGCTTAAACGTTCTCTACCAGAAGTGCTTGGCGAGCGAAAAAGTATATTTAAGAGGTTGAGGCAGCTTAGGCTGATTCAATTTAACAGTGAGCTTGAGTTTGAGTCTGCGGATAGTTGGATTAGCATTCAACCAAGCATCACTAGTTTTGTTGGTGACGAAGTATTAAGCCAATTGTATCCTGATGAAACGACTAAAGGGCTTATTGAAGATGTTTTGTAAACGCGGGATCTATGTTAATTGGGGAAACATTCCTCACTTGGAGTTTGACTTCGGTCCTGTAAATTTGTTCTCTGGCGGTAATGGCTCAGGTAAAACGACGGCAGCTGATGGATTACAATCACTAATGACCGCTGCCCATGAAAATCTGTTCACCTACAATCCTGGGCAGGATGAAACAACTCAGCGAGGTCGAGGCGGAAAACAAGTCCGTACACTCGCATCTTACATTCTGGGGTGTGATGACGGTAGCTATGCAAGAACCCGTTTGACAGATGGGTATGTTGCCGGCGTATTCCACCCAACAAAAGGGGAAGATGCAGAAGCGTTTACCGCCGTGATGTGCGTACGAGCAAGACTGGATGAAGCCAATACCCCGAAGCAAGCTCGTCAGGAGGATTTACAGTTCCTGATATTACCCTTCACCGAGCTAAAACTTAGCCATTTTGTTAAGGAAGATGCCAATGGTAGATATGTTGTGCCTTTTACAGACTTGGCCAACGAGTTGCGTATGGAGTTCGGCAAGGATCTTGTAGAAGCCTATGAGAAGAAAGGGCCTTATTTACGTCGGCTTTACGGTATGTTCCGTGGCATGAAAGGCGCCCTTTCAGACAGAGAAGCGAAACATGCTGCACGCACATTTTCTAACTTTATGGCGTATAAGCCGGTCAAGAGCATCAACGATTTTGTTTCTCAAGAAGTGCTCGAGCCCAAGGATCTGACGGATGATATTCGTCAGGTTTCAGAGCTGATGAAAACCATCCACAGTATGGATGAAGAAACACGCTCCCTGAAAGAAGCAATTAGCAACCTTGAATTAGCCCGGTCTCATGCCGAAGATTATGTGCAAGGCTGGATTGATCATTGTGTTGGGGAATACACGGAGTTAAGTCGACGGACGATGGTCAAACAACAGGACTATTTAAAACAAAAAGATGCTCAACGTATCAATTTGAAAACTATCGCAGATACAGAGCTGCAATTACGGCAGAATGAAGAAAATAAACGTCTTATACACGATCAATTGGTTGAACTCGAGGCACAAAGACGCGGAATAGATGTGTTAAAAACCAAGGATCAGCTAGAAGTTGATGTTGCGCAATACCAATCCGATATAGTGAAGACTGCGCCTGAGTTACTCAAGCAAGATCAGCAGTTTGGGCGAAACTATGATGCAGCGAATGCTTTGCAGCGAAAACTGAATGAGTTTAGCCTGGCCGTTGATATTCCTGCACTAGAGAGTAAAACCTTCAGGCATCGGCTTAAACAATTATTAGATGGTGAAAGAGACACTGGGCTTGATTTGGCCAAGTTGCTGACCAAAGATTGGGTTGATATCTCTGAGCTCGAACATCGCTTGGCAAAAGTGCATTCCATGGAAAAAATCCACTCGGAATTTGCAGGTATTTTGCACGATAGTGAGCAAGATACAAATCGGATAAGTGTAAGGGACCAGCTATTCTCATTGTTAGGCAAGCGAGATGAACAAAGGCAGAAGTCGGAACAACAAATTGGCAGTAAAACAAAAGAAATTCAACAACTAGAGAATCGTCAGGTTAGTTATCCTCCGCATGTAGAAGCTGCAATTGACGCCATTCACCGTGCCAGACCTGAAGCAAAACCCTGTGTTTTGTGTGATTTTGTTGAGGTTACCGACCCAGAATGGCAAATGGCGATAGAGGGTTATCTCGGCTTTGCGCGTTTTTCTATCATTGTCGAACCTGAATATGAAGCTGAAGCAATTCGTATTGTCCGATTGATGAAGGGCGGGCGAAATAATGCCAGAATTATTCAAGGCGCTAAGGTCCAAAAGGATGCGGCTAAAATTCATGTTTCTGAGCGATCCATTTTCAATGTAATGCAGTTCGAACACAAAATTGTTGAGTATTATATTAAAGCTTCCTATGGGTCGGTTTTATGCGTGCAAGATGAGGCGATGCTGCGTACTACAGCCAGAGGGATAACTGCAGAAGGTCTTGGCTCCGGTGGATATAGCATGTTTCGCTGTGACTTAGATGATGGCAATTTGGTTTTTGGGCAGGGCGCTCGTGAACGCGCTTTGGTGGCAAAAAATAAGCAATTGCAAATATTGTTAGAGCAGAGGCAGCAACACGAAAATGCCTACCAAGACGTAAGCAGAGTTAAGACCTTGGTAAACCAAATACATTTGATCCAATGTGGAGAAACTATTAGCCACATGGTGGGCTCGTACCGACGATTGGAAAAGGCAGAATTACAACTGGCTAATCTAGATTTGAGTAACTATGAATCCCTGGAAAAACAACTTGAGTCCCTGCGTGCCAAACATGCCGCCGCAGAAGCACATAGCACATCGCTAAGTGAAGAAAGAGGCAGCTTGGAAAGTAAGAAAGAACAGTTTGAGCTGGTCGTCAAGAATCTCTCTCGTGAGCAGGACGTATTGCAACAATCCCAGGAGAATCAAGAAGCCAGCGTGAACGATATAAGTCGCATTTATCCTGATTTCAGTGCCGAGGGCTTATTGGTTCTTGCTGATGCTCGTGCTCAGTCGGCAATGGAAAATTCCAACTTTGTTTCTGATAATCTGAAATTGTTGGAGGTCATTAGTGCATCAGAGCGCGCCTTGTATGAGGCGATATTGCAGCACAATGGCGTGAGTAGTATTTATAATGCGATTGCCTATCAAACTACCGTTAGTGAAAAAAATGACGCCAATATGTTTAAACATATTGTTGTCGTCAGTACACAAATTGCTGGTGTATACAATGCACTAAAGAACAATGTGCTGGTGGGCAAGCATGAACAACTGAGTGCTTTAAAGGAAAGTTTTAATACCGCTTTTATCACTAATCTTTGTCATTCTATATTTCAGTCTATTAACGAAGGCAAACGTATTTTGTCTGACCTGAATAAGGAGCTGGAACATCATGTGTTTGGGTCCGATCAGGAGCGATTTTATTTTGGCTGGGAATGGGTGCCCGAATATCAAGAATACTGGCGCTTCTTTAAAGAGGTGATTGAAAAGCCTAGCCTTGGAGATGGTGAGTCCCTGTTTGATGCAGAGTTGAGTGAAAAGAGCTGCGAAGTCCGTGACAAATTGATGAGTATGCTGCTCGATAAGGATACCCAATATGCTTTGCGAGAACTTCAGCGTATTAGTGATTATCGTCGTTATCGTGAGTACGAAATATTTAAGCAGCCGCTGAATAAAGATCCGATTGCTTTGAGTAAATATGGCACAGGCTCTGGTGGCCAATTGGAAACGCCCGCTTACATTATTCGTGCTGCTGCAGTGACTTCCGCATTCAAGTTTTCAGAAGGAAAGTCCCATTGCAGAATGGTATTGGTCGACGAGGCATTTTCCAAGATGGATGAGGCACGCTCTCGCGAAGTGATAAATTATCTTACCCAAACATTGGGACTACAGTTGATCTTCATTATGCCTACCAGTAAATCTGGCCCCTTTATGGATTTGATCAGCCATCAGGTGGTATTTAGTAAGGTGCCAACCAAGCAAAAAGTGGGTGAGTTAAATACTCGGGTGCTGGTTGATCGCAAGGTGTGTAATCAGGACAGAATCAAAGAATTGTGGG
>JBLHIH010000018.1:0-42220 GCA_047616645.1 Flavobacterium sp. | reverse complement strand
CAGATCGCAGCCGTTCGAAATGGGGACGTAGAAAACCATTCATCCTGCTAGGGACACCTATTTACATCGCTGGTATTTGCCTTCTCTTTATCCCACCGATCGAATTCGAGGACATCAACGTTTTGGGGTTCACCATGAATTCAGGTTACCCCTGGATGCTGTGCATGTTAGTAATTACCTATGTTGGATCAACGATAAAAGATGTTCCTTATAGCGCATGGGGCGCAGAACTCTCTAGCAACTATAACGAAAGAACCTTAATTACAAGTTGGCGAGAAGTTTTTTCAGTTTTTGGATCACTCATTGGTGCATTTACACCTGCCATCATCTTCTTTTTTGGTTACGACAAACCAACAGATTCTGTCTACTTTCTTTCCTTAGCTATCGCGATAGTCATGCCAATACTCGTGTTGAATATTGTTATATCAGTGCCAGAATACGAGGCAAAAGAGACGCGACAAAAGCCCTTGCCTCTAAAGGAAAGTTTTCGTTATGTTTGGAATAACGAGCCTTACAGACGCCTCATAATCGTATTTTTGTTCTCGACCACCGGCGCTGCCATGACGAACACCTTAAGCTTCTTTTTTGTCAAGCATGTCCTTCTCGCGGGCTCACTATTTGGTTTTTATTTAGCGCCTTACTTTTTGTCACAAATGGTAGCGATTCCTCTGTGGTTTAAACTCTCGAAAAAAATAGGTAAACATCGAGCGACGATGGTGGCGATTGGTTGGTATTCTATCTGGTCTTGCTGTATTCCCTTGATAGCGATATCACCAAACGAGTGGTACGACGCATTTCAAATTCAAAATATCCTCACCTTTCTGCCAGACGAAAGTTATGCAACTATTGTGGCCATGTTTGAGGGAAAGCCAACTGGAAAATTCTTTTTCTTTATTGTAGTCATGTGTTTGAAAGGATCATCGATTGGTGCTCTTTCTGCGCTGCCTTATGCAATGGCAGCAGATGTGGTTGATCTTGACGCTGCACAAACAGGCAAGCGACAAGGAGGTGCTTACTTCTCAATCTGGTCCATGACAAGAAAGCTTGCCTACGCTGTGGGACTGTTAATTGGTACAAGCCTAGTTGTCTTCTGGGGTTTCGATTCTTTAGCTGATCCCTTAAACACAACAAACACAGAATTTTCTCTCTTAATGCTCGCCATCACTTATTCAGTAATACCCGCTTTGTTTAAGTTTGTTGCGATGCCCTTATTATGGAACTACCCGCTCACAGAAGAAAAAGTTGCAGAGATTCAAGCCGATATAGCCGCAAAATCGAAGCTAGCGTTGAAATAGGGAGCACGAAATATAGAGCACAGAAAAAAGGAGAGGTCTCCCTCTCCTTCTCATACTCCTGTACTTATACAGGTCAAATTCATACCCAAGATAAAAGAAACATTCGTTTACGCAACTGACACCTGTTCATTAGATAATCACATATTCAGAACTATCACATATTCAGAACGTTAAGAGGTCGCGCCTTACGGCTTTACTCGAATGAGCGCGCCACTTATACTATCTGTCAGCAGGTAGAGAAAACCATCTGGGCCAACCCTTACGTCTCGAATTCTTGCATCAAGCTCAGAAAACAAAGGCTCTTCTGCGACAACTTTACCGTTCTCCATATCAACCCTTCGGACTTCTTTATCAACCAGTGCGCCGACAAAAAAGTCGCCACGCCAAGCTGGAAAAGCATCGCCTTGATAAAGCGCAAAACCTGAAGGCGCTATACTCGGCACCCAGTATTTCAGGGGCTGCTCCATACCCCGCGCTTTTTGGAAGGGTGAAACATAAGCCCCTGAATAATTGATACCATAGGTAATTGCTGGCCAACCATAGTTCTTCGCTTTCTCCACAAGATTAATTTCATCTCCACCTTGAGGACCGTGTTCGTGGTTATAGATAGTGTTGGTCGATTTCTCAACAACAAGTCCCTGAGTGTTCCGGTGCCCGTAGGACCAGACAAATGGGTTACCTGCTTCACCATTTGCAAAAGGGTTGTCTACCGGAGCTGAGCCATCTTTATTCAGCCGTATGATCTTGCCAAGCTGACTAAACTTGTCCTGAGCCGCTTCTCGATACTCAAAGCCATCGCCAGTTGATAGAACAATGGTGTCATCGGAGAGTTGTATCATTTTGCCGCCGTAGTGCGCACCGCCAGCTTTGGTAGGTGACACAGTAAATAATACTTCAGTGTCTTCGAGTCCAGCGTCACTCAGCCTGCCTTTTACAATTCGCGTTGCATTGGCATCAAGTGTTCCCCATGCAAAGGATAGATATACCGTTTGATTAGTCGCAAAGTTGTTATCCAACATAATGTCAAAGTAGCCACCCTGTCCCGCAACCAGTGTATCGGGAACACCGGTAAAAGGTTCACTCACCTCACCCGCTTCCGAAATCCGCAACAGTTCGCCAGGGCGAGTAGCAACCAAATAATCCCCATCTGGTAGAAAGGCTATCGACCATGGAAAGTTTAGCCCCTCGGCTACGGTTTCCAACTGATAGTCCGCATGGGCTGGCGGGGCAGATATTGCTAACAATGAGGCCATCAACAACGTGGTAAGCAAGCGAGATATCATTTGGTCTGTCTCTAACGTAGAATTCGAATCATTATACGCAGTCACACCCTAATCAGGACAGTAAAATGATACGAACAATTGGCGCCTTCCTTGTGGCAGTTATCAGCACCTATATTTTGGGGGTTTTGTTCATCGGACTAGGAAACCTTGCCAACGTTGCAGAGTTAGGCCTCGATGTTCGATTTAGCGATCGAATTGATACATTGTTCCATGACCTAAAACATATGGTCGCTATCTATTTGCCGCTTGTGGCAGTCAGTTCAATTATCGCATTCTCGGTTGCAGCCGGAATCATTCGCTTAACACCAGGCCTGCGCCTTATCGGCTATGTGTCTGCAGGCTTTGTTGCGCTAATCGCGATGCATATCATCATGAAAATGGTACT
Organism: Flavobacterium sp.; assembly: GCA_047616645.1. GTDB lineage: Bacteria > Pseudomonadota > Gammaproteobacteria > Pseudomonadales > Azotimanducaceae > JAHRVQ01. Next base: position 39,257 of record JBLHIH010000018.1, on the reverse strand, counting down.
CGGTTTTACCGGCGTAGCACCAACGCGAACCTTGATGGGCTTGCTTGCACAAGGAGCCGCCGGCGCTTTCGGCGGCTATCTGTTTCATACCCTGACGCAGAAGAAATCAGAATTCGCTTAATCTCCGATCAGGGCGCCATAAACTCGCGTACGAAGCTTCTCAGGTGTTAACCCAGCCCATTGTAACAATCAATAAGTGATTCAAATTGAGCTTGCATTCGTTCTACTTTGTCTGACCTGACAACTTTAGAAATTTTCGATGACACTCTCTTAAGGATGAGGTGAGCCTTTCAGGATTCAACCTTTCACACTTAACTACGCGCTCACTAAAATTCCCCGCAATCAGTTACAATCAAGCTCTGCTATTGACAATCAGGACCACCCGGCGCCATGCCAGCCAACTTAAACTACATTTCTACTTATCCAGAATCACTTCAGGAACAAGTACAACAGCTCATCGACAAAGGTGAGTTGGGCGACTTTCTGCTGAAGCGCTACCCTCGTCCCCACAAGATTGCCAACGACAAGGCGCTGCGAGAATATGTGCTTGATATCAAACAGCGCTTCTTGAAGAAATCAGACCCTCTGAGCAAGATTGTCTTTGACAACAAGATACATGTGGTGAACAACGCCCTGGGGCTACATACCTATCTGTCACGTGTGCAAGGTAGCAAGTTAAAGAGTAAGAACGAAATTCGGATCAGCACCGTATTCAAACAAGCGCCTGAAGCTTTTCTGCAAATGATTGCAGTACATGAACTCGCCCACCTTAAAGAAAAAGACCACAACAAGAGCTTCTACCAACTGTGCCAGCACATGCTCTCCGATTATTTCCAATTAGAGTTCGACACTCGCCTATACCTGATACAGTTGGAGACCTTCGGCGCGATCTACTGAGACTGTCCACCACACCGCTCCCAACACATCAGCCGACGCCTTTGCTATGGTCTTTCCAATAGGGTTCACGCAGCTCTTTTTTCAATACCTTCATGGCGCCAGACAAAGGCAGTGCTTCGGATCGAAACTCAACCGACTTTGGTATCTTGTATCCGGCAATCGAATCACGGGCGTGTTCGATAATCGCCTCTGTGGTAATGACAACGCCGGGCATTGGTACTACAACCGCATGTACCGCTTCACCCCACTTGGCATCAGGAATGCCAATCACCGCCACTTGGGCTACATCTGGATGGGTCGAGATGGCTGATTCTACTTCCGCGGAATATACATTCTCTCCACCCGTCACGATCATATCTTTGACGCGATCGACTAGAAATAGATAACCCTCGGGATCGACATAACCCGCATCTCCTGAATGATACCAACCGCCACGCAGCGCCTCGGCGGTGGCATCGGCCTTGTTCCAGTATTCGCGCATAATCTGCCCACCCTTGATACAGACCTCACCGATTTCACCACGAGGTAGCTCATTGTCATCACTGTCCTGAATACGAATGCGCGTGCCAAAGCTAGGTTTACCCACAGATCCCAGATAGGGAGAACCCGGCTTGTGATCTTCTGGCAGCAACAGGCTAACAGTGGAACAGGCTTCGGTCATACCGTAACCCTGCACTAACTCGATGTTGGGTAGATCTTCGAGAATACGCGTCAGCGTGGCCGTCGGCATGGGCGACGCACCATAAACCAACTGTTTTAAGGAGGCTAGTCGTTTGGGGGAATAGCCTTCACAAGCCATGCATAAGCCGACCATAGTTGGCACCATCAAGGTATGGGTTACATTGTGTGCCTCACACAACTGCAACACACCCTCGGGGGTAAACATGGGAATGAACACCACCCGCCCACCGTACATGGAAATACCCAGAATACCGAGCATCGAGGCGGCATGAAACATCGGCGTTTGCAGCAAGTAGGTCTCGATCTCAAGATCCGGGATGGTCATCACGCCATGGTACAGGTTGAGTATCTCCGCCCGATGCTCAATTAATACACCTTTGGGTAGACCTGTGGTTCCACCGGTGTACATCAAAACCACTGGATCTTGCTCTTGAGGGGCTTCTGGGTATATCGGTGAGGCTAAGCTCAATACCTCTTCATAACTGAGATCATGGGGAACATCACCATCACCGATCAAGACCACGTGACGAATTGGGTCGGCGGACATGTGCTGCCGCGCCGCGGCCACGAGCGTTGCAAACGTAACATCAACAAAGACGATTGATGTACCTGAGTCTTCAATAATGTAGGCCAACTCTTTCGGTGCCAAGCGCAGATTTAGCGGATTGATAATCCCTGCCCCCATAAAAGCACTGTGCCACAATTCTAAGTATTGATGACTATTAAGGGCCAACACGGCGAAGCGATCGTTGGGAGCGATCTCTAGCTGGTGCGCCAAGCCGTGACACAAAAGGCTGACTCGCTCTGAGTGTTCATGCCAATTCGAACGATAGTCACCGTCGATAATGGCCTCAGACTCGCCATATTGCTCAACGGCAGGAAGAAAGGTTTGTGGGTAGATCAGTTCTTGCATAAACGGACAACTCCAAAGCGGTTAAGCGATACTGATTAGGCTAGCACTTTATCTTATCGAGTACTAATTTCAGCTTGCTCAAGCTCCTCGCTTAAACGCTTTGCTTCATCGGTTCTGGGTTTGACGAATCTGGCTAATCCGAAGTAAAGAACCGGCGTAAGGTATAGGGTAAATATCACTGCGAGACCCAATCCTCCGAACACTACCCAACCGATGGCGTTACGTGCTTCCGCACCTGCACCAGTAGATAGAATAAGGGGTAATCCGCCCAACAAAGTCGAAACCAAGGTCATCATAATAGGTCGTAACCTGACACTACCCGCTTCTAAAATCGCCTCTTTTACCGCGTAACCCCTATCACGTAGTTGATCAGCAAACTCAACCAACAAAATTGAGTTTTTAGCCAATAAGCCAATCAACATAACCAAGCCTATTTGTGAGTAAATGTTGATAGTTGTTCCTGTGATATATAGTGCAAAAACTGCTGCCGCAAGACCAAAGGGAACCGTTAACATCACGACCAGTGCACTATTGATGCTTTCAAACTGGGCGGCCAAAACTAATAATACGATCACAAATGCAAGCAAATAAGTAAGCATAACTTGGTTAGTCGTCTCCTCGAAAGTACGCGCTTCCCCAAGAAACACCAATCCAATACCATCGGGTAGAGTGTCTTGAGCCAAATCTCGAATACGAGTAACCACGTCTTGCAGCGCAATCTCATCGGGTAATTCTAAATCTATTTCAATTGCCCTGCGTTGAGCATGTCGCTCAAGTTCCGCGGCAACGCCTTCCTCTTCAATGTAGGCAACACTTGATAAAGGCACCAAACCACCCTTACTAGATGAAACAAAAAGATTTGTCAGGTCAGAGGGGTTACTCAGGTTTGCATTTGATGCCTGGAGAATAATGGGTACCGCCTGGTCGCCAATGTTAAGATCCGCAATGTCTTCTCCTCCAATCGCCACTTTCAAGGTCGTCGAGATATCTGCAAAAGAAACACCAAGCGCTTCTGCTCGCCGCCTATCAATATTCACTCTGAGCTGTGGCTGTGTCGGTTGATAAGAAATTCTTGGATCGCCAAGTTCAGGAAGCGTGATTTCAATTTCTTGCTTAAAGGCTAAAGCAGCATTATAAATCTGCGTATAGTCATCTCCGGTGAGTGCTATCTCCAAGCCACCTCCTTGCCCCCTTAGGTTCAAGCTATTTGACCCGAATGCCCTGCCCGGTGCCCCTGGTATATTTGCAATTTTTGGTCTCAGCTTTGCAATAATTTCCTGTTGAGATTGTTCCCGATCATTCCAATGAGCAAGAGGCACAGTAATAAAGACAATATTAGGATCCCACTGGCCAACAACAGTATAAATGGAATCAATTTCCCCTTGCTCTACTAAAGGAAGCAAGGCTTCTTCCATTTTGATTGCTTGCCTATCCATAAAATTAATCCCAACACCTTCAGGACCTCTGGCAAAAATCCTAATATTGCCCCTATCCTCTGAAGGTAATAATTCATTATCGATTTGGTGATAGACAAATAGCGCGGTCGAGGCAGCAACGAGACTTAATGCGACAACCACCCAAGCGAAACGTAAACTCCATAGCAGTGTTCTTGAATAAAACCTTAAGCAAGCGTGCCCAAAGCCACCCAAAAAGTGTTTAGGATTACTTTTGATTGGCAGTTTAGCTGTAAGTGCTGGGACCAGTGACAACGCAACAAAGGAAGAAATAATGACCGCGGCCGCTAGGACTCCGCCAAATTCACGGAACAATCTCCCTGCGGTAGAGGGCAAAAAAGCAATAGGAATAAAAACAGCAGCAAGGACTGCCGTTGTTGCCACAACGGCAAATAAGACTTCCCGCGTACCTATCACCGATGCGGCTCTTGAGCCTAATCCCATGGCGCGGCGACGCTGGATATTTTCAGAAACCACGATAGCATCATCTACAATCAATCCAGTTGCCAATACCAGCGCTAGTAAGGTCAGTATGTTGATTGAAAAACCTAAGGACCACATGATTGCCAACGCGCCGACTAAGGAAACAGGAATCGACAATGCAGGCACTATGGTAGCCCGTCCTGAACCAATAAAAACCCATAGGGTCAGTACGACTAAAGCGATAGTTAAGCTCAAGGAGGTAATGACTTCTCTAACAGAACTACGGATGAATTCAGCATCATCAGCAGTAAGCGAAATATCCAATTCCGGAAAACGGACTTTGAGCTGCTCTACCATGGCTAAAACTTCGTCAGAAATTTCTATCGTGTTGGAGCTGGCCTGACGGATGACACCAAGACCGATAACAGGCGTGCCATCTAATCTGACCATGCTCCCGGCATCAGCTGGGCCAAAATAGACACTGGCTACATCACTGATTTTCGTATCGCCGCTGATGACAATTTGCTCGATCTGCTCAGCGGTGATCGACGTAGCGTCCGCTCTGACAATCAGCGTCTGATCTGTTGAGCGTAAACTTCCCGCAGGGACATCAAAGGGAGCCAGGCGCAATACCGTTGCAACGTCTGTTACAGAGAGCCCATAACTGGTTAATCGCAGTGGGTCGAGCATGACCTTGAGGACACGCTCTCTATCTCCATTTAGTCTGACATCCGCGACACCAGGTATACTTAAAAACATGGGTGCAATGTCAGTCTCAACTTTTTCAGTCAGGGACTCCATATCAAGAGCATCACTAGATATTGCTAAATTGACCACGGCCTGGGCGTCATTGTCTGCTTTGATAATCGAGAGCCTTTCGACTTCCGCTGGTAGTTCTCTCTGTACTCGGCTGATAGATTCACGTGTATCATTTGCTGCATCTTCCAAATCAACATCCGGCCGAAACTCAACCCGTATGCGAGCTGAATTTTCTTCACTTTGCGCTCGAATGGATTTAACGCCACTGACCCTAGCAATCGCCCCTTCCAGCCGACTTGTCACTTCTGTATCAACCGTCTCAGGCGATGCACCAGGATACACAGCTGAGACAGTGAGCATCGGACGGTCAACATCCGGAAGCTCCCTTACTTCTAACCCTTGAATTGCAGCGAAGCCTGCAATGACAACCAGTAAGTTAAGGACAATAATCAACACTGGCCGGCGAACAGCAAGCGAGGGTAAATCACTTGTTTGTTGCGCTAATCCTTTGTCTTTATTATTGGGAATTGTCATGAGCTCGGATCCCCAGATCCTGCATTGACAGATTGCCCTTCTCGCAAACGCTGAATGCCTTCAACAATCAACTCGTCACCTTGGTGTAAATCGCCATTCACTAAAATTCTGCCACGTAATCTCTGCTTGATTTGAACCGCAACTTTTTTCGCTTTTTTATTGTCTATTAACCAAATGTAGGAGCCAGTGGCACCCCAGGACAATCCGGATTCAGGAATGACCGCGTATATCTGACCCTTAATTGATAAATTGACTCTGAAACTCATCCCAGGGCGGTAGGCATCTTCTGAATTATCAAGTAGAGACCTTACTCGAACAGTTCTATCCACCTCACTTACCCTCGAATCAATCTGGGCAATCCTCGCATCTAACAACACTTGCCTGTTTGTCCATGGCTGTAAAGTGACTTTGTTATCAGCCTGTAATAACGAAATAGCCGATTCGGGTGCACGAAAATTAATAAACAACTTTTCTCGATCATCGATTGTGGTGATCAGAGTTGTCAAACTAATACGATCGCCTATTTCTATATCCGTCAACCCAACAACACCAGAAAATGGGGCTATTACAAATCTATCATCCAGATCTACTTGCGCCTCTAGAACGTCAACTTGTGCTAAAGCTTTAATGGTCTTAGCATCATCGAGTGCGCTTTGTGTAGACGCGCCACTACTTTTGCTTTGTTCTAGTCGGTTTAGATTACGAATTGCATCAGCAAGCTCTATCTTTGCACGCTCAAGCGCAGTGCGTTGCCGGCGATCATCAAGGGCAAGTATAACCTCCCCTTTAGTTACCTGTTGGCCAGGTACAAAATTCACCGCAATAACTTTATCTGCTGCGGCAGGAAATATGTCTACTGAATGCACTGCTTCCGCGCTGCCTACAGCTTCAATTTGGCGTCTTTCTGCTTCAAAAGCTAAGGTTTGACTTATCACCCGTGCGGGTTTTGAGGGTTCTCTATCTTGCGCAAAGGTGGTTTGGCTAACTTGCAGGATAGCTAAAGACATCCATATGGTCAGCAATGTTAATCTCATTTTCATCAAGCTATTTCCTGTTTTACACTTGTCACTACAATTACAAAATTTTGCTCATACTAACCGAGATGATTTGCCATCCAGGGAATAAATCAACATCACCTTATTGAATAAATTTCATTCAAGGAAATTTATTCTTGCTATTTATCCCAACTCTAATACACGTAAGCGATTACGAGCGGTTATGTAGTGATCACTGGCGTTCTTTTGCATTGAAGATCGGTAGAACTTTATGGCCAGATTTTTATCGCCCAGGCCTTCATAGACTACTGCGGTATAGTAGTCGATTCGCTCCCTGTCTGCGAGGTGAAACTCTCGAGCTTTCATGAGCCATGGTAGAGCACTGTTAAATGCGTATTGTTTGATATAGGCGCGTGCCAGATAGAGAGGTATCTTAAAATTTTCTTCTACAAGCCACAGCGACATGAAGACACGACGCGCGTTATCGTAGTCGTCGAGGTAATAGTAACATTTGGCGATATCATACAAACCGTCGGTGGGTAGCTGATCCAATGCTTCCTGATAAAATGACTCGCTCTCAATACACTCAACCAATAACAACAACTCCTCAAATGAATGTCGATAATCAGAGAGACTATTCACTAATCTAGCGTGTGTTTTTATCGCGTCGATATATTCCATATCGGCCTTTTCCGTATGGCGATAAACGAGGCCGAGAATCAATTTTCTTAAGCCTCGAGAAGTGAGTCTATGCTCTGCGAAATAGGCGAACTCCCTCAGATTCCAATCATAGGCTTCGCCCATATTACTTGACAGTGATGAGTAACTGCGAGGATTGAGTATAAGGGATCTAAAGCTCGCCATGTCGTCAGTAGGTATACGTGACATAAGATGTTCGAGTACAGGAACATCGAGTGTATTCACTTGCGCCTGAAAGTTCTCTGGAAGGTCCAGTGCCTGGGTTGAGAGTACGAGGTAAGGTAGAAATTCAATTGGAAAATCACCTCACTCTGCGAAATACGTTTCAAGCAATTGGTTTTGAGCTATCTTTTGATAATTGCGGACAGTGGCCCGCTGTTGAGAGCAAGCGAGTAGAAAATAGTTAGAACGAACATATGCCAAGCCGCAATACTCGAAGGCGCTATCTAAGGTCTTCAAGATCACATTCATTCCTGATGAGCCAATATTCCCATCCGCCCAAGTGACATATAGGCCATCTGGACTGAGTTTTTCCTTAATAGCTTCGAAAAAATCTTGGGTATAGAGCTTTGAAGAACTGAAGAGTTGAGGGGATGTCACCGTATTTAAAATCAGAGAGTAAGGCCCAGTAGCATTCTTAACGTAACGTATACCATCATCGTGAATCAGTGTGATGTTGTCTCGTGTATTGATGTCGAAATTGTAGTCTTTCATTAGATCCAGGTTATCCAGCACGACCTTATTGATCTCAACCGCTTCAGTTTCATCGAACAATAGACCGACGGTACCGGCAGTTGCGCCTGTCCCTCGCAAGTATTAATCCCGAGAAAACCATGCTGCTTCTTGCCACCCATACTGATGGCGAAGGCTCTCCTTTGCGAAACCTTAAATTGTGTTGCAATTGATAGTTGATACAAACCCACATATAAGTCCACGTTTCATTTAGGTATTCTCCAGTCAATTGCCATGCTGTTTATTGGCCTAACGTTAACTTCCGTACTGAGGGCCGATCATTTGACCATGTGTATTTGGTGGCTTAGGCAGCGACGGCGAAGGTGGCCACAGAATTGGCAAACCTTCGCCTTCCATAAGTTCGCCGACATTTACACCCGCTCGATCAAGGGGAAACGCGGGACTATTTCTAAGGCGCTTGAAACCATCCGCAAAATAGACAACGGTAAATACTCGCCTAGTTTGATCGGTGTTATTCGCCGCTGCCTGATGGACAGTAAATCCCGAGTGCCAGACAACTGAGCCTGAATCAACAAGTACCCACTCAGGCTTCTCTCCTCCTAGCGCTGGGTCCTCCACGATAGGGTAAGGTGTTGTTGAGCGCGTAATATTCACAACTTTTAAGGGTCCAACAGAATGTGATTTTGGCACATAAGCCATCGCCCCATTTTGCTTTTCGATTGCTTGGAAAGGAATCCACGCACTCACAAGGGGTACATCACCTATAGGCCAAAATGTTTGATCCTGGTGTGCTTCCGTGTCTGCGCCACCAGGTTCTTTATACAGTGCTTGGTCTTGCCAAAGTCTGACTTTTTCTACCCCCATCAACTGCGCAGCTATACCCGCAAGACCAGCATGAAAAGTGAGGGGCTGTATATCACGACTCGTTTCCCAAAGCCGCATACACTGAATAAACGACTGCTCATATTTGGTCTTTTCAGATACTTCTCGCTTGTCACCTGATGTTCGCACTGCCACTTCGCGATCAACTGCGGCGCCATAGTTTTTTATTTCTGATTGCGTTAACACCTGCGGTGTTAGCAGGAAACCTTGTTCCTGATAGCGCTTAATCTGGTTCTCGTTAATGACGATGGGATATTCAGGTTGTGTACTCATTTTATAGCCAATTCTAAGGTGGTGAATTTATCAAACTGATTTAGGGTTGCAACTGGGACCAATCCGGCTTGGATTCTGGATGACTTAATTCTCCCTTTGCATTTCGTACAACTCGACGCTGTTCGTCTAGCCAGTTTGCCCAATCAGTGCAAGGAACAAGCGCATCATAGCGCGCTGCTTGATGCGCAATAAGTAGCGCTTTCATTTCCTGTAGAATTTCTTCATCACAGTTAGCTACCAGATTATCCATTTGTAATGGGTCTGAGCGAATATCGTAGAGCTCCTCAGTGCCATCGAGGCGAAGGCAGTACATGTGGGTCTTAGTGCGAACACCCCGCCACTCTGCCCCATCCTGAAACCAATCAAAGTATTTGGAAAAGTTCATCAAAAAAACACTGGCAGATTGGCTGTCGAGTTCTTCATCAATAGCTGTTGTACCCGTCGCTGGGCTTAACAATGCTGAAGATAAATCTGATCCTTCAACGGAAGTCGGAATAGGTATATCGGCAAGTCCACAGAGGGTAGGAAAAATATCAACCATACCTAATAGCCTATCCGTCCTTGTGCCAGGATTAATTTTTTGTGGATATGAAATGATCGCAGGTATGTGAATAGAAGCGTCATACGGATTCTTCTTCGACCAAGGATTCACGCCTTGTGAGCCGCCCTGTGTGCCATGATCAGAAGTGAACACCAAAATGGTATTGTCGAGCAGGTTTTTAGAATCAAGGTAGTCAATTAATCCCCCTAACATTTCATCAATTGCGAGAATCATTGCAAGGTAATGCCGGTACATCTCGACTGAGATTTCCTGAAGTGCTTCGGGTACGTTCTCAGGTAGGCTTAGCTTTTCTGGCAGTAGTTCATAGAATCTATCCGGTGCAAATTTGTCGGGCGTGTAATGTGGCTGATGTGGAGATAGGAATAGCAGAAAAGGATTTTCTTTCGTGAGGTCCATAAATTCAAAAGCATAGTGTAACAGACCCTCGGTTTCGTACCCTTTCCAGCGCTCGTAATTCCAGTCACCTTTGTGCACGAAACCATCGAAATAAACCATATGTTGGTTGTAGGCTCGCCAGTAATCAAAACCCAATCTGTCACGGCCTTTCGGAACCCAATCTGGTTGCATGGGCGTTCGATCAAGGGCAGGCCAATGGCCGGTATGTAGATGCCACTTTCCAACCCAGGCGGTTTCATATCCTTGGTGGGAAAACGCGTCAGCAATTGATATCTCAGAGTGGCGGGTACGAGTCGAATTGATCAAGTGACCCGTGCTTTGTGGATACCTGCCGGTTACCAACATCGCTCTTGCAGGCGTGCAAACCGGGCAATTGGAAAAGGCATTGTCGAGGGTTACGCCGCTCTCGGCAAGCCGATCAATGTTGGGTGTTTCAATCTGGGTTTCGCAATAGCCAGCGTTACCGTAGAGCCGCAAAGATTGCGCTCTGAGCTGATCGGGAAATAGAACGACAATGTTTGGTTTTTTACTCATGATAGACTAATCGTGTGTGCTATAAGTCGTTCGGTCAAGAGATCTTCGAATGCGCTTTGGTCTTTCCAATTCATTGCACAATTAACTAATTGACCCGATTCATCGACCATGGTTTTGCCATCATTGGTTACGATGATAGGTAACTGCTCCATCTCAAGAAGCGACTCACTAAACGCGAGATAAACAGCAACAGTATCGTATAGTAAGGATGATTGTATTTGCGGGTCCATTTCGGACAAGATGGGCCAGTCTTTGACGTTTTCACACCAAATGAAATGGTTCTCCATGACGGCCTTTGCGAGCGGAGTATCGGACATCTTTACTTTTTCGAAATTCTCGTCTTTCAGAAACACTGTGCCACAGGTGTCTAGTGGCGTGATGGTGATGTCCCAGGGTGTTGCAAACACTCGCTGGCAAGCAAGTGTGTGTTTCTTTACGTTATATTCCTTCATCGGTTTATTCGCACCCATGTAACCTCGTCGAATGCTACCGTGCATGCCGATAAATCTCGAATTTTTTACCATGCTCGGTTCCCGTGCAAGCGCGGCAGCAATATTAGGTACAGGACCAATACAGATAATACTGACCTGTTCAGGGGAGCGTTGAGCTGTATCGCAGATTGCACCTATTCCATCTAACAAAATTTCACCGGGGTACGCATTTATATCAAAATCATGCAACCAGCCTGCGTGGGTTTTCTGTGTTTCGTCTAATGGAATGCCAATGCCTACAGGAATATCAGTTCTGCCAGCGACTTGCAGCAGTTTTGCAACAAGTTGGGCAGAATAGTGTGTGTCACCCGTGTCTGTCACGATGAGCTTTATGTCTAACTCGGGGCATTGTAATAAAAAGGCTAGCGCCCACACATCATCCACATCAAAACCGATGTCGGTATCAAGTATCACAGGTATTGGCAAAATTCGTATCCTTTCGTATTCTATAAATAGAGGTCTTTGTCAGTGTAGGTATATCAGATTACATATTACAAGCACAACACGCTTTATAATTCCTATTCTCCAAAGGCGGGCTCGAAGTAATGATAAGCCAACCCGTAAGCGTATTGCGGGATGTGTAGCACTGACATGGCGGTATAAGATGTACACGAAGTTCAGCCTTGGGCTGCCGTCAAACTAATTTTTCGTGATGTGGCCTATCTCTTAAAAAGTCTCTTTAGTTACGGTCGAATGAGCAGGACAATACAATCGAATCAGGCGCGCAACAAGGCTATAGTAGCGATCATTACCGTAATTAATCAAGACACTCCGGGTAGGGTAAAATGTATGAATGACACAAAAGACAAGCGCGATGGTCGAGTAGTCGTGGTCGGTAGTACCAATTGGGATATCGCCATGTATCTACCTAGCTTGCCGCAGCCGGGCGAAACAGTCGCCAACGGTAGGTTGCAAACAGGCCTTGGAGGTAAGGGCGCCAATCAGGCGGTCGCGGCCCACCGAGCAGGCGGCGTTGATACCGTATTCTTAAGTTGTATTGGTGATGATGATATCGCCGTATCTGTGCAGCAGGTCTTTACCAGCCTTGAGATGACAATACCTTATGTGGCCGAAGTGACTGACACAGGAACCGGCAGCGCCTGCATTTTTGTGAACGCTGAAGGTGAAAATTGTATTGGCGTTGCCAGCGGTGCTAATTCTGCAGTAGATCGCGTGTTTGTTCACTCGCATGAAACCCTTATTAGTGAGGCGCAGATCGTGCTCGCCCAGTTAGAGATTCCACTGGAGAGTATTGAAGCTCTAGCAGAGATTTGCTCAAGATCCCCTGCCACCTTTGTATTAAATCCAGCACCCGCGGTGCCCTTGACTGATGCGCTACTAGCACAAGTGGATGTGCTCACCCCCAACGAAGGTGAACTTTCGCAACTTAGCGGCATGCCTGTTACTGATGATATGGCGTTGCAGTCGGCGGCGCGCAGTCTCTGCAATAAAGGCGTTGGCACGGTGATAGTGACTCTCGGCCCCAGGGGATGCCTGATTGTCACCGCCAGCAGCGCAGAGTTTGTCGCCGGCCTTAACGTCGATACTGTTGATACGACCGCTGCGGGCGATGTCTTTAACGGCGCTTTGGTAGCAGAAATAATCCGAGGACAGTCACTGTCGGCAGCTGCTGCGACCGCATGCAAAGCTGCGGCCTTGGCAGTCATGTCCCGGGGTGCCATCGCCTCGATTCCGACTCGAAAGCAGGTGCTAGCATTTGCACTCCTGGCGGACAGTTCAGCACACCTCTAACAAAAAATAATAGTGGTATTGTCCGATCAATTTCCAGCTAACACCTTAGATTGCCATCGTTAAAGCTAGCAACTTACATTGTGTACTCAAGTATTTCTTATCAAGATGAGCGTTCACCATCTTCTCGAATGAATGAACGAATATTGTGTCACTTATTGGGCTAGTCTGGTAGCCGTGCATTGACCGCACGATAGTTAACTATCGTCATAGTCGTGGCGAAATGGGTTGTTAACAAAAACCGAATCACGCGGTTGAGATACTTGACTGTTCTTCAAAAAATGTGGTTTATTCTTCCTATCTTCTCCCCGATTGAGCGAGTTAGCTGAAGTGGTTAAAACATTCCTTTTATTCATCCTGTTCTCACAGACAGCCATTATCATGGCGGATCCCTTGTTTGAATCCGACGAGATGATTGAGATCGTTGTTAAAGGCCCGTTCAAGCAGTTGAACAAGGAAAGGGATAAAGCTCAGATCTATTCTCCCGCGTCCCTAACCTTTCAGAACAACGGAGAACCCTTAGAAATCCCCATCGAACTGCAGGTCCGCGGCAACCGACGACGTTCTGGTGGAACCTGCTCCTTTGCGCCACTGCGGGTCATCGTTGATAAGAAAGTGGTCAAAGACACGCTGTTTCACAAGCAAAAAAAGCTTAAATTGGTTGCCCAATGTCGGCCGGGTTTAAAATTGTACGAGCAATATGTAATCACTGAGTATCTCATCTACAAATCATTTAACTTACTCACTGAGAATAGTTATCACGCAAGACTCGCCGATATTACGTATGTGGCGCAAGATGGTGACACAATGTTTCGTCACTACGGCTTCTTTATAGAAGCTAACAAACGGCTGGCGAAAAGAATAGATCGCAAGCGCTGGCGTTCCGATGTCATCGATGCAACCCGATTAGACCGTCGACATCTGAATTTGGTCAGTCTGTTTCAGTTTATGATAGGGAATACTGACTGGTCAGCCACCCACGGAAGTGATAATGAGTGTTGCCATAATGGCAAACTCTTTGGCGAACCAGAGGGGAATGAAAATCTCTACATCCCTTATGACTTTGATATGACCGGTCTAGTTAATCCTGAATATGCGGCCACGCCTGTCGAATTAAAACTTGATAGTATTCGTGAGCGGCGCTATCGCGGATACTGTCGGAACAATGAATTTTTGGATCAAAACATAACGCTGTTCAATGAAAAGCGGGAAGCCATCACAGGGTTGTTTGAAAGTTCGCCATGGTTAACTAAAGCTGCAAGTAAGAAAAAAATCAGCTATATCAAGAAGTTCTATAAGCTCATTAATGACCCTAAGAGAGTAAAACGACACATCCATGGTTGGTGCCATGAGTCCAAGATTGTAGTTTCTTAAATTGAGAAATCTCATTCTTCAAATGAAAGTAAACCTTTTGGAAAATGAAGCGCAAAGAAATTGTTAGTTCAAACCCGAGTCACGCGGTTGCGATACTTGGCTGCTCTTCGAAAAACGTGGTTTATTCTTCTTCTCTTCAACTGTCGCCCTTCCTAGTCATGCTCACGAGCCCAGACTCTTCCAATTCAAGCGAACTCAGTTGGAGTGACTGGTTGTTGGTGTGCTCCCTCACCAGTTTTTTATTTCGGGTCAGAGTAAAAACTAACCACTATCTTTCGCTCTTCGTTCATGTGATAAGCGTCTAGCTATTGAGTTTTTACTCTGACCATAATAGCCTCGATTGAGAGCGGAATCGTATCAGCATCGCTACAACCAAAATTAACATAAGAATAAATACGCCTAAAAATGATGCTTCAATATCAGGAGACCCCAAGGCACCTAGTAGCAACGCGGCCAGTAAGCCATGAAATGCAATACCGAACACACCCGCTGATACGGCAGCCACTTTTGAACTCATATCATCGCCATAAAGCGGACCAGCAACGAACAGACCAAATACGGCATATAACCAGAAGCCCATATAGTCGAACGATGTGTAAAGAGAAAATGGGATAGAAACATTCAGTAATACAAGTAATTGATTTGCCATCTCCGCGCCCACAGCGCCCGTCGCAATTGCCGTCGCAAGTTGAGGTATGGTCCAAACCGCGATAAACTTAGGTATGATAAAAGCAACAACTGACAGAAGTATAACCAGCGCAGCTAAGATTGCTCGCAATGGGTTTTTCTTAGTAATATGCCAGGCAACACCGAAAAAGACACCGGATAAACTGAGCATCGCCACAATCTGATTGATCCAACCAAGAATGAACACGTCTCGATTTGCAGTCAGCCACGCAACTCTGTCGGCATGCTCTGCCCCATAACCACTTGGCACATCCAATGGGAGAAATAGAGAAATAATCGTCGTCGCGATAAGTACAACCGCGGACAAAAGCCCAAAACGGTTAATTTGTTTATCTAGTGTCGTTGGTTCTGTTGTCGTCATACTGTTTCACCATACCTGCTTTCTATAAACGCCAATATTGTTTTACGCACCTTCTTCGCCTCCTTTGCCCACTTTCTGCCACGACCCATGAAAATTGTTGAGCCTTCAAGCATGGACATAAGAAAAAGCGCCTCGGCACGTGGTTCAGAACTACCTGAGATGCGCAATGCATCTTCGAACACTTGGAGATACTGCGTATAAATATCTTCCACCAGATCTGATACCAAGGGTTCAACCTGCTGCATTGCCCATAGTTGAGGCCACAATCTGTCTCCCAACAATTCGTTACCTGCCTGATCATCGAGTACAAAATTGACGATTTGCAGCACATTGGATGGATTGTCTTTTTGTCTCAAGGCGCTAAACGACGAATCATAAGCATTTGCAATATAGCCAACCACTGCGCGCAACATGTCGTCAGTGGTTCTAAAATGATATTGCAGCGCACCGAGTTTCATATCAGCCGCTCGGGCTAATGCACGCATACTTAAGCCTGCGTATCCTTCGTCGGCAATCATCTCAATAGCAATCTTTAGCATTTGGTTTCTACGATCAGTCATCTGTCCACTACTTGACATGTAAACCACACGGAGCGGCAATGACAATTAACATCACAAGGCGAGACCTTCTGAACGGCATGGCAATTGGTGTTGCTGGCATGGTATTCGATGCCTATGGCGGAGAATCAGCGCAGCAGAGTGAAGCGCCGCTCAACGAATTGACGCTAGGTAATGCAAACCCCTACTACCCGCCGACATTAACAGGTCTACGAGGCAGCCATAAAGGATCATTCGAAGTCGCCCATGCACTGGCATGGCGTGGTGAGAAGCCTGCTAAGTACGAAGCACTTGATCAGCACTATGACCTAGTCATTGTTGGCGCAGGCTTGAGTGGCCTAGCAGCCGCATGGTACTACCGACAAAAGATGGGCGCCGATGCACGCATTCTATTACTTGATAATCACGATGACTTCGGCGGCCACGCCAAGCGCAATGAATTCCACCATGAAGGCAGAATGGTACTAAGCCTAGGCGGTGCACAAAACCTGGAGAGTCCTGGCAACTATAGTGAAGCCGCGGCAGGATTAATGCGGGATATCGGCATTGACGACGAAGCGATTATCAAAATGGCTGCCAATACACCTGACAACTTTGTACTAGGTGGCAAGTTTCACGCTGACGTGGGCATGACCATACCCACTGACGATGGCCACCTGACGCTTGGTGGCCATTGGCTAAAGTTTTTCCATGGTAGGGGGAACTATACAGATGCGGTCAGAGCGTTACCGTTTGCAAGCGATGAACAAGACCGGTTGATCGCGTTCTTCGGTGGCGAGCATGACTATCTCGATGATTTATCACCAAAGGAAAAATATGAATATGTGAACTCCGTTAGCTACAACCACTTTCTTAACGACAAGGTAGGTCTATGCGAACAATCCGCACAAATGATCAGCGTTCACCTGCGAATCCTAAACGGCCCCTCCGGTTGGAATCACACAGTTTTTGAAGCCATAGCGTCTGGCGCCCCCGGCTTGAGAGCTATGGGCTGGCTAGCTAACCTTGCGGACTCCTTAGGTGCAGTTTTAGTTGACCATTTTTCAGAAGCTTACATGTTCCCCGATGGCAATGCCTCAGTCGCCAGGCTTCTCGTACAAAAGCTCATTCCAAGCGTCGTGCCAAATATGAAAGGGTTTGAAGATGTAGTGGCTGCACAATTTAACTATAGTGCACTCGACAGCACTCTAGACAAAGGCCAGGACCAATCAACAAGGATAAGGCTCAACAGCACGGTGGTTGGTGTCAGAGAAACTGGAGATGATCGGGTGGAAGTGGACTATGTTCAAAAAGATGCACCTTCACGCATTACCGCTGAGCGCTGCATTCTTGCTTGCTACAACGGGTTGATTCCTCACCTTTGCCCAGAGATGAGCGACGAACAAAAAGCAGGGCTAAGTTATGGTGTTAAAATACCTTTTGTTTACGCGAATGTGTTGCTGGAAAACGGTCATGCATTCTCCAAGCTATGCGTCACATTTACCCAGTGCCCCTATGATCCATTCCAATGGGTGAGCGCTGCGCCAACCATGACCACAGGCGGTTACGAGCCTCCACGAAATGCTGATGATCCAATGGCTGTCTTCATGATGAGCACACCAACGCCAGCGACAAAAGAGAAAGGGTCAGCTCGCGATCTGTTTCGTATGGGTCGGCATAAAATTTACTCGACAACCTTCGAACAATACGAACAAGACATTCGCGAGCAATTACAGGCTTTACTCGGCAAGCATGGCTTCAATCACGAGACTGATATCCAAGCTATCACCATCAACCGAATCCCTCATGGCTATGCCTATCGGTATATGGGTCTCGATGACCCTGAATGGGAGGAAGGACAAGCACCGCACCAGTTAGGTCGTGTGAAATTTGGTCGCATTTCCATCGCCAATTCTGATTCTGAAGCTACACCACTAATGGATGCGGCGTTTAATGCGGCGTTCCGCGCAGTGGAAGAGCAAACCTAGCCCTCTACTATTCTAAATGGGGTTAACGGCGGGGTTTCACCGGGGGCGCCTAGCCGGGCCGCGCAGGTCCGCGACCACCGGATATCTTTTGTTGTTGCTTTGAAATGGGGTGAACGACGGGGTTTGAACCCGCGACCACCGGAATCACAATCCGGAGCTCTACCAACTGAGCTACGCCCACCACTTCTCAAAACTACTTACAATTCATCATTCGAAAACAGGGTATTAACTTGTACCCAGAATACCTATTGAAAAAGCGTCATGGTGCGCCTGAAAGGAATTGTAACCCTAAGATACGAAGCATCAATATACTGGATAGCGCCAAATCCTAGGGCGCGCATTATAGACAAGTGAGCGTCGCTTTTTCAATGGCTATACGCACAAAGTTCAACTTAATCCCATTGATCGAATTAAGGTGGATTTCTTGAATTTGTCCATTATACTGCTCATACCAGTTTGGTCAGACCAATTAGGTCTTACCAAAAACTTAAATGCACTAATAAACGAAATCGGATAAATGACCGGCAAACACAACACTATTTCGGCAGAACTGATAGAAGACATTCTCTCGGGTCGATACCGAGAATGCGAACGATTGCCCTCTGAGCGTGATCTAGTGACACGATTCGCCGTTAACAGAGGCGCTGTCCGAGAAGCCATGAAGCAGCTTGAACAGTTACGACTGATAACTATTGGACCAGGAGGCGCTCGGGTCAATGGCTTGGGCGAGGCAAGTCTCGATGTAGTGGGCCATCTAATGGCGCGAGGCGAGCTTCCCGATGCAAACCTCACTGATCAAATACTTACTGTTGTTAACTCAATGGTCTCCATTGCTGCAGAAGGAACCATTGCTAATGGCAGTGACGAAGACATTGCCGAACTACGAAGCCTAGTCAAACCATTAACTCACTCAGACATCGATGAAGATAGTCATCAAACAGCCAGATTCAAGCTAATGCAAGCTATTATGCGTATTAGCGGCAACCTTGTTTGCCAACTTATTTCACGTACTTTGCTGGAACAGTTTGGTTCAAGTTTGAATCCAATAAAAAAGCATTCCCGCAGTTCACTAGATATCGACGCCTATACTAATTATGCGCGCAAGCTTGATCGCGCCCTAGCTGAGAGAGATACACTCGCGCTAAGAGCAACGTTTGAAGCATTCTCCAAACTTAATCGTGCGACCGTCATGCAGGCGTTCAGTACGGCGCAATCTAATGTTGATAGCAAACAATCGAAGGTAATTTTGTAATGATTGGTAGAATTCTTATCCCTGTGGCAATTATTGCTGTTTTCATTTTAGGTGCCGTCACTTTGATGGCCACAGCGCCGCAACTCACACCTGATATCCCAATACCTATCGCTGTCACCGTGCGTATCCAAGAAGTGAATTCAGAAACCGTCACATTGCGTGTGCATTCCCAAGGTAGCGTTATGCCAAGAATGGAAAGCCAGTTAATTCCTGAAGTTTCCGGGCGGGTCGTATGGATGTCGCCTAAGCTCGTAACCGGTGGTTATTTTGATAAAGGCGAGACCTTGGTACGTCTTGAGCCAAAGGAGTACGACAACTCACTCAAACGAGCAAGAGCCAGTCTTGATCGGGCAAATGCTGAGGCCGAACATGCAAAATTTGAACACCAGCGATTACAAAGTTTAGCCAAGCAACAGCTCACTTCACGCTCGCAATTAGAAAATGCACTACGTTCTGCGCGCGTGACAGACGCGACGTTAAACGACGCCACGGCCAGCTACAATCAAGCGCAACAAAATCTCGAACGTACTGAAATGCATGCACCGTTTACCGGTCTTGTCCGCTCAGAAAGCGTAGATATTGGGCAATTTGCAAGCCGAGGCACCCCTATTGCCAATATTTATGCCAGTGGTGAGGTAGAGATTCGGCTACCAATATCTGATCGGCAGCTGGCCTATTTGGATGTACCTATTGGACAGCGGGGAGAATTACCTCTTGATAAACAACCTAAGGTTATCCTCAGTACTGAGTATGCGGGGCGTGACATGAAGTGGCTGGGCAACATTGTGCGAACTGAGGCCGCAATTGACACGACTAGTCGCATGATCTATTTGGTCGCGCGAGTCAAGGCGGATGATGAAGAAATTCCTTTAAGTGTCGGTTTGTTTGTTAACGCTGACATTGAGGGGCGGCGGGCAGAAAAGATTGTTACGCTACCGCGGACAGCACTGCGTGATGATAATCAGGTGCTCGTCGTTGATGCTGAAAATCGCCTGCGGTATCGCGATATTGATTTGTTACGCCTTTATCATGACGATCTTCTTATCCAAGGTGGACTGAATGAAGGTGATAGGGTTTGTGTTTCACCAATCCAGACAGCGATTGATGGCATGTCAATTAACCCTGTCATGGATAAACGCGGAGCCTAAGTTATGCATACAGCAATTTCCTGGTTTGCAAAAAATCCTGTTGCCGCCAACCTGACAATGATTTTACTCATCGTCGGCGGATTAATGGGAAGCATCTTAGTCAATCAAGAAGAATTTCCGAATATCGATGTGCGTGCTGTGAGCATCACAGTTCCCTATCTGGGCGCAGCCCCAGAAGAAGTTGAAAAAGCCGTTTGTATAAGAGTAGAAGAAGCGATTAAAGGACTCGAGGGTATAGACAAGATTCAAAGTTCAGCGACGGAGGGTATGTGTAGTGTCTTTGCAGAATTATTTGCCGATGCAAATGCCACCGTTGCATTAAATGAAATTAAATCCCGCATAGATGCTATCAATAGCTTCCCAGTCGAAACTGAGCGGCCGATTGTCTCCAAAGTCTCCTTAACCAGACGTGTTATTCAGATTGCTTTGTTTGGCAATGCAGATGAGCGCACATTAAAAGAGGTCGCTCGAGAAATGCGTAATGATATCGCGTCAATCGATAGCATTTCCCAAGTGTCTGTAGGTTACACCCGACCTTACGAGATGTCTATTGAGGTTTCTGAAATTGGACTCAGACAATATGGCATCACGCTCGCGCAAGTTGCAAAGGCTATTCGTAATGCTTCACTCAATATGCCCGGGGGTACAATACGTACAGCCGACGGTGAAATACTGATTCGTACTGCGGGTCAGGCTTATCACGGTGAACAGTATGAAGAAATCGTGGTGCTGACAAATTCTGATGGTACACGCCTAACGCTCGGCGAAATAGCCATCGTGCGAGACGGCTTTGAAGAAGGCGAGTTGATTGCGCGCTACAACAATCAACCAGCGGTAGTTGTGAATGTCTCTCAGGTCGGATCTGAAGACCTAATAGAAATTGCTGAAGACGTCAGTGCTTACCTTGAAGTCGCGGGTCCCCTACTCCCCGAAGGATTGAACTACGATGTCTGGGTCGACACATCAAGAGAACTAGAAGAACGTTTAGATGTTTTGATGACCAATGCGGCAGGGGGATTGTTGTTAGTTGTCGCTGTGCTTGCTTTATTTCTCAGGTTTAAGCTTGCGATGTGGGTTGCTGTGGGTATTCCTGTTGCGCTTCTCGGTACCATTGCGATTTTCCCCTATGCCGGCATGACAATTTCAACTATGACAGTGATGGCATTTATATTGGTCCTCGGTATTGTCGTCGACGACGCAATCGTCGTGGGAGAACGTATTTATGCTCACGAACAGATGGGTAAGAGCAAGGTTCAAGCAGCCATCGACGGCACCTGGGAGGTGAGCGTTCCTGTCATATTCGGCGTACTCACCACTATTGCGGCGTTTTTACCCTTGGTACTAGTTGATGGGCGTATGTCTGATTTTTTCTCAGTCATCGGTTATGTTGTCATCATTGCATTGGTGATGAGCATTGTAGAATCTCAACTCATACTCCCATCTCATTTAGCCCATCGTAACGACAAACCTGCGACTAATGTTATCGCTAAAGGCTGGATTAAGTTTCAAGGTGGCATTGCTGAAAAACTCGAATTCTTTGCCAATAACAACTATCGTAAGTTTGTCTCAAAGGCGATTAAATGGCGCTATGCCACTGCAGCGTTTGGCATTGGCGTCCTGATTCTTGCATTCGCTCTGATGCTAAGTGGCCGAGTAATTTTTGGGTTTTTCCCCGCAGTTGAAGGCAATCGAGTTTATGCTCAAATCGAGATGCCTGAAGGTACTCCATCCGGCATTACTGTAAGAGCAGCACAGCAAATCGAAAGTGCAGCAATTGCTCTCAATGAAGAATTTAACCTAAAGCATGGTTTTGATAATCCCATGATCCGCAATACCTTTACCAGTATTGGCTCGTTCGTGGATCGTGATGGACCGGGGCGACCCCCGGAAGCAGGAAGAAGCAATATCGCTGAAGTTGTTATTGACCTAGCCTTGCTTTCAGAGCGAGACTTCATCAGTGCAAAAGTCGTCTCGAAGCGGTGGAGAGAACTGGTTGGCAATATTCCTGATGCCGTTAGTTTGAAGTTTGATGCAGACTCCTACTCCGCCGGGTCACCTATAGAATATCAAATCAAGGGCAAAGACATCAATCGCATGCGCGAGGCTGCAGAAGAAATGAAATCAGAACTGTCACGTTATTCTGGCGTATTTGACATCTCAGATTCTTTTCGATCGGGTAAACAAGAAGTACAGTTACGCCTATTACCAGAGGCCCGCAATCTCGGGTTGACGCTAAGCGATCTTGCCAGTCAGGTACGTAGTGCATTTTATGGCTCTGAGGCCCAGCGTATGCAGCGTGGCCAGGACGATCTTCGCGTCATGGTGCGATTTCCAATTGATGAGAGGCGATCCATCGGTAATTTAGAAGAAATGTATATCCGCACACCCGATGGCGCCGAAGTGCCCTTTTATAGCGTAGCGCGATTTGATTTACGACGTGGCTTTTCTAAACTTAATCGGCGTGATGGAAGTCGTGTTGTTTCAGTGACAGCAGATGTCGATCGAACATCTGTATCCCCAGAAGAAGTCGGAGCGACAATAAGATCCGACCTGGTCCCCCGTCTTAAAGCTAAATACCCAGCCCTCACAATCGAAATGGGTGGCGAGCAAGAAGAAAGATCAAATGCGCTTGGCGGACTCGCTGCGGGCTCATTATTATCTTTAATCCTGATATATATGTTGCTTGCCATTCCCCTGCGCAGCTATTTACAGCCGCTGGTCATCATGAGTGTTATTCCTTTTGGCGCTGTTGGTGCAATCTTTGGCCACTGGATAATGGGTGTACAACTTATGTTCTTCTCCGCCCTTGGTATAGTGGCATTGTCAGGTGTCGTGGTTAATGCATCTTTAGTCTTAGTTGATTATGTCAATCGCCAGCGCCGTGAAGGTATGGATTTAAATAGTGCAGTGCTTGGAGCGTGTGTGGTTCGCTTTCGCCCTATTTTACTGACCTCCGTTACTACTTTTGTTGGTCTCATTCCCTTGATGATGACCGATACGCCAGCTACTGCTCCATTTATTCCCATGGCTGTATCACTCGCTTGGGGTGTTTTATTTGCGACATTCATCACACTGCTAGGTGTGCCCTGCCTCTATATTATTGTCGAAGATTGGCTAAGTATCTGGGGTCGATTTACAACTTGGCTGAGTGGAGATAAATCGCAAAAAAGTATCCCTGATCACATTATTTAATCAGCCCAGAGACCACGCTTTGGACTTCACTCGCGTGGTCTCTACAAGATAGCCATGTCATGGGAACGGAGAGCTTGCCCTTATAACATTACAAAGGGTGTACCCTGACAGGTAACTCAGTAATCCCACGCACAAAGCTAGATTGCAGACGCTCAGGCTCTCCTACAACTTCTACCATACTAAAGCGCGTCATGATTTCTTCCCACACTATGCGCAGTTGCATTTCAGCAAGTCGATTACCCATGCACCTGTGGATGCCAAAACCAAAAGACAAATGGTGTCTGGCCTTTGCTCTGTCAATAATAAAGTCATCAGGTCGATCAATAACATCTTCGTCGCGATTTCCAGAGACATACCACATTAATAATTGATCACCTGCTTTTATTTTCTTACCCCTAATCTCTACATCTACATTAGCCGTCCGACGCATATAAGGTAGAGGCGTTTGCCAGCGAATAATTTCCGATACCATATTAGGGATTAACGAAGGATCAGCGCGCAACTTTGCATACTCGTCTGGGTTTTGATTCAATGCCAAAACACCAGCACTTAAAGAATTTCGGGTTGTATCATTACCGCCGACAATAAGCAGAATGAGGTTGCCCAGAAATTCATGGGGCTGCATATCCTTGGTATCCTCGCCATGAGCGAGCATGGATACCAGATCGCTACCAGGCACCTCTTGAACAGCACGTTCATTCCATAAACGAGTGAAATAAGCTAAGCACTCGAGTAATTCTGTTTTTCTCTGCTCTGCAGTATCAACAATTCCTGTTCCTGGGGGCGCTGTCGCGACATCAGACCATCGCGTTAACATTCGTCGATCTTCAAAAGGAAAATCAAACAGTGTAGCGAGCATTTGTGTTGTTAATTCGATAGAAACAAGATCGACCCAATTGAAGGTTTCACCGACCGGAAGATTGTCTAAAATTTCACATACGCGCCCCCGAATGATGGATTCCATTTTCGCCAAATTCGGTGGCGCGACCGCACCACTAACAGTCGACCGCTGCAGATCATGTTTGGGTTGATCCATCGCTATGAAACTGGAGAAATTAAGTTCATCCGGATCTGGTTCAAGATCAATTTGCGGACCGAGTGCAATACCATGAGCTGATGAAAACAAATCATGATTTTTATCCACATACATAATGTCTTCAAATTTCGTCAAGGACCAATAACGTCCAATACCTGGCAGCTCATTGAAGTGAACCGGATCTTCCTTTCGTAAACGGCGGAAGTGTTCCCAATGTATATCTCGCTGGAACAAACGCCCATCGATAACATTGATATCCTCAATGGCCACTGAATAAGGATCTTCAATAACTGGAGGCGGGTTACTCGACAGGAAAGGACTCATGATTTTCTCAGGCGTCTCCTCTTTCATTTGCTCACTCATATCGCACTTCCTCTCTATACTGAAAACGAATAGCACATTATCAGATTAAGAATGAAACGACTATAGACGCAAACTATCGGCAAGGATATAAGCTAAGCAATAAACGAGACCCGGTCTTTACGCTTCTGCTTTTGATTCGAAATTAGGTCATATATCTTTCTACCCTTAGCATGGTACTGTTGCAAAACATGACTTACTCCCTCAAACCCCTTATCCTTTGGCAGCTTGCGGCACTCGGTACGCTCAAAGCCATAAGTGAAATGCCACGCTGGCTAAAGCTTTCTCACAAAATTGGTGCGGGTACGCACGTGCCAGATGATTTTTTTGGTATTAACATTGCGACCAACGATGACCCGCTGTGTGATGATTATGTTATCGAGACGCTAAGAAATTTAGGCATCAATAACGTACGCTTGAGTTACAGCTTTGATTCAGTGGGCGCGTCATCAGAGCGCTTGTTGCGTCGCGCCTTGGACGAAGGTTTTGATGTTTTGCTCAATTTGTTACCGCCTCATGCTGATGCGTCACTAATGGCCACGGATACAGAGGCACAAACCCGTTGGGAAAACTTTGTGACGGAAACAATCGCAGTATATGGCGCTCGAGTAAGCTCGATAGAAATTGGTAATACGCCAAACCGCGGACGTTGGTCTGGATACGGTACCCAGGATTATCTCCTAGCATGGAAAATAGCAGCAAAGGCCGCTGCAACTTCGCAACAGCCGCTAGCCGGACCAAACGTATCGGATTTTGAACCCATCTACAATGTTGGCTTATTGCGCGCAATGAAAAAGTTACATTCCGCCCCAGCGATTCACACGGATAACTTGTTTGTTGAGCGCGTTGTGCAGCCAGAAGCCTATGACCACAGAGTAGCCAGCCGCTTTGCAACGCGTTGGTTACGATTAAATCTGGTTAAAAAAGCGCGCATCTTAGCCGACATAAGCCGCGTTTACGGCGTCAAAAAAACCTATTGCACTCACACCGGTTGGACGCGAAAACGCTTGTCTCGCTGGAGTGTAGAGCCCGACCTTAAAAACGCGCATTATCTTATGCGATTTTTAATCATTGCTGCAGCGAGTGGCGATCTTGATCGAGTCTATTGGGGTCCCCTAATCTGTGAGCGTGATGGGCTTATTGCCTGTGGCGATAAAAACTACCCAAAAATCGACAACGTCAGTTACCACCGCCGCGTTCGCGGCAATATAGATCAGTTTTCCCCGACAGCGGCCTGTGATGCCATGCGCTTTTGCGTAGGCTTTTTACGCGATGCCACCTGTATACAGGCTCACAACGATGCCGATGGTTTATCACACTTTGTTTTCGCAAGTCCAGATCATGGTGTTTGGCATGTTGTCTGGTGCATGGATAGAAAGCTTTTCAGCCTAGGCGATTTATACAGTGATGACTTATTAGCAAACGCGCGCCCCTACGTACCGGGCGGCGAGCAATTACAAGAGATGCCCCTATCAATAACCGAACAACCCTTAGTGTTGCGTTGGGAGCAAGAAGTGGCACCACCTGCGATTGAAGACATGCAGCAAATGGCACAAACGGCACTAAGCAATGTTGTACATTGGCCACAGATACAATGGGACACCCACCTACTGCAAGATCAGGATTGGCGTGGCGTCTTTTTACTAGCTAAGCATGCTGAAAAAACACCCACTACAGCACTCACTACAGCACCAAGCGCTGCGCAACTGCCAAATTTACTATCCACTCTAGACGAAATAAAGGTCTTACGTGACAAGCGAAATCGCTTGTGGAATATACGGGCACCTTGGTGGAGCGCAGGCGAACAAACGGTAAAACTCAACAGAGCACGTGGCTTAAAGCGCATCAGCTACAGATTTCTACCCAGCAAGGGGAAACGTCATTGGAATAATGCGACAGAAATGCTGCGCTTAGGGATTAACACCCCGCAGCCCTTAGGTTTTTTTGAACAAACCAGTAGCAATGCAGATGACAGCTACTACATTTGTCAATTTATCAACGGCGCATTTTCCTGCCGTGATTTATTTACTGCATTTGCTAGCGGGCAAGCACAGTATGCTGGTATTGATAAAGACAGCTGGTTACGGCGCATTGCTATATTTATCGCTCACATGCATCAACTGGGTATAACCCACAGAGATCTATCGTCAGGCAACTTAATGATGACTAGTGAAGAGGATGAGGTCACTTTCTACCTAATTGATATCGGACGCGCGACCTTCGATAAAAACCGCAGAGGCCAAGCTCACATGCGCTTTAAAGATTTGAACAGAATCTGTTACAAACTCGACTGGCCTGATCGAGAGAGACTGATTGAAGCTTATGACAAAAATTCAACTTTTAACTTACCCAAGTGGTGGCGCCTGTCGCTGGCAAGTTTCGATTGGAAGCAGAATACAAAGAAGTTTATTAAAGGTAGCAAGAGAACTGGGAGGCTAAAGGCTGTAGCAAAGGACCCATCTTAAGCAAATTCAATTGGTGCGCCCGACAGGAATCGAACCTGTAACCCTCGGCTTAGAAGGCCGATGCTCTATCCGATTGAGCTACGGGCGCATAACATTTTACAGCAGCACGTTTTACAACATTAAAAATTGGTCGGGGTAGAGAGATTCGAACTCCCGACATCCTGCTCCCAAAGCAGGCGCGCTACCAGACTGCGCTATACCCCGTAAAAGATTGTTGCCAGCGGTGTACGATACACCGGATAATACACAACTTCTCAAATTGAGTGATTCAAACCAATGCTTATCCTTATCGGAAACGCCTTTGATCTAGATCCCTCTGCTTTGAGAGGAGCGCATTCTACTTAACCATACCCTGAGCCGTCAAACGCTGATTAAAGATATTTGAATTATATTTAATCAAAAAGGTAATTATTGCCCGCAAGCGCAATCTAGAGCACCAATTCATGACAATATTATTTATTTCCGACCTTCATCTTGATGAATCAAGACCTGACATCACATTGGCCTTCTTTAATTTTCTCGAAACCACTGCCAAAGGTGTCGATGCGCTTTACATTTTGGGTGATTTTTTTGAAGTTTGGCTTGGCGACGATGACCAAAACGAATTTAATCAAAGCATCATCGCGGCGTTGAACAAATATGCTTCTCCCCTCTTCCTTATGCACGGTAATCGTGATTTTTTACTGGGTGATGAATTTTGTCGGCAAACCGCTGGAACGCTATTAGCCGATCCGACGGTTATCAACCTATTTGGCGAGCACGTACTGCTTATGCACGGAGATAGTCTCTGCACACAAGATGCGCAATACATGAAAGTGAGGCTAATGTTACGAGACCAGGCTTTCCAGAAGGATTTACTGTCAAAGACCCTACAAGAACGTAAAGTTATTGCTAAAACCGCGAGAAGCCAAAGCAAGGCGCATACTCGTGAATCAAAGGCTGATATTATGGACGTAACGCAATCTGAGGTCGAATTAATCATGGTTCAACATCAGCTCACCACCTTGATTCATGGGCATACCCATCGGCCAAAAATTCATCAGCTTCAACTTAATGACAAACCCGCTAAAAGAATCGTCTTAGGTGACTGGGATAAAGATGTTTGGTACCTGCAATGCAGCCCTTCTGGCCAGACGCTAAAATCTTACCCCATTCCACCTTTCTCTTAAGTCGAAGTGAAGTGAAGATATTATTTAGGCACGCCACTATGAAACCGAAACGCCTTATCCACAGATAGAATTAGCTTAGCCTCCGTTTGACCTATCACATCAACTCGCTCACTGATGTCTTCTTCTGAGTAAAACTGGGCTAAATGTAGATAATCCATAAAGTGCCTAGATTCCGACTTCAATAGTGACCTGTAAAAGTCTCCAAGGTTCTCATCTAGCAAGGGCGCGATTTTGGCAAAGCGCTCACAAGAGCGCGCTTCTATATAGGCACCAATGATTAATTTATCAACAAGGGCTGCAGGTTCATGCGTTCTCACTTCTTTAATTAGCGCTTGAGCGTATCGAGATGCAGTGATGGTTTCATATTTAATTTTACGCGCTTTCATTATCTTCAAAACTTGTTCGAAATGACGAAGCTCTTCTCTGGCGAGTTTCGACATTTTCATTAGAAGCGCATCTCTATCCGTGTATCTATAAATCAAACTCAATGCCGTGCTAGCCGCTTTCTTTTCGCAGTTACAGTGATCAATCAACATTAGAGTTTGATTGGCAAGCGCCCAGGAGACCCATGCCTCTGGGGTTTCACAGTGTAGAAAGCTGAGTATGGGTTGAAGCAGTTCAGATGTTTTATTCATTCCCGATTTTCCCATTATTAGATTGATCAGGAAAGCAGTTATATAACAAATTTAGTTTTATAAATATTGAGCAAAATCGACCAAAATGGTCTAGTTTCAATGTGAACACTTAACATTTTCCAGTGAATAAGGTAGACTAACGCCCCATTTTCAAAGGGCTTGCGGTTAAGAGCGTCTCTTGCCACTGTAACACCCAACACTTACAAATCTGACACATTAGAGGAAAAGCTTGTGCTAGCAGAGTATAAAAAACACGTTGCAGAACGTGCCGAACAAGGAATTGACCCATTACCACTATCTGCGGAGCAAGTTAATGACTTGGTAGAACTGCTAAAATCACCCCCTGCAGGTGAAGAAGCATTAATTCTTGATCTATTGTCCAACCGTGTACCGGCAGGCGTAG
The DNA here is from genome assembly GCA_047616645.1 of Flavobacterium sp. GTDB lineage: Bacteria > Pseudomonadota > Gammaproteobacteria > Pseudomonadales > Azotimanducaceae > JAHRVQ01. The sequence goes on along the minus strand of JBLHIH010000018.1, from coordinate 9,716 downwards.
ATGATGCCGCTTATGTGAAGGCTGCATTTCTCAGCAGCGTTGCAAAAGGTGAGGCAAGCTCCCCCATCGTCGATAAAAACTTAGCAACTCAATTACTGGGTACGATGCTAGGTGGATATAACATTACAACGCTGGTCGAACTACTGGACAGTGACGTTGCACCTATCGCCGCGAAATGCCTCTCTAAAACGTTACTTATGTTCGATGCTTTTCATGATGTAGTCGAGAAATCAAAAGATAATGAACATGCCATGTCTGTTCTACAATCCTGGGCAAATGCAGAATGGTTCACTAACAAGCCAAAAGTAGCTGAAGAAATTAAAATCACTGTCTTTAAAGTTGATGGCGAGACTAATACAGATGACCTCTCTCCCGCTGGAGATGCTTGGAGTCGCCCTGATATCCCTTTGCATGCGCTAGCTATGCTCATAAAAACAATGGACAAGCCCTTACAAACCATTGATCAATTAAAAAATACCGGCAATCCGATAGCCTATGTTGGTGATGTAGTTGGTACCGGCTCCTCAAGAAAGTCTGCTACGAACTCAGTGCTTTGGCATATGGGTGATGACATTCCCAATATTCCAAATAAAAGAGATGGCGGCGTCGTTCTCGGTGGAAAGATTGCCCCTATCTTTTTTAATACCATGGAAGATGCGGGTGCATTGCCAATCGAATGTGATGTGAGCAATATGAAAATGGGCGATGTCGTTATCGTTCATCCTTATAAAGGAAAGGTTACAGATGAGTCGGGTGAAGAAATTAGTACTTTTGAGTTATCCACTCAGGTTTTACTTGATGAAGTTCAAGCTGGCGGTCGTATACCACTTATTATTGGTCGCGGATTAACAGGTCGAGCAAGAGAAGCACTAGGCCTTGGACCAAGTGAAGCATTTAGAGTCCCAATCCCTGCGAAAGAATCTAACAAAGGCTTTACCCTTGCACAAAAAATTGTCGGTAAAGCTTGCGGCGTAGAAGGTATTAGACCAGAAACTTATTGTGAGCCAAAAATGACGACAGTTGGCTCGCAAGATACTACTGGACCGATGACACGTGATGAGTTGAAGGAATTAGCCTGTCTTGGATTTTCTGCTGATCTAGTGATGCAATCCTTTTGTCACACAGCTGCTTATCCAAAGCCTGTTGATATTGATACTCAACATACGCTTCCCGATTTTATTCAGACTCGGGGCGGCGTTGCATTAAGACCAGGAGACGGCATTATTCACTCATGGCTAAATCGTATGTTACTTCCTGATACCGTAGGTACAGGTGGTGATTCACATACGCGTTTTCCAATGGGTATCAGCTTCCCAGCCGGTTCAGGCTTGGTTGCATTCGCGTCTGCCATAGGCGTAATGCCACTAGATATGCCAGAATCAGTACTCGTGAGATTTAAAGGCGATATGCAAGCCGGTATCACCTTAAGAGATCTTGTAAACGCGATTCCACTTGCAGCGATAAAAAAAGGTCTATTGACTGTCGAAAAAGCAGGTAAGAAAAATATATTCAGTGGTCGAATCCTCGAGATTGAAGGCTTGCCGGATCTGAAAGTGGAACAAGCATTTGAAATCAGTGACGCATCAGCAGAAAGATCAGCGGGCGGTTGTACGATAAGACTAGGAGTAGATTCAATATCTGAATACATGCGATCAAATGTGACCCTATTAAAATGGATGATAGGTGAAGGTTATGGCGACGCGAGAACAATTGGTCGTCGCGTTACAGCCATGGAAGAATGGTTAGAGAACCCCATTTTACTAGAGCCAGATGCTGATGCAGAATATGCTGAAATAATCGAAATCGATTTAAATGAAATTAAAGAACCCATCCTTGCATGCCCGAACGATCCGGATGATGTAAAAACCTTATCTGAAGTGGCAGGTGCAAAAATTGATGAAGTTTTCATTGGTTCTTGTATGACCAATATCGGTCACTTTCGAGCAGCAGCGAGTATGCTAAACAATGCGACCAGCATTCCTACAAGGTTATGGATCTCGCCTCCAACCAAAATGGATGAACATCAGCTACGAGAGGAAGGTATCTATAATATTTTCGCCTCAGCCGGTGCTCGCACAGAAATGCCTGGTTGTTCTCTCTGTATGGGTAATCAAGCTCGAATCGCGCCTAATTCAACCTGCGTTTCAACTTCTACTCGAAACTTCCCTAACAGATTAGGCGATGGTGCAGATGTTTATCTTGCCTCCGCTGAACTCGCGGCAGTCGCTAGTATTTTAGGAAAAATACCTAGCAAGGAAGAATATATGGAATTTGCAGCTAAACTCGATCCCATGGCAGATGATATTTATAAGTATTTGAACTTTGATCAAATCAAATCATTCCAGGATAGTGCCGATTCTGTCATTATTCCGAGTGTGAATATTGTTGATGCCGCTTGAATAAACGGACTTAGGTAAAGCATCCTAACTAAAATTTGCCGTCAGTGACTTTAATTTTATTGTCCTGACGGCTTGCTTTAGTTCTTTTTCATCTGGATCAATTGAATCTATATACGCTGCGTTTACATAGGCCTGCGTTACAGCGAATATTTCCTTCTTTATGCTTGGATTTTCTCTAGAGACTCTTAAAGCATAATCATTTGGACCCTCACCATGTAAACGTGGGTGTCCCATTTTTTTCAATATGCTGCAAAATTTTTGATATTGGACATCGATAGGATTTCTTAGCGCTGTACTTCTTTTTGCTAAAACAAAAATGCCTATGGCGCTTAGAATACTAAAGAAAATACCTAACATAAGAAAATAGATCTGTTGTTTGCTTATTTCTCCTAGGTACTTGCTCAAAAAACTCAACTGGGTCTCGGGTGTATATCCAATTACCCATGCATCCCAATAGTGCCCAATCGCATCCAATTGAAGACGCAAATCAGTTAACCATAATAATTGGCGATATCGAAAAATGGATAAGGGAGAATCCAACAAAAATGTATTTTCATCCTCGACAGCGGCTTCTAATCCGCTTTCAATTCTCTCAGGGGCAACTGCCGATGTCGGATCAAATCGCACCCAGCCTTGTCCTTCTAACCATACTTCCGTCCAAGCATGGGCATCAAATTGCCTGACGGAAAAATAATTACCTCTCGGGTTATACTCACCGCCTTGGTAGCCGACAACCACTCTCGCAGGGATACCGGCTGCTCTCAACATAAACACAAAAGAGCCAGCATAGTGCTCGCAAAATCCTCTTTTAGATTCCAAAACAAACTCGTCAATACCATGAGTACCTAGTATCGGGGGCTTAAGGGTATAAACAAACGCTTCTTGGTTATACATTCTTAACACATCGTCGATATATTCTCTTTTAGAACCCGCACTCGCCAGCATTGACCGTGCTAACTGCTGTGTTCTCGGATTACTATTTCTAGGAATCTTGGTGTATCTACCCTTCCAATAAGGATTAAGCTCTCTCGCCAAGGTTGTACCTAAATGAGAACTTAATTGATAACGAATTGTATTTCGAATGGGTAATCTTGTTCCCAGATTGTAATCGGCGAGAATGAATAACTTATCATTCAAAGGGACCTCGGGCATCGCTAGCGCAAACAACCAATTCTGCTGTGTCGCTTCGAATACGACATTATAATTAAAGCGTTCGCCATCATATTCAATTTCGCGAGTCCATTGCGGTGCATCCCGATTATTTTGCCAAACACCTCGGCGAAACTGGCTATTTCTTTCCCAGGTTTTGCCATCAAATTCTGATAAAACTAATCCTCGCCAATAAAGCTGCCGGTTTCTCGGTACTTGTCCTTCAAAGGTTGCTCTAAAAGCCAATTCATCTGACTGAGTTAATAAGGCAATATCTCCTGGTGACATGCTATCAGTGACGCCGGTTTTACCAACAGGTGACTGAAGTGGCACTGTCCACAAAGGCGATATCCTAGGAAACAAAACAAATAATACCATCATCAAAGGTATCGCTTGCGCCATAAGAATCGAGGCTGTTCTAAAGGTTCTAAATGGATGCACATGGGTTTTTGTTTGGTGGAGTCCAATCAACGCGGTGGTAATCAATACAACAGTAAAAAACATATAGATTGTGTAGGGTATCGTCTGAAAAAATAAAAACTCTGTGATGGCAACAAAATACCCCAACAAGATCACGATATATGCGTCTTTTTTATGATGCATTTCTAGCAGTTTTAGAAAGAATGCAACAATGAGTAAAGCAATAGCGGGTTCTAATCCCGTTAGTTTTGCATATCCGATAGGGATACCCGCAAAACCAACAACGGTAAAGAATACTTTCACCCAGCGACTCGGATAGCTCCATCGGCCTTGATAAACCATCACTCGCCAAATTCCACAAGCGATGCAAACTAAAGTAATCCAAATAGGAAGCCTTACGATGTGTGGCGCACTAACTGCCGCTTGGGCTACGAGCATCCATGCCAAACTATTTCTTGGGACCTGATAACCGGTCATTGGCCATCTGCCTCTAGATCAAATGTCGCCAATGCATGAAGAATTTTATCTCGGTGTTCTATCCCAGAATTTGGCGAAATCTCTAATCCAGGCAAGCGTAGGCCGTAGCTGTTTGAAAATAAGATGTTTGAAAATGAGATGTTTGAAAATGAGATGTTTAAAAGTGAGCTGTTGATACCTGATGACAACTCGATCACCCAATAGCATAGATGGCTTAACCGAAGTTCTTTCTCTACGCCTTGAAAATGATCCCAGTCCAGCCAAATTCGCTGATCCACATTGGCTGAAAATTCTTTCACGAGTAAGTCGCCTGTTCGAGCATATGACTTCCAGGAAATATGTCTTAGAGAATCGCCTTCGCGATATGCCCGCAATCCATGAAAATCATCAACGCCATGCTCCAGAGAAGTAACACCCTCATCTGAGGTGGATGTAGAACTTGGAATGGCACCACCAGAAATAGGACGTGGATAAACAATAGTACTCACTCCAAGATCAATCCAAGACCATGAACGGAACAAACCAACGGGATAGTATGTTTGAAGCAACAAGCGACCGGGGTAAAAAACCCCCCTCTTCTTGGTTTTCACATACAATTTTACGATCTGTTCATGATCGTCGTCTAACAAGTCAAACCCTTGCATCATTTCCGGATCCCAACCAATGACTAAGGCTTCATGGGTTCTCCTACCCTCTCGACTCAAGCGAATTTGAAACTCAACATCTTCTCCCGCAAAAGCAGGTAAAGTATGACCTTTATGAATCGATAGCCCCGAGACATTTCTAAATGTGTGTAATATGCTCACCATGAACATACTCAACAATAAGAAGGCTAAGGCAAAAATTAGGCTATTTTGGTAGTTGATTGCTGCCATCATCATGAATAGCACTAGGAGAATAAAATAGAGACCCTGCTTTGTAGGGAGTACTAAGATATTGCTTTGAGAGAGGGTGACAGAAGATGATGGGGGAATGTTTCTTGATAACCACCTTTGAAACCACCTAGAACGCCAGAAACGGCCTCTAGGGCTTTCTTCAGGTGAACTAGGCAATGATATCAACCTTAGACAATAACCGCTGAGCTAGTGCACCACCTCCATGACCGGAGAAGTCTGCAGTCTCACGCAATCTATGCTCAACGACACCTGGCAAAATAGCCTGCACATCTTCCGGCACAACATGAGACCGCCCCTCTATCAAGGCCCAACTTTTAGCACATTTTAAAAGCGCCAGTGCGCCGCGAGGAGAAAGCCCATAAGCAAATTCTGGTGCACTCCTTGTGTAAGCAACCAAACGCTGGACATAATCTAACAGCGAGGCACTCACTTTTACTTCTTGACTCAATTTTTGTAATGCTAATAGTTCACTTTCATCCACTACCGCCTCAAAGTCAGCAAGCATGACGCGCCTATCTACCCCTTCCATCAAAATGCGTTCAGCTGCGGGATCTGGATAACCCAACTCAATTCTAATTAAGAAACGATCTAATTGGGATTCGGGAAGTGGAAACGTACCTACCTGAGAATTTGGGTTTTGTGTCGCTATGACAAAGAATGGAGAAGGCAGGTTTCTGGTTTTACCTTCTATTGTGACTTGCCTTTCTTCCATCGCTTCGAGCAAGGCACTTTGGCTTTTTGGTGTTGCACGATTAATTTCATCTGCCAGCACAAGCTCGCTAAAAATGGGTCCAGGATGAAATGTGAAGTGACTCGTTTCCTTATCAAATATACTAATACCCAATATATCCGCAGGTAACAAATCACTGGTAAACTGAATGCGATTAAAAGATAAACCCAGTGCTTTGGCCAAGGTCTGGGACAAAGTCGTTTTACCCATCCCTGGTAGATCTTCAATAAGTAAATGCCCGCCAGAAATCAGACAAGTTAAAGACAGCTTAATTTGATGTTCTTTACCTAATAAAATTGTGCCGATCTGGGAGATCGTTTTCTGGATAACATCTTGCATATACTAGCAATCCAATTCTACTTTAGCGGTGCAGCTCAATCACGTCTGGGTTTGCATTTTTTATTTTCTGCTTTGCACTATTATTACGCCGTGACTCAAGATGATTAAGATAGGTTTCATCAATGCCATCAGTAATATATTTACCGTCAAAAACACTACAATCAAATGAAGTCACATTTTCATTTATCCCCAAAGCACATTGCTTTAGATCTTCTAGGTCTTGGTAAATAAGCCAGTCTGCACCGATATAGGCTGCAATTTCTTCCGTTGTATGACCATGGGCGACAAATTCCGTTGCAGACGGCATATCGATTCCATAGACATTAGGGTAACGAACCGGTGGTGCTGCAGATGCTAAATAGACTTTTCTTGCACCTGCATCTCGAGCCATCTGAACAATTTGTTTGGAGGTTGTGCCTCTGACAATAGAATCGTCTACAAGCAAAACATTTTTGTTTTTAAACTCAAGATCAACAGTACTTAACTTTCTACGCACCGCCTTAATCCGTTCTTTTTGGTCAGGCATAATAAAAGTTCGACCGATATAACGATTCTTCATCAGCCCTTCGCGATATTTAACTTCGAGTCGATGTGCCATGGGTAAGGCTGCTGTACAGCTCGTATCGGGAATAGGTATGACGACATCAATGTCGTGATCTGGATGTTCTCTCAATATCTTGTCAGCAAGCTTTTCGCCCATCTTTAATCTAGCTTTGTAGACAGATATGCCATCCATTGTTGAATCTGGCCTTGCCAAATAGACGTGTTCGAAAATACAGGGGTTATGTGAAAATTCAGGCGCGCATTGTTTGGTGTGTAATTTTCCATTGGTTTCAATATAAACCGCCTCTCCTGGCAGAATATCCCGCGTTACATCAAAGCCGAGAACCTTTAATGCGACGGTTTCTGAGGCGATCATGTGCTCAATACCTTGGTCAGTTTCCCTCTGACCGAAACAGACCGGTCGAATACCATAGGGATCACGAAAGCCAACAATTCCGTAGCCTATTATGAGCAAGACGACGGCATAGGCTCCTTCAGCGCGTTCGTGCACTCGCTCTATTGCCTTGAAAACATCCTCGGGCTGCAATCTCATTCCTGCAATATTTTGCAGTTCATGGGCAAAGACATTTAGCAGTACTTCTGAATCCGAAGAAGTATTGATATGACGCCTATCACTTCGGAATAGCTCTTCGTTCAATTCATCGGTATTGGTTAAATTGCCATTATGCACCAAGCAAATACCAAAGGGTGAATTGACATACAGAGGTTGAGATTCTGCTGAACTCGATGTTCCTGCAGTAGGATATCTTACGTGGCCAATACCAACATTGCCTCTGAGCAGATTCATATCACCTTGTCGAAATACGTCTCGCACCAGGCCATTACTTTTGCGTAAGTGTAAGCTATCGCCCTCACAAGTCATAATACCTGCCGCATCTTGGCCGCGATGTTGTAAAACTGTTAGCGCATCGTAAAGATCGTAATTAACCTCACTCTTACCTACCATTCCAACAATGCCACACATAAGAAACCGTCCGTTTAATTAAGTTATACTTGCTGCATCATGTTGGTAGCACTTTCCCAACTTAGCATTTGGAGCCAGTCACCAAGAGCAACGAAGTGTGGAATGAGTCTTGAGTCTACCCACCATTGATCTTCTGCCATACCCAATCTTGCGAGGATAGCGACCACCACTACTGTTACAAGAACGCCTCTTGCACATCCAAATAACATACCCAAAAATCGATCGGTTCCGGATAGACCCGCCATTCTGACAACTTGCACTACCAATTTATTGATTAATCCGCCAACGATAAGCGTCGTAAAAAACAAACCTATATAGGCGGCTACGTTTCTCAGCGATGCGACCTCTATCACATCAACTAACAATGTCGATAGTTGTGAACCAAATAGCCTTGATATAATCATAGCAGCAACGAGGGTGACGAGAGACAAGGCCTCTTTAACAAAACCACGCTGAATGCTAATTAAACTTGAAACCGAGATAACTGCTATTATCCCCCAATCAACCATAGCGACTGTCGACACGCTCCTACCTCGCTTTCTTAACCTTCAAGTTGATTGGCATCATTTTCAATTTTATATCGTACGATTTGACCTTTCATATCAAAGCTGGATTCGATTTTCTCAGCAATACCCTTTAACTTCTTTATGTTTAATACTGGTCCGACAAAAACGCGGTAAACCTCATTCTCTACTGGAGAGGCTTTTAGGATATAACTCCTATATCGAGCATCTCTTAGCGCCTTTCTAAGATTTACGGCATTTTCTTTTTTCTGAAAACTTCCTAATTGTAAGGACCAGCTAACCGGAAGGTCATTTTTATCTAATTGGTAAGCAACATTGGGATCTACTACCGTCTTGACAGTGGGCGTGGTTTCGGGAGTAGTATCAGCGATAAGGTTAGAAATATTTTTAGATTCAATTGCACCTTCAAGCTCTTCAAGGGATAGTTTTTCTGTCGGTTTATCCACGGGTAATTTCGCCAAGCTTGCGGCTTCCATCTCGCGCATGGAAATTTTCACATCTTCTACAGTAAGATTCTTCAGTTCTATTTTTGGCGCCTCAGGAATGGTGGCATTTATTCTCGCACGTTCTTCCGCAGAGCCATCTAAGAGCATAGGCAAAATTATCACTGCTACCGCGGTCAAAAGCGCTGCGCCAATAACACGTTGTTTCAACTTCATTTCCACAAAAAGGGTTTTATCTCTAATTTATTTTATTGTCTAGATGATTCAACATTGCTGCAACCACCGAAAATGAACCAAAAACTAAAATTACATCGCCGTCTTCTGCGAGCGTAATAACTGCTTTGTATGCGTCAGATAGCTTATCATAAGTATCACTCTCTAACCCACAAGAGTGCGACAGATGATGGGACAATTTTTCTACACTGGACGACCTTTCATGCCCCAAAGATGGGAAATGCCAAGCCTTAACAATAGGTGCGATAATCTTGAACACTTGGTCAATATCTTTATCTTGATACAGACCAACAATTGCCTGAACTTGATTGATTTCTTTTCTTTTAAGGTTCTCCAATAGGAAGTGAGCAGCATTAGGGTTATGAGCGACATCCAGAATCAGAATCAAGTCCTGACCCTTCTCGCCTTTGATACTCAATTGCTGAAAACGGCCGTGAAGTTTAGATGTGTTTACTGCTTTGTTGATTTTAGATTGCTCAAGGCAAAACCCTGCATAATGAAAAGCTAAGATAGCGCCAAGTACACTGGGCATTGGCAACGCAGTAGCGCCAATAGAAAATTCATTGCCGTTTACATT
>JBLHIH010000017.1:0-43466 GCA_047616645.1 Flavobacterium sp. | reverse complement strand
GGTACTAATATCGATTATGGCAGTCTTTCTTTAATCCAAAAATAAAGTAAGGGCCTTCATGGACACCATACCTTTCATTTCTAAACCAGATCAAGTTACGCCAGATTGGCTTAACAAGGTCCTTCCCATGGCTAACAATGACTTTCACGTCGACAGTCTTACCTTTGAGAGCATTGGTACTGGCCAAGTGGGGGATAACATAAGATTTACTTTAGCGGGTAGTGAAGGCACACCAAAATCTGTTGTTGGAAAATTCATGTCGCCGGACCCTATTAGTCGCCAGACTGGCATCCAGCAACTGACTTATGTCAAAGAGATCCTTTTCTATAAAACCCTCAATAGTCTAGTGGAGATACAAACGCCAAAAACTTTCCATGTCGCTAGTAACGAAGAGACACATGAGTTTGTGATTTTGATGGAAGATCTTGCACCGGGGAAACAAGGAGATCAGATTTCAGGTTGTAATGTAGATGAAGCTGCACTCGCTTTAGAACAACTTGCGAAACTACATGGACCACAATGGGGAAATGAATCTCTCCAAAAACATGCCTTGCTAGACAGAAGTCAGGACAAGGAAAAATTAGCTCAACTACAACTAGTCTATCGTATGGTCCTACCAGGATTCTTGGACAGATACGGCAGTAAACTCTCCGATGAACATATTCAAGTAATCGAAGGGATGTGCGATTTACTTCCCTACTACCAGCGATTTTATCCAGGTCCAAACACATTAGTTCACTGTGATTATCGCTTAGACAATATGATGTTTGGTGGTCCCCGCCCCTTAACTATTGTCGATTGGCAAACAATTTCACTTGGCTGCGCCTTAACTGATGCTAGCTATTGCCTTGGCACTTCTCTTTTTAGCCCTGAGCGTCTACGAGAAGAAAGTGCTTTATTAAAGCACTATTTGGAAGTGCTAAACTCTTACAAAATAGGGTTAAGCTGGGATGATTGTTGGCAGTATTATCGAGGATATTCAGCATCAGGTCTAATTATGGCCGTCATTGCATCAATGGTTGTTACAGAAACAGACCGCGGTAATACCATGTTTTTAGCCATGGCAAGCCGCAGCAGTCAGCAGGTAATTGAACTAGGTTGTTTCGATCTTATTCGTAATGCGTAGCGCGTAATAAATAGCGCGTAATAAATAGCGCGTAATAACTGGCAGGTACCAACTAACAAAGAATGATTAACTATCTCAATAGATAGCAAACATATAAGCAAAGTAAGCGAATAGAAATCCTAACCCTGCTAGTTTCCCAATCTTTGCTTTAAAGAGGACAAAGATCCAAAGCATAATCGCAACTGCAAACATAACCCAGATATCAAATCTCAGAAAGCGTGGGTCAACAGGAATATCTGTAATCACTGCTGTGATACCCAAAATGGCAAGGATATTAAACAGATTACTACCAATGACATTACCGATGGCCACATCCGAGTTACGATGCAAAGCAGCAATGACAGTTGTGCTGAGTTCAGGTAATGAAGTTCCGAGTGCGATCAAACTAAGCCCTACCACAGCCTCGGATATACCCCAGCTTGTTGCAAGACCGACGGCACCTTCGACTACAAGGTCCGCACCCAAAGGCAAGGCAATAACCCCTAACAAAACAAACAGCGCAATGGTATGTTTTTCACTTGGCAGGCCAAGGACTCTTTCCAATTCTTCTTCAGCGTCTTCAAGTCCAGGCACTAGGGTAGAACCTCGAGTCGCCATAACGAGAAAGCACAATAATATGCTCACTAACAAAATACCTTCCCAGAACGAAATTGGTTCCAATACACAGAGCACAATAAACAAAAACGATACCGCAATCATCAACCCGGTCTGCTTGCCCAGACCCTCTTGATCACAAACAATGGGATGAATAAATACGGGGACACCCAAAACAAGCAATATGTTAGCGATGTTACTCCCTATTACATTTCCGATCGCAATAGCCGGATATCCAGATAAGGCAGAAAAAGTAGAGACCATGAGTTCAGGGGCAGATGTGCCCATCGCAACAACTGTGAGCCCAACAATCATCGGAGGAATTTTACTTTCGCGCGCGAGGCCCAAAGCACCTCTTACAAGTAAATCCCCACCCATTAACAAGTATACAAAACCGCCAAACAGTTTTAGAAAGTCTAATGATTCAAACATTATAGTGAATCATCTCCTGAGGCTTTAGGAGGCGGCTGTTTTGCAGGTTTTTGCTCACTATCTGATTCTTTCAATGAATCAAAATATTCCAACATAGCGTTAATAGACCCGGCTAAATAGGCAATTTCATCGTCGCCTTTTACATCAGCTCTCAGTCCTTCTTCACCATCCCGAATTCTACCAACAAAAACAGCCAGTTCATGAATAGGCCGTGCGAGGTAAAAACCCAACAGCGTACCGCCTATAATGGCGAAAGCAGACAATGCTATGGCAATGTCAATTAATGCATCGAAGAGAAAATCGGCTCGCTTACCCTCTTCAGTAGAATCTATTTTTACAACAAGCCCCCACCCAAGATCAGATAAGAATCGTGTCGCAGCCCAAACTGTTTTGCCTCTGTAATCTTTATGCCCACCATCAAATATGCCTGATTGGCCAGAAACTACACGTTGAACTGCATCAGATGCGTCCTCAAGAGGAAAGCGGGCAACCTCATTTTCAGATTGTTCTTGAAAACGACTAGAATTAAGCACAGTGACTGTTTCATCTTTCTCAAGCTGAACTAGCATTACTTCTCCGGTTTCCCCCAAGCCGGTATAATTTCCCGTCACAGAATCAACATCAACCGTGTTAAATACAACCTCAATATGACCGGGATTTTCTCCCGGCAAAAGCGCTGTATACACAACATAAAGCACCCCTGCTTCATCATGGAAAGAACCGCTATATTGAATTTCATCTAGGGTAGAAGGCAGAATAATATCTGAAAACCGATAATCAATTCCAAAGTTTGAGCTTACCTGTCCATATTCAACAATCTTAATTTGAACCAGTGCTTCAACAGCTTCAATTGAACGCTCACCTATCAACCTTAAATGCTGCTTTGCTCTATCTTTGTCCTCGTTATTGGATCGCATTAGAGTGGATAAACCTGAACCCTCATGGATTAACCGAACCTGATTCTTCCAGCCCTCATTAACTTTTAGCAAATCCCGTGCTTTGCTTTCAGCCAGAGCATCTAATTGTCTAAGGGAAATTTCTCGTAAGAGCTCAGATGAAGTTATATAAGCAAAGCTGCCTAACAAAGCCATACTTAATAGGGAAACAAATACCAGTGATAAGGCAAGTTTAGTTCGAATATCCAATTGTCAGTTAACCCAGAAATAGTATGGGCAATACTCGCACTATTTTGATCAATTTGCATCAACCAACTTTAAGGATAAATCGAAACTGATCATCGGGATTGGGAAACTCCCCATATCGGCGCATTGCAAACGACATAAGGAAACTAACCTTTAATTGTTCTGAAAGGTGTCAAGAGCAGTGGATGCTTAGCATTACATGCATCCACTTTTCCCGAGTAAAAGAGACCTTTCATTCAATGCTTTTTTGCGAGCAGTATTTGAGCGTCTTAATTTTCCTATTGAATAAAACAACTATTCACTATAGTACGAAGTTAGAGCCGGTTTCACTCATGGCTTCTGCTGTCGCCTGCTTGATACAACTACGATTTTCCATAAGCTCTTTGAGCGAGCTTACGTCGTTGCGAGTCGTGCTTCCACAAACCGCTTTTGCAGCACGTGAAACGCGTTGGTACAATTTATGTTGACCGGCTTCGGTGGCCACATTGATATCATTAATGTTTACTCTGACGGACTCAATTGATGCAGGCTTATTGATAGAAGCATTTGCTCCAAAGGATATTGCGATACAACTAACTGCTAGTAATAATTTTTTCATTTTTCGGCCTCAAGCTATTAATTTAATGTTAGATACAATCAGGTCCTTGTGAACCTATGTTATGTATGATCGTACAAAACCAAAAATAGTTGTAAGACTTGCGGTCAGTTGAAAGATTATTACGTTTACAGAAGTAAACACTTAATAAAGAGAGATAGTCCGAGCTTTTTGGTAGATAAATTGTGTCGACTAATATTGAAATCAATAGCTAAAACGCGTGAATTAATAATGACCGCGCAATCTTTTTTGCTCTTTGAGCTGCTTCGAAATCTCTTTCGACATGAGCATTCACGATCGCACCTTCAATAAGAAGGTTGAATTCACTCGCCAGTTCAGATGGGTTTTTCACCCCCGCGTCATTGGCTAACTTTTCGATATATTCTCGCTGTAACCTCTTGTGCTCAGCACATTGAATTCGCGTTGGGCTAGCTGGATCGGAAAATTCTGCAGCTGCATTAATAAACATACAACCAGAAAAGGATTTCTCGTGTAGCCACTTGTCTATGGCATCAAAAATCGTCAACAACCTTTCTTCTGGCGAATTTGCTAGCCGCTCTGTTTCCCTCATCAGATTGTTGCGAAATCGTTCATCCCTCAATCGCAATGTCGCTAAGATCAGCTCATCTTTGGACCGAAAATGGTTATACAAAGTCTTTTTAGAGACACCCGCAACCGTAATGATTTTATCGACCCCAGTTGAATTAAAACCATATTCATAAAAAAGCTTTAATGCCTCATCGACTATTTTCTCTCTTTTGGATGCTGCTGGCATGCGTCAGTTTCTCAGTGATAATAAACAGATAAGTATACTAACAAATTTCGAGTATATAGCCATATATTAGCGGTAAATGATAAATATAAGTAAATTTTTCTTGACAAGATAAACCAATCGGTTTACCTTCAGGTTCAAGGTAAACACATCGGTTTACTTTGAGTTGTTTCAAATACTGGATCACGCATAAATTGCTCAGGAAAATTAATCATGAATGAAAAAATCGTTCCACCTTTCACAAAGGTCTCCGCAACTGAGAAAGTGAAAAGAGCAGAAGATCTTTGGAATAGCAAAGACCCAGAAGCCATCGCTCTTGCTTATACCGAAGATTCCGAATGGAGGAACAGGGATGTATTTTTCAAAGGCCGCGAGAAAATAGTCAGTTTTCTCAAGTCTAAGTGGCTTAAAGAACAGAAGTACACACTGAAGAAAGAACTTTTTAGCTTTACGGATAACCGCATAGCTGTTGATTTCATCTATGAATATCAAGATGAAAATGAAGCCTGGTTTCGTGCGTATGGGAATGAACATTGGATATTTGACGCCTCAGGCTTAATGAATAGAAGAGATGCCAGTATTAATGACGTCGCTATCAATGTTCAAGAAAGGATATTTTTTTAATCCATTGTAGATAAATACCACCAAGAACTTACAGAACTCACCTCACTGCAATCAGCCAAATTGTTGCAGTAACACGAGTACAAGGCGGTGAACTGCTGCGACACAAAAAGACACTATTCATCACCAAAATAATTACACACCATTAACTTAAACAAAACTAAAAGGAAGTATTATGTCAATTAAACTACACCGCCACGCCCTATCAGGTCACTCTCACAGAGTAGAATTATTCCTGTCCATATTGGGTCTAGAATCCGAAATCATAGACGTTGACCTTGTCAATGGCGCGCACAAAGAAGCTGAATACCTGAATAAGAACATTTTCGGTCAAGTGCCCGTCATAGAAGATGGCAATGTAATTTTGAGCGATTCCAATGCCATCCTTATGTATCTCGCCACAAAATATGACAAGGCCAGAACGTGGATGCCAATAGATTCCTTGGAAGCTGCTGAGGTGCAACGTTTCTTATCTATTTCAGCGGGGAAAATTGCCCATGGACCGGCGGCTGCACGATTGGTCAATGTGTTTGGGGCCGCCCTTGATCATAAAGCAGCTATCGATACCGCACACAGTGTATTGAGTACATTGGATAGTCATCTTGAAAATCGTGAATGGCTAGCTACTGACAAAGCAACTATTGCAGATCTTGCAAATTATGCCTATATCGCTCATGCACCTGAAGGCGATGTTTCTCTAGAGCGCTATCTACATATTCAAATGTGGTTAAAAAGAGTAGAGAGCTTACCCAACTTTACGCCTATGCAGACTAGTCAAACTGGATTAGCGGCATAACAACATTCATTAATTTTGATAGCGCGATTTAATAGGTAGAATTCGTATGTTAGATAGTCCATTTCACAGTGGAGAACAAGAAGCCCAAACGCGTTTGGGTGTCAGAGACAAAATGGAGCGATTTGGACGTCAAGTCATTCGAGACTATATGCCTCAACAACATATTGAATTCTACCAAAACTTGCCTTTCATCTTCGCTGGCCATAGCGATAAAAACGGATGGCCTTGGGCTTCAATATTAATTGGCTTACCTGGATTTATAAAAAGCGAGCATTCAAAGTCATTGGAACTACATACTCGACCTATTCCAGGTGACCCCTTAATTGACTCCCTGCAAGAAGGATCTGCGCTTGGATTGCTAGGTATTGAACTGGAAACAAGACGCCGAAATCGCTTAGCTACTCATGTCACAAAAATGAGTGATAAAAAAATTCAACTAGAGATAGACCAATCATTTGGAAATTGTCCTCAATACATTCAACGCCGCGATCTATCTCAAATCCCACCAACAAGCCCACCCAAAGTAAAGGTTGAGGTTTTTTTCGAATTGGACGAACAAGCCTTAAGCCTCATCGACAAAAGCGACACCTTTTTCGTTGCTAGTGCTTTTTCTGGCGGTCGCGACGACCAAAATGGAGATACGATTAAAGACTCAGGCATAAACACTACTCAAGGGGCGGACGTCTCTCATCGCGGTGGTAATCCCGGATTCATTAGGATAGATAACAACAGATCGCTAACGATCCCAGATTACACTGGGAATTTTCACTTTAATACTTTTGGCAACTTTATTAAAAACCCCCGAGCCGGCTTACTTTTTATTGATTTTGAATCAGGACATTTATTATGCCTAACAGGCACCGTCGATATACTTTGGGATTCTGCGGAAACCGAACACTTTGCTGGTGCCGAACGTTTGTGGGAATTTACGATAGATCATGGCCGATGGCTCAAAAATGCCCTGCCCTATCGTTGGACACTGGAACAGTACTCCCCCAACACCTTAATGACGGGTACATGGATGCAGGCAAAGAAAATCGCTGATGCAGAAGAAAAGAGAAACCAATGGCTTCCATATACAGTGACTGACATCAAAAAAGAAAGCCTAAACATTACCTCTTTTTACTTAAGCGCCGACGGACATCAGAAAACACCCTTTAAGGCAGGACAATATTTAACCGTAAAGGCCACTATTAACGGCGTTCGCCAAATACGCACGTATACGATTTCAAGTTCACCAAATGAAGAAATCTATAGAATATCAGTCA
Organism: Flavobacterium sp.; assembly: GCA_047616645.1. GTDB lineage: Bacteria > Pseudomonadota > Gammaproteobacteria > Pseudomonadales > Azotimanducaceae > JAHRVQ01. The sequence goes on along the minus strand of JBLHIH010000017.1, from coordinate 36,120 downwards.
AAGAGGAGAGACACGTTAATGACGATACGCCCAATGGTGTTTTTTCAGCTTATCTACATAAGGATGTCAAAATAGGCGACACCATCGAGGCTAAAGCACCCTCTGGCGAATTTTCACTAGATACCAGCTCCGAGCGCCCTATTGTTCTTATTGCAGGAGGTATAGGCATCACGCCTATGATATCTATGGTCCGTCATCTTCAGTTGGAAGGATTAAGAATACGTTCCAACAGACAAGTCACAATACTCACCTCAGATAAAACTATAGATCAAAGGCCTTTTCATGAAGAACTAAAGCGCTTAAGTCATGGAACTGGAGGCAGAGTCAAATATTTCAGTGCCTTGACGGATAATGTTAAAGGCTTGGAGATTGGACAAGATTATAGTCACAAAGGCAGAATATCTCGAAAATTGATTGAAATGGCGGTTCCAAAAAATGCGTATTCAACAACAGATTTTTACCTCTGTGGTCCCACAACCTTCATGCAATCGCTCTATGACATCTTACGCACCATGGAAATTGCTAACGATCAGATTTTCGCTGAAGAATTTGGTCCAGCATCTCTGACCAGGGATATAGAAAGGCCCTCGAGAGAACCTATCCCAACTGCAAGTGAAGCAATCATTCATTTTGAAAATTCGAAAGTAGAACAACTTTGGTCTGCAGGTGACGGAACACTTTTGGAGTTTGCAGAAAACCATGGGCTAACACCTGATTTCTCATGCAGACGAGGTCAGTGCGGTGCTTGTGCAACAACATTGATTTCTGGGAAGGTAACTTATACAGATGATGTCGAGGCTTATATGAATAAGGATGAAATTTTATTATGTTGTGCCTCCCCTGCAAAAAATCCAAATGGAGAGCTTAGTACAATAAAATTAGCACTCTAAATTAATTTCTTTAGTAAGGGCTCTCCAAATCAACTAAACCTTTTTGATTTGGAAACCTTACTACATTGAAAGACGAGATCACTCCGACTGCACTAGCGAATAAAGTAAGACGACATTTTTGAGGCCTTACTTTTTACGCCTAACTTTTACTGGCAGGTGCGTATAACCGTTTACGAATGAGGAGAAAGTTCGGCTGGGTTCAGCCTGAACTTCAATTTTCTCAAAACGAGGTAGGATTTCCTCCCACAAAATACGTAATTGCAGTTCAGCGAGGCGATTACCCATACAGCGATGGATGCCAAAACCGAAAGATAAATGCTGCCGCGCGTTTGGCCGCTCTATTTCAAAGTCATTTGCGTTTTCGAATACGCTTTCATCACGATTGCCCGAGGCATACCACATCAAGATTTGATCATCTTTTTTGATTTGCTTACCGCCAATCTCACAATCGTCATTAGCTGTACGGCGCATATAAGCAAGAGGAGTTTGCCAACGAATGAGTTCCGCAACCATTTTTGGGATCAATGCTGGATCCGCAATGAGCTTGTCGTATTGTTCGGGGAATTTATTCATGGCATAGATACTACCGCTCATACTGTTGCGAGTTGTATCATTCCCACCAACAATGAGGAGAAGTAGATTGCCTAGGTAGTGAAAGGGTGGCAGGTCTTTAGTGTCCTTCCCATTAGCCAACATTGATACTAGATCATTACCCGGGTTCTTTACCCGGTCTTCACGCAGTCTTGTGAAGTACTCCAAACATTCTCGCAATTCATCGCGTCGTTCTTCTTCGGATTCAATAAGACCACCTGGTTGGGGAATCGCAAAAGTAACATCTGACCAACGGGTAAGCATTCGACGATCTTCAAAGGGAAAGTCAAACAAAGTCGCTAGCATCATAGTAGTGAGTTCAATAGAAACAGTATCAACCCAATCGAATGTTTCATTCTCTGGAAGCGAGTCCAATATTTTACAGGTACGTTCCCGAATAAGGGGCTCCATTTCTGCAAGGTTATTAGGCGCAACAGACTTGGTAACCGTTTTCCTTTGGACATCATGTTCTGGTGGGTCTTGGGCAATGAAGGTGGTAATATCTAGTGCGCCTTCTGGTAATTCTTCACCAACAGGTATACCTAAGGTAATACCATTTGCAGAACTGAAATTTTTCCAATCAGAATCAACCCGCTTAATATCTTCATATCGCGTAAGTGACCAGAATCTACCTGCAAGCTCTGATTCATTAAAATGGACGGGATCTTCGGCACGAAGTCGTTCAAAGTACTCGCCCCATTTATGCTCACTCCACAAACTTGCATTGACCGGCATAATATCCTCAATTGGAATATCATAAGCCGAGGGTATTTCTTCATTTTCCGCGCCTTCAAGGTCTAGATTGTTCGATTGGGATTCGCTCATTGTTTTCTCTTTATCGAAATGGGTCGTTTTGTTTAATACAGTAATCACTATTATCTTCTAGATCCGTTTCTAGATCCATTTCTAGATTTTTCGATTACAGCTATATTCTGTTACACACTATACAAAATGCCTGTCCAAATTGTAGTCTTTCTCGACGAAAAAACTAAGTGATACCTTACTTTCAGAATGATCAGACCAAAGTAATCGGTATAGGCAAAAAATGATAATTCATGTATGACATTGATATTAAATTCTTCACGTATTTGATCTAGGGGTATATCCATATAATGATCAAAATTCGACCAATTCCATTTCTTCGACATAGCATTGGCTTATAAAATTATACTGGGTGATATTGTTACCCGTTTGAATAGTTTCGAAAGTACATGTAAAACTGAATACTGTTGAAATAATTGACATGCATTTGCCTCAGAATATCCTCTTAATTGACCCCAAAAACCTAAAGTTGTGCCAAAGAGCGTCCAGAGTTTTACTTTTCCTTCACCCACTATTGAGGTATCACAGCCAAAAACAACATGCGCTATATCATGACATTTAAAAAAGGTTCGGGCCTCTTCTGTCAGTTCTCGATCGCCGATTATGGATAGATTGACACCATAATATTTTGGACAGCGTCTCGTAAAGTGACTTGTGACATTTTCATGAACCCTTCTGCTTGTTACCTATAAAACCATCAATCACATCTCGAATTATTAGGTTTAATCACATTTTGGGGTTTCTCTTTCTTTACAAGTCCTAAAGATTCTCTCTGTAATCATTTTCAATTGAATCATCAATGATCTTAACAATGTCGCTACCCATTTTCTTCCGTTGTGCGTACATTTCTCCAAAAGAAACTTTATACTTCTCTGGCCATTCTGTTGGCTGCCATAACTTGGAACGAAGGAAAGCCTTTCCACAATGGAAAAAACATTCTTGAACCGTAACCTCTATCGCCAACAGCGCCGCCTTACCTCGCGCCGACATAGATTTAAGCGTATCGCTATCTCTTCGAAGTTTAGCCGTGCCATTTACTCTTAAGGTTTCATTCGTACCTGGAATGACGAAGAGCAATCCTACTTGAGGATTCTCGAGAATATTTTGATGCCCATAGGCAAGTTTGTTCCCCGGTCGATCAGGAATCAGTAAAGTTTTCTCATCAAGCACTCTCACAAAACCAGCACCATCACCCTTTGGAGAGGAATCGACACGACCATTAGAATCAGAGCTCGAAAGAATAACAAAGGGACAAGCATCAATAAAATTAACAGCGAAGTCATCAAGATAATCGATATTTTTCTCGCTCAGTCCTGGTATCTCCTCGCCAATAGTATCCCTTAGCTCCGAAATTGAATTGATATAAATTGACATATGCAGTGTAACTCCCTATCTGTAAACAGTTCCGACCTTAATAAGAATGATTATCATTTACTTAGATTCTAAAAGCCAATCATTCTTATTTATGCGGTAGTTTCCAATTTTATTCACCTAATAACATTCCTAAGCAAACTTACTCTATCCCTCTCGTCTTATAGTACACTGCCACACATCATTCGAAATTCATCATTCAATGCTCATTATTCGTAGCTCATTATTCATAGCTCATTATTCATAGCAGGACTCGCGACTACATGGATGAATATCAATCATTAATAAGCATCGTGTCATTAACGATGGGCGTCTCTTGGGCAAGTGGTGTCAATCTATACGCTGCACTTTTATTCCTAGGATTAGGTGGCGCGACCGGAAATATTGATCTACCCCCAGACCTTGAAACCCTACAAAACCCATTAGTTATCATGGCTGCTGGATTAATGTATGGGGCTGAGTTCTTTGCTGACAAGATTCCCGGTCTAGATTCTACGTGGGATGCAGTGCATACATTTATTAGAATACCAGCAGGAGCAATGTTAGCTGCGAGTACCGTCGGTGATGTCATCCCGGCTCTTGAAGTAGCTGCAGGAATCATGGGGGGAAGTTTGGCGGCGACTAGTCATGCCACAAAAGCTGGCACACGATTGGCTGTTAATACCTCACCGGAGCCATTCTCTAATTGGGGGCTTTCGATTGCCGAAGATGTGGCGGTTGTTGGAGGGCTCTGGGTAGCCTTGACGCATCCCGTCGTCTTTATTGCGCTTATCATTGTATTCATTATTCTAGCGATCTGGCTCCTACCCAAAATCTGGGCAGGCGTGAAATTCATATTTAGGAAGCTGGGTCAAATGTTTGGCTTTGTCAAAAAAGAATCCACATCTAGTGATCGATCGGGAGGTAATATTGAAGACCGATTAGTCGATGGCCACATACCTATTGAAAATACTTCAGATCCAAATAAGCTAGTAATACAATTGGAGAAATTAAAAGCGCTTTTGGATAACGGGGCGATTTCTCCTGAAGAGTATGAGAAGCTCAAAAATAAATTACTGACCTAATCATTTTTATACCACTGGAACTACAATATGAAACAAGCACAGTTTAAACGATTTGATGAATGCACCAAGGCCGACATGGAGATCATCGGCGGTCACATGCAAACATTTGCGAAAGATCTACCGACAAGGGTGATAGACCATTTAAAACTACTCGATGGTGACTTTGGCGGGTTTCCGGTTCATCGTCTTGAACACAGCTTGCAGACCGCTACCCGTGCTCATAGAGACGGCAGGGATGAAGAATATGTTGTTTGCTGCCTACTCCACGATATTGGCGACACATTGGGAACTTATAATCATGGTGCTGTTGCAGCAGCAATTGTTCAACCATTTGTATCCGATGCAAATCGTTGGATGATGGAACATCACACGACTTTTCAAGGTTATTATTTCTTTGAACATACAGGTGGAGACAAAAACGCTAGAGATAAGTTTAAAGACAACGCATTCTATGAGCATACATTGGAGTTTATTGAAAAGTACGACATGCCTGCTTTTGACAAAGATTATGACTCTATGCCTCTTTCAGAATTCGAACCGATGGTTAAACGTGTACTACAAAAGTAATTTTAGAATAGGGTTAACATAATGGATATGCCGCTTCTATAAGCCGCTTCTATATACAGCGCTTACCCAGAATTGAGTATATGGAAGTAATTGGTGTGGGGGATGAGCTTGAGTAGAAAAATGCAAATAGAAAACCTATCGCCCACTGAAGATGATAAAGCCGCAGATTTGGCGCGCATGAAGCGTGTCGCTACTGGCTTGTTACTGTTGATGACGGGCATATACATTGTCAGCCATATCTTTCGAGCTGAATATCTTTGGATAGAATTTTTAGAAGCAACAGCAGAGGCAGCGATGATCGGCGCCATTGCTGATTGGTTTGCCGTTACTGCCCTCTTTCGCTACCCCCTTGGGATTAAAATTCCACATACTGCCATCATCCCAAATCGTAAAGACAACATCGCAGAACAATTTGGTGACTTCGTCCAGCAAAACTTTCTTTCTGAAGATCTAATATCAAAGAAAGTAAAGACAATGGACCTCAGCAAAAGAGTCGCTACCTGGTTATCTCAAACTAAAAATGCTGATGCTGTGGCGGACCAAATGACAGCAGGACTCGCTGGCGTGGTTAGAGTGATGAATGATGAGGATATCCAATCACTCATTGCTCGCAAGGTAGAAAGCAAAATACGAGAAACTTCCTTTGCTCCCCTTATTGGAGATTTATTATCATTTATTTCTTCCGGTAGACGTCAACAGGAAATGTTTAATGCCTTTGCAAATATTGGAATGAATCTTCTCGAAGGTGGTGATCAAGACATCAGAGAAACAGTTGAAACACAAACACCTTGGTGGTTTCCAGGCTCTCTAGACAAAGCAATTTATGCAAAGATAATTCGAAGCGTGAGTAAAACGCTGTACGAAATGCAAGTCGATATCTATCACCCTATGCGGGTTAGGATGATGAAAATGAGTACTGAGTTTATGGAAGAGCTCAAACATTCGGATGAGATAAAGAAAAAAGAAATTACAATAAAAGAAGATTTGCTGCGGGAACCCGCCATTCTAGAATTTACTCAATCACTATGGATCGATATTAAATCAGCGCTTCTTGAGCAAAGTCAAAACCCAGACGCTGAGTTAAAAGTGGCGATCCGAGATGCCATCTTACATTTTGCAGAATCAATCTTAGAGGACGAAAATTTAGCCATGAAAATCAATGGTTGGGCTGATGACAGTGCGCGATACTTGATAAGAAATTTCGGTCATGAGGTTGCGGATTTAATCTCCCAAACAATAGCAGATTGGGACCCAGATGCAGCTTCAGAGAGAATCGAGTTGCAAATTGGAAAAGATCTACAGTTTATTCGCATCAACGGGACAATTGTAGGCGGTTTAGCTGGACTGACTATTCATACAATAACCTACCTATTCGCTCAATACGGGTAAAAATGACCCTCGTAAAAGTGATTTGAAAAGCTTTTAGACTTTCTTTCTTTTTCCTTCTTCCTTCTCCCTTCTTCCTTCTTCTGCGAATAATTTTTCAGAAAGACGACGCTAACCCAGCATGTTAACCGCAACCGGGTTCAAAGCCCTGAAAGGGCTAAGAGAGGCAATTTAAGATATGTTAGATATGTCGGACGTCCATCATGCCCAACAATAATGATCTAGATATTTCTCTAGGAATAAGGATGCTTGGGCTGCACCCCTTAACCCCATGCATCCAATAATCTGATTAGATTCGCTCAAACTAAAACTCTAGCGCATGAAGAGTCTTAATTTACAATTAAAATGTCGTGCATATTCTTCGGAAGCCATTTGGTTTACGTCTTCGTGGAGAGAATCTCCCTCCTTACTGAAATGCGGCTTGCCGAATTCGTGTAATAAAACACCAATGCAATCACTGGTCTCATTTGAACTATACCCGAACGCTGGAACACCCGTATTTCAGCAACTAATTGATCAAGTCAAAAGACTTCTTTCCTGCGGACAACTAGTAGAAAACGACCTATTACCATCAACACGAGATGTTGCTCGTCAATTGGTTATTAATCCAATGACGGTTTCTAAGGCATACAAACAGCTAGAAATGGAAGGCTATCTTATTCGTAAAAAAGGCGTAGGTATGTTGGCAAAAATACCTAATGACCCTGCGAAACTCGATTCAACCATTTTGATCAAACCTGTCATTCAAGACCTAATTAAACAAGCCACTCAACTTGGTCTAAAGATGCCAGACATCAAGAAATTGCTTGCCGAGGAATGGAGGAAAATGAATGAATAATATCATTGAAATAAACAACTTAAGTCGCAGCTATAAGCAGAGTTGGTTAAGTAATAATTGGACAAGTAAACATTGGACAAGGAGGCCAAAAGTCGATGTTTTAAACAATCTACATTTGAAGATTAAAACCGGTACTATCACCGGATTGTTAGGGAAAAACAGTTCAGGGAAAACCACCTTAATGAATTGTGCATTAGGGCTACTGAAGCCCAATTCAGGTTCTTGTCAGAATTTTGGTAGCGAGAGCTGGAACGCACCCGCGGACGTCAGACAAAAAATCGGATTTGTATCTCAAACCTACGCTTCTTACCAATGGATGAATATTTCTCAGCTGACGGAGTATTGGTCCCTATATTATGAAAATTGGGACGCTGTATTTGCTAACCAATTAGTTAGACTATTCGACTTACCTCGTTATCAGAGCGTTGGTCAGCTTTCTGAAGGGCAGAAACAGCAAGCATCTATCATATTAGGTATTAGTCATAGACCGGAATTGCTAGTGCTAGATGAACCCGTCTCGAGTTTGGATCCAATGGCACGACGGACTTTTATTGAAGTACTCCTTGACTACTATATGGACGGGACAAAAACCGTACTGTTTTCAACACATATCACCTCAATTTTAGAACGTATCGCCACCGACATCGCCCTCCTAAAAGACGGTTCCATCGCCCTACACACCACACTTGATAGCTTAAAAGAAGATGTTGTGAGACTTAGATTTCAAAGTGAATCAAATATCGATAAAATCATAGATAACATTCCCAATAAACTCTCCTTCAAAAAATCCAATAATGAAGCGCTGGTAACAGTATCGAGTATTAGTGAAAAAAGTTTACAGGGACTTGGTGATATTCGAGTAGAACATCTTAATCTTGAAGAGATATTCTTAGAGATCTACAAATGAAAGACTTACATTTTTATCGTCTTCTTCTTTCTAGCTTTTGGCGAACAAGCGCATTCATTGTTTACTGCATATTGCTTATCGCTAGTGTTTTTTTACTCGACGCTTCACTCCGATTGAGTAATCTCTTTACAATTACATTAATGCTAGCCATCAGACTTAACGATTTGCGTAAATTGCCCCATGGTCAACTTATGCCTGGATATCGACAATCCCAAACCTTGATAGCTTATGGCCTTATATTTATCTTAGGTTTGTTCCCCTTATTACTCGGAGCCACAAGCTATGAAAACCTATTGATGCTGATGAGTTCGGGCTTACTCATCATTTCAGTCATTTTATTTCAATTTTATCTCGTTAGTCTCGGCTCATTTCTAGCACTGCTAGCTATGGGTATAATATGGATTCCCATCCTTATGGCCACGCTCATGTTCATGCCCATGCTTAACCCGACGCCCCCAGACATTCACAATCTGCCCTTCTATGAATGGAAATTGGCATTAGCTTTCGTTCTCTTTACAGCAATCTTTTTTCTTAATCGTCGGCACCACGATATAGAACCCAAGTTAGCCAACGCGTGGAAGGTAGACCATAACCTCCATGCATTGTTAAGTGTCGGTATTGAGTTCAATCTACATTCTTTGCCAATGCCGAAAAACCCCAAATCGTTATATGCCTTAATTTTTTTCAGTTTTAATCCCTTTCTCATCCTCACAATAGCAATTGCTGCAATAGTGGTACTCGATGAGGGATTTGATATCGGCCATATAACGCAATCTGCCCCCCTGTTCGGCTTATTTATGATACCAATGATTGCCTCAGTACAAGTTGTCTCACGATTCAGTAATATGAACCAACTCTGGCTAGCTAGTGTACATCCAGAAATCGAAAACGTCGGGGCTACTTCCCTTGTAAGTGCCTGAATATACCACCTAACTTATTTATAGTTTCTTAACTTTCATCTGAAACACCTATTTATGGACGGGAACTAGCTAGCCATTACAAAACTAAATCAGAATTTCTTTTTCGCATCAGTATTCTGCGATCTATTAATTGGTTTCTGCCTTTCATTATTTGTATGTCCTACTTTTTTCTAAAATATGATTCTATCAGTATTATTATACTTCCACTTTTTGTATTCGGATGTTCAGCAATCTTTTTAATGATATCCCTTACGCTTACAGGTCGGTCTTTGTTCGTGGCAGTGATGGTGGCGGCTACACTGTCTTTTATTCTGAGCAATCACGTAGGGCTTATGTTATCAATATTAACTTGTGGTCTGACATGGATACTGAGTATCTATTACTATTCAAAACACGAAGGGGAGCATAAAGGGATGATAGTACCTCCCATCCAAGGGTAGGGATCGGTAGTAAAAATCAGGCGCCAAAAGTTCACAGCGTATATTGACGATCAATAGAAGTGATATAAAAAGTAAAATGCAAGAAAGATTGATTAATTGAAAAGAAGCTTGAGAAACATTAATAGTTTATCATGCACTTTCAGGTATTTTTCATTCAAAAACTATTATCATCGAACTAATCGACAAACCTTGGATTGCAGAATTTTTAACTATTGCATTATTACATGCCTTAGCTGTCATCAGTCCAGGGCCTGACTTTGCTATTGTGATTAAGCAATCCGTCTCTTACGGTCGACTTATCGGTCGCCTCACCGCACTTGGCGTCGGTACCGCCATTCTTTGGCACGTTGCCTACTCCCTAATTGGCCTTGGGTTTTTAGCCAATAACTCGGCGTCCCTCTTTACGCTCATGAAGTATGCCGCCGCTGCCTACCTGATCTATATTGGTATTGGCGCGATTCGCACTCAAAGTCATCAAACCTATAAAATCGGTGAAAATGCGGACGACAAAATAAGTGGCGCATCAGCATTCAAAATTGGCTTTCTTACAAACGGTCTTAATCCAAAAGCAGCACTATTCTTTATTTCACTTTTTACGGTTGTTGTGAAGCCTACAACGCCAATACCCGTTCAGATGGGATACGGCATATATCTTGCCTGCGCGACCGCGCTATGGTTCGTTGTCGTCGCGACAATATTCAGTCACGAAAGGGTCAGACGTGAGTTTGAAAAGATAGGTCATTGGTTCGATAGAATTATGGGCGTACTGCTCATTTTATTGGGATTGAATATCGCCTTCTCGGCAACAAACTAACTTCACTCTGTCATGAAGGTCTTATTTTTCAGCATCAAATACATTCATCGCATAGACTTTTAGCTCGCCGGTTTTTTCACCGGGAAAGAAGTTATTCATTGTACCTTCATATACCATATCAAGTTTCTTGACCAACTGTAGAGAGGCAATATTCCCTGTCAACATAGAAGCTTCTATGCGATGAATATTTAAGTATTTGAATGCAAATTTCATTAAGCTTCTGCAGGCTTCAGGCGCGTAAGCCAAGCCCCAATATTGATTTTGAATGTGGTAACCGAGATTTGCCCATTTCAGTTCGTGGTTAAATAAATACATATCTAACAGTCCAACAAAACGATCTGTCTTTCTCTCAAACAGACCAAGTACATAATGTGTTCGCTTGCCTCCCCTTAAACGATCCCGGAGAACACTCTTCTTAAAAGCCCCATAACTTTTTAATAGTTTTGTCAAACAGCACCTCGTCAAACTCATTTTGAACTGGTAATCGTTCACTGTGTGACAATGCGCAATTTTCATAATCAGTCAGCAGCAGAGGCCTGATACAAAGACGCTTTGTTAAAACGTTGATCTGCTGATATTTCACTGTTCTTTTATCAGGTAGCGTTTTTCTCTTAATATCTATTTTTTTATTTATTTCGAAACTTTTCTTAGACATTGGGAAATATCAAGACTCTACTCTCTCATACATCTCACAAGTTCTAAGACCGGTATATTTTGGTTGATCAATATTAATTTGATCAAACACCGTTTGCCGCAGGTGAGTTTTTAATGCTTCGTTATCAATTGATTGCTCACCGGAACGTAGTGCCTTAGTTAGCCGCCAACGCAGACTTTCCAAGTCATCTTCAGAATCATAGAATTCTTGCAGTCGTGTTTGTTCACTGCTTTGTGAACGTTCACCATATTGCAGCTCACGTTTAACAATGTCGAGCGAGTTCGCGGAAACGCGGGCAAGAAACTGCGTTCTGCCTTCTGTCTCGCCCATCACCTCTTCTCTTAGAAAAACCATGACACTTTCTAACAATTCTATCGAGGTAGGAATTTGATCAGAAGATGATGCATCTGTCGGAAAATCAGACACATAGCCCGGGATCAATAAATTAACGCAATCAATTTGGGACTCTGATGATCTACGCGCAATAGCAGGTCTTTCAACACTCTTATCCGGCCCAGTACGATAATGCTCTGCCATACCAAGGCAGGCTATCGCCCACCAAAAAGAACCAAAAACCTCCCAAAACTTTACTGCGGCTCTATCGACTTTTTGCCCAGATTCTCTTTCATAGGCTATAAACAAGTCCTCGTATTCGCCGAAGCCTCCTACAGGCTGGTTGGATCCAAAGCGCCAAGAATTTACGCATATCCAGCCAAGGTCCCGCATGGGATCACCAATGTACGCCAACTCCCAGTCTAAGACAGCCACAACCTCACTCGGGGAAACCATAATATTTCCATTTCGAAAATCATTATGGACAAGGCAATTCTTAGATAAATTTTCAGGAAGGTTGTTAAGCAACCATATAGCGGTGTAATCAATCATGGCTTGAGATGAATTCAACTCCTGATACTTAGACCAAGTTTGTTGAATTATTTCTACGGGCGTGATTTCGGCTAATACACTTCGCAGTTGCGTACTATCCAAGTCAATAGCATGGATTTTTGCCAACAAACGACCACATTGTGCTGCGAGGGTCTCTCTTAAGGATTCAAAACTGGGATGACGTACAATACGCGCGCCCAAGGTTTCGCCTTCAAGCCATTCCATTATAAAACCAGCGCCAAGCCCATCTGATTCTTGCATTACATGAAGGACTTTAGGTACGGGTATATTAGATTCTACCGCAGCCTTCATTAACATAGCTTCAGCCTCGAGACCTGGATGTTCAGATGTTATCTCACGCGTCACCCCTCCTGCGGAGCGGCGCAGTGCATGGATAACGTCCTTACCCTTAATCTTTACCACTATCCTATAGGTTTCTTGGCTCGCACCAGCACTTAAGCGGTCTGCGCTGAGCAGAGCGTCGAAACCAGGTATATTGGTTTTATAGACCCGCTCTAATTTTACAAGAAATTCACTCACCTTTTTCTTCGAGCGCATTTGGGTCTTCTATCACACCTTTTGGCGCTTGTTGTTTCATGTAACCAAACATATAACCCCCTATTCTTCGAATTTGTATTTCTTCGGCGCCTTCAGTAATACGGTATCGACGGTGATGACGATAAATGTGTTCAAATGGCTTATGTCGCGAATACCCCAGTCCACCGTGAACCTGCATTGCACGATCAGCTGCATCACAACAAAGTCGGTTAGCATAATAATTACACATAGACACTTTATCTGAGACTTTGAAGTTTCCGTACTTGTCCATTTGCCAAGCTGTTTTATGAATTAATGCTCGCAACAATTCGCATTGTGTCTGAAGCTCGACCAAGGGGAACTGTATACCTTGATTGATTGAAAGCGGTTTTCCAAATGGCTTTCTTATCTGTGCATACTTAACAGATTCATTGATACAAAATTGCGCAGCGCCTAGGCTAGAGGCGGCTTGCCGTATTCGGTTTTCATTAAAAAAATGTTGGACCACTTGGAGGCCCCTACCTTCTCCTCCAAATACTGCACCGTCGGACACGAATACATCATTCAGAGATACATGACCATGATCAGTTGGCATGTTAAACGTCCACAACATCTCCCCAAGTACAAAACCTTCTGCGTTTGTAGGGACTAAAAATGCTGTGATACCGTGTCCATCCCCCGCTTTGCCACTGGTCCTTGCAAGTATCATGTCGTACGGCGCTTTGTGGATACCCGTATTCCAAGTTTTTTCGCCGTTTATTCTCCAACCATCTCCATCTTTCTTGGCAGTGGTTTCCATATGAGTAGCATCTGATCCGTGGTCGGGTTCAGTAATCCCGAAGGCGAAACCCCGCTTTCCTCCGAGCATCAAAGGAATCCATTCTTCTTTTTGCTCATCCGTGCCGTAGGCGATCATTAACAACAAGCCAACATTATTGCCTACAATAGAATGTTCATTTTGCAGATCGTTGTGTAAGCCTAGTCCCATTTCCGCGAAATGTTCACGTATAATGGCCATATCATAATTTGTACCGTCCTGACCCCCATATTCTTTTTCTAAAGGGAAACGATAATGCCCAGCGACATCAGCGCGACGTTTCGCTTCTGTTAGCAAGGCTTCCCATCCTTCATTCGGCAAGCCATTTCGATCCCAATCCGTTCTCGCATCTTCACGTCGGTGATCAAAAAATCGCTCGTTATCATTTTCTTGTTGAAGTGGTTTTATCTCGTCCTCAATAAATTTATCGAGTACTGATAAGTAATCTTGCAATTTTTGTGGGATATCGAAATCCATAAACACCTCGTACTTATTATTAATATAAATGATGATAACAGGTTAAAGTTTTCTGAACTTCTATTATACGAACGCCTAATATAGAAGAAGAGGCTACCAACCAGCATCCATCTTGGCAAAATTAAGCGCCAAGCACTGGGTGGAGTCTTCCTCAAGTACGTAGTTAGCATATTTTGCTATAGACGCTTTAAGATGCTTAAAATCGGTATATATTTCAAGCTTATTCATGTTTATTTTATATAACGATTATTGTTTACGTCATAAAAATTTATTATTTATCTTATAAAAAATTTATTGTTTATTTCATAAAAATTTGAAGACCAATAACAAGAATACTTGTGTTGTAGGGTCCTTGTCGATAGCCTTCACTGCATGGACCCATTTACACAAGGCGCTCTTGGCGCGGCACTCCCTTTAAGTGTGAGCAATAGAAAGAAGCTTGGATCAACTGCATTGCTTGGTTGCCTTGCAGGTATGGCCCCGGATCTTGACGTATTTATTCGCTCCTCAACTGACCCCATACTATTCTTGGAATACCACAGACAATTTACACACTCACTCATTTTTATTCCCCTCGGCGCTTTAATTTGCTCAATTCTCGCCTTTCCATTGAGCAGAAATACGCTGTCATTCAAATCAAATTACTTGATTTGCCTTCTCGGCTACGGAACACATGCACTTTTAGATGCCTGTACAAGTTACGGCACGCTTCTCGCGTGGCCTTTTAGTGATACTCGCTTTTCTTGGAACAATGTTTCTGTTGTGGACCCTATTGTTACCTTGCCTCTTATTCTGATGGTTATACTTTCTATTCGAACAAGCAAAAGCTTCTTCGCTCAAGTGGGCATGCTCTGGGTGTTTTTCTATTTGTCCTTTGGTGTTTACCAAAACCATCGTGTAGAGGAATTTGGGATGTCTATTGCACAATCACGAGGGCACCACCCTGAAGACGTGTCCGCAAAACCTGGTTTTGGTAATCTAGTGCTATGGAAGGTCATCTATGAATGGGAAGGGTTCTACTATGTTGACGGTGTTCGCAGTACATCGCAACTAACATCCATTGACGGTGACCGTATAGAAAAACTAGATACAAAAAGAGACCTGCCTTGGCTCAACCCCCTCAGCCAGCAAGCAGAAGATTTAAAACGATTTAATTGGTTTAGCCAGGGTTATCTCGCTATCGATAAAAACGATGCCTTGTTAGTCATTGATATAAGGTATTCTTTGTTACCTAACGAAGTTAAAGCAATGTGGGGCATTCGATTCGATCCCAATGCCGAATCAGATCACCATATAGAATACGTCAGCGGTCGAGATGTATCACAAAGTCGAACAGATACCTTATGGGGTATGCTTACAGGTCAGTATAAAGAAAGCTAAGGACGGTTTTCATGCACGAATCATTTAGAGTCTATAACCCAGAAAAAGACACCGAGGCAGTTAAGAGAATCTGGCTCGAATGCGGCTGGATAAAAGACCTTGAAACAGATGGTAAGTATGTAGGGGAATACTTTAAGGCAGCAGAAGACGCCCTAGTCGCTGATATCAATGGGGAAGCAGAATGTGCCGTTCAAAGTGTATCAGGATGCATCCAGTACCAAAACGAAAGCCTTTCCATGTCTGCCGTGACAGCCGTAACAACAAGTAGAATTTCGAGAAAGCTCGGTTTTGCGAAAGCACTCACCGCTGAACTCGTTGCAAGACAAGCGCTAGCGGGTTATTCACTTAGCTCCCTAGGGATGTTTGAACAAGGATTTTATGACCAATTAGGCTTTGGCACAGGCAGCTATGAACATTGGATAAAATTTGACCCAGCCACACTCATGGTCCCCCCACCCACTCGCCCACCTTCTAGATTAAGGATCAAAGATTTCGGGCACATGCATAGCGCCCTCTGTAATAGAATGAAAACCCATGGTTCAGCCAATCTCTTATCTCCTCTTTTCTACAAAACTGAAATGCATATGACAGAAGATGGGTTTGGGCTTGGCTTCTTTGAGGGCGCTGAGCTCACCCATTTCTTTTGGGGGAAAAGTGAAGGTGAAAATGGCCCCATGGTTATTACTTACATCGCTTACCAAAATACAGACCAGTTTCTTGAGTTGATGTCACTATTAAAAGCGCAGGGAGATCAAGTTAATCAAATAGTGATGCTGGAACCTGGGCACCTTCAATTACAGGATTTACTGCGTCAACCCTTTAGATCTCGAGGCGCTACTTCTAAAGGAATATTCAGCCATGAAAGCCGCGCTGCTGCTTACTGGCAGATTCGAATACTCGATCTCCAAAAGTGTATATCGATAACAAAATTGAACACCCCTGACCTCTCATTCAATCTACAACTGCGTGATCCAATCGAGGGTAGTTTCGAGCACGATGCTCAGTGGCGCGGAATTGCTGGAGACTACACCATCAATTTGGGAGGACAAAGCACAGTAAGATCCGGCCACCATGACGGCTTACCTCTTTTAAAGGCATCTGTAAATGAATTCACTAGAATGTGGCTTGGCATACGCTCAGCGTCAGAACTGGCTGTGACGACGTCTATAGAAGCAGACCCAGAGCTTCTAAGCCATTTGGATATCAGCTTACGTTTACCGCGACCTCATCCAGGGTGGGATTATTAAGTTTTCTACACATTTTTCATTTCCTTTAAGTTGATAAAGAGAAATAGAAGCGCACCTAGCATTTCCATTCCTTATACTACTGCTGTTGCATAGGCATAGGTCATGGTTTCCTCGTCAAGATCTTCACTGAGTAGCTCAACCCCAATAGCACCACCGATAAATATGCTGCCAGAAATAACCATCCAAAGGGCGAGTCGCGGAGGTAAGGAAAGGTATGAAACAGTCCCCTACTCCAAGGACAATCAATCCACCGAATATTGCCCAATTCGTGTCGATAGCTGCACTAAAAGTCTCATGTAAGCTCGCGACCTCATCAATTGACAGCACTAAAAACCCGATAGCCAACACTATCCAATAAACACGATAGTCGTCAAATTTCGATGATCGGTCTTCGCCAGAAG
The DNA here is from genome assembly GCA_047616645.1 of Flavobacterium sp. Lineage (GTDB taxonomy): Bacteria > Pseudomonadota > Gammaproteobacteria > Pseudomonadales > Azotimanducaceae > JAHRVQ01. The sequence continues at coordinate 19,111 of JBLHIH010000017.1, read as the reverse complement.
ACGCAATTAACCATAAGACAAGGGCATTATTGAGTAACAGATAGCTTGAGAACCACGTAGGCAGGTTATTTTCTTCATCTAGCTCAAATAACTGCAACAATATCCATGGCGTATCATTCACATTATAATTGTAATAATTTAGGCTGATATGTACAAAAACAAATAAAAAAGAATGACGAGAAGCCATTTGCAATAAGCTTCAACTTCCACATTTAAGTGAATTTTCATTAATTTCAACTCCGCTTCAAAGAAAGGATATCTAAACTTAAATAATAAAGATAAATCTTGGGGGATGCACTCCCTTACGAAACAGTTATAATGCACTGCAACATATTTTTATTATCCGAACGGAGTAACTCTATGGTCTCATCAACTGCCACCCTATCCCGCATTGACCGGGAAATTCGCCGTTCTACCCATTACGAACAATGGCTCAAAGCCGCTCATCAGCATGACGAACAATCAGGCGGAGCAAAATGGCGTGCCGACCCAAGCTCAAAAGTCTATGACTTCAATAATATTCAATCCCGCTTGGATGATTTGAGGCAACTAAGAGCGCAGAAAGACGATGTAGGCTTGCTCTTTGCCCTAAATGAAGGCATTCACGGCAATCAAGGTGGCATGGGAAAAAGCGATCTCTACGAGAAATCACTCATCGGAACAAAAGACCTCATCAGCGACTATGTTAACGAAATCGTAGATGCACTTAATCATATACATCAACTCAAAATATCCAAAGAAATCAATGAGCAGGACAAATTAGATTTTTTCCACAGGGCACAGCTCTGCTTTGGTCGTTCCGCACTTATGTTAAGTGGTGCAGGATCCCTGGGACACTTTCATCATGGTGTGGTGAGAACCTTATTTTCACAAAACCTGCTGCCTCATGTTATTTCGGGATCCAGTGCAGGGTCTGTTTTTGCCGCCATCTTAGGCACACACTCAGATCTAGAACTAGAGGAACTATTATTTACTGAAGGACTTGCAGGCTCGATCAAAGACGATGGTAAAACGAAGCCTTGGGGGTTAATAAGACCACAGGTCGACTCCGAAACCCTTAAAAATTTGTTAGAAAAAATGATCCCTGATATTACCTTCCAAGAAGCTTACGAAAAAACAGGTCGCATGATCAGTATTACCATCGCTCCCCTAGAAGAACATCAGACATCAAGATTGATGAACGCGATCACATCACCTAATGTCTTTATACGATCTGCGGTTATGGCATCCTGTGCAGTACCTGGAATTTTCCCCCCAGTTATGTTGATGGCAAAAAACGTTTACGGTAAACGACAGCCCTATCTTCCCAACAGACGATGGGTTGATGGCGCAGTCACTGACGACTTACCTGCAAAAAGGCTCGCTCGCCTCTATGGTGTAAACCACTACATCGTCAGTCAGGCAAACCCCTTGGCTTTGGCAATGATGAGTACAGATAAATACGTTCCCTTGCCGGATGTGACAAAATCGATTATTCGCCATTCAACAAAGGAGTTGTTAAAAAGCGGAGAAAAATTGAGTCGGCGCTGGCTTCGTCAGGTACCCAATGCGGGTAAAGCGATGAGTATGTTTTACTCCGTTATGGCCCAAGACTATTCAGGTGATGTAAACATTGCACCCAGTTTTAATTTTGTCGATCCCCAAAAGCTACTAGGTCAATTGACAGATAAAGAAATAAATGAATTAATTCTAGACGGTGAAAGAGCAACTTGGCCTCAACTCGAACGTTTGCGGATTTGCACTAAAATTGGCAGCACCCTCGAGTCTATTCTCAGCGATCATGGTAGCCACAACGTCAAGCATATGTATAAGAAAGTCGCCACCTAAGCGTTGCGTATAGTCAAGCCACCATCAACGGGTAAGGTAACACCTGTGATATACTGAGAAGCTGGAAGGGCAAGGGACAATATTCCATGTGCAACCTCTTCCGGCTCTGCATATCGACGCAGCGCCACTCTACGACGTGCAAATATTTCCTTATGCTCTTGGGGTATCCCCTCCGTCATACCGGTATTAATAGGCCCAGGACAAACGCAATTGACAGTGATCGCCTCTGCCCCCAATTCCACAGCCAAAGACCGTGTTAGTCCCACTACCCCTGACTTTGCAGCGGTATAAGGGCTGCCGAATTTACTCGCGCCTAAGGCTTCTGTAGAAGCTACATTGATGATTCTTGGATGTTCTGCTTTCCTCAAGTAAGGTAGAGTCGCTCGAATGGTATGCGTGTGGGCGGTCAATAAAACAGAAACACTTTTATGCCAAACCTCTACATAATCTGGGGCATCTATCGCCGTAGGAATTGATATCCCAGCATTGTTAATTAGGACATCAATACCACCAAAGTGATCGGCAATCTCATTGATAATTGATTCAATGTCAGCTGCAATACTCAAATCAAGCCCCCAACCCTGAGCTTGCCCACCGGCATTCACAATCTCATTTACGACAGTATCGAGCGCAGACTTATTCATATCAATAAGCGCAACAATGGCACCTTCATCGGAAAACAAGTGGGCAGTTGCTCTCCCCATGCCACTTGCTGCACCTGTTATTACAACTACTTTTCCGGTGACGGATCGACTTAATACAGACAGTCCCATGGTGTTTCCCAATATTGATTGATAGATAGACTAAATAATAGTGCCCTATTACCCGCCCCAGAATCAAATAAGGTATTATCTACGCTTATTACTAACTCTGAGAAAGACTTGAACAAGTTAAAGCTAGGTCAAATTGAAATTTCAAAACAAGCCCATAACTTTTCGATTGGCCATTTTACCATCTTTTCTAGCACCGAGCGTGAAGATCTTCACGGGCATAATTTTCAACTTCACTGTAATGTCACTGCTGTGCTTGGGGATGACGGGTTGATATTCGACTATGCAATCCTAAAGGGTTTAATGAGAGATTTATGTGATGAGATTGACGAGAAAACGATATTGCCAGGACGTTCACCTCACCTCAAAATCGGTGAACAAGACGGCTATGTCTCTGCAATATTCAACAAAGAAAAACTACTCTTTCTAAAAAGAGATGTCATGGTATTGGATATCTCAAATACAACGATTGAGGAATTTGCGCATTATTTTCTGAATATTTTAGTTAAACACCCAGATTTACAAGATAGAGGTATCGAGGGTATTACTGTCAAGATTAGCTCTAATCCAGGACAGCAGGGCGTCGCAAGTTGGGACAACGAATGACGAAAGCAAGCAACAAAACGCTGGTTATCACAGGCGCAAGCAAAGGAATCGGTTTCGAAACGGCGATTCAATTTTTGCAAATGGGATATCGGGTGATTAACCTATCTCGTTCCCCCGCTCCGCATCAAGATATAGAGAATGTCTCCATAGATCTTCTGGATGTGAACGCGGAAGATAAAATTCGTCATTTAGTGTCAAACCAATTAGTAAAATCTGAAATTTGCTTAGTTCATAATGCCGCCATGTTACTCAATGATACGGCCTCAACAACAGATACAGAATCGTTTAAGCAAGTTATGCAACTTAATGTAGCTGCGCCCCACATGTTAAATCAATATGTATTGCCCCTCATGGAATCAGGTTCTAGCATCATCTACATTGGGTCAACCTTATCTGAAAAGGCAGTGGCCAATACTTATAGTTATATCGTGAGTAAACATGCACTTGTGGGGATGATGAAGGCTTGCTGTCAGGATCTGGCGAATACAGGCATTCATACCTGTTGTATCTGTCCGGGCTTTACAGATACTGAAATGTTGCGAGAACACGTGGGAGAAAACACTGACTCAATCGCAGCGCTATCTACCTTTGGACGTATTATTGCCCCAACTGAAATAGCTAATACCATTAAATTCGCAGCACAAAATGCCGTCATCAACGGCGCCACTATCCACGCCAATCTAGGTCAGGTTGAATCATAATGAATCCCATATCAGACATGCTTAAAGAACGTCGAGAACGAGTATTTTTAGTACTTGCAGGTCTATTCCTTTGTGCCATGACCATGTTGAATATCATCGGCATAACACGATTTATTCAGCTGGGTCCCTTCGCCCTCGCCATAGGTGTACTCCCCTATCCCATCACATTTCTTTGTACTGATTTAATCAGCGAATTGTATGGGCGATCGCGAGCTAACTTCCTTGTAACAGTCGGTCTTATATTAAATTTTTTCATACTCGGTACCATGTGGCTAGCCAATTTAATACCCTCAGTTGATCCCAGCAATCAACCTCCGTGGCAATTGCTGCATCTTGCACAAGATGTCGCCTTACCCAATGGCAGTGTTGTTAGTGATCAGGTTGAGCTATACACCCTAATGTATTCAACCACAGCAGGCGCTGTTTTCGCATCGATGATGGCCTATATAGCCGCGCAGTATTGTGATGTTTACCTTTTCCACTTCTGGAAGAAACTCACTAATGGAAAGCATCTATGGTTGCGAAATAATGGCAGCACGCTAGTAAGCCAAGGCGTTGATTCATTTATGGTCATTAGTGTCACCTTTGGAGCCGCTTTTCTCGCGGGCACAATGACCATGGCGACATTGTTAACCCTCATGGCGAGTAATTATTTATTCAAATTGACAGTCGCTTTAATAGACACACCATTTTTCTATTTAGGTGTACATTATCTTGGGTCTTATCTTGGGTTTACTGAAGAAGAACTAAGGGAACATGTTTAGCAATTGCTTTCAATAATAAAGCTAAAAGAGAGACCTTATGGAAAAATTCATTGATGAGCTGGGAATAACATATTCGGCTAAGTTAGCAGATTCAATTTCTGATTTTAACGACATCATTACGCTTTATCTCGATAACAAAAACACCGTCATGCCAGAATTAGATGCATTAATTCTCAAAGACACTGATATGCCAATGGCACATATTTTAAGCGCTTATCTTTTAAAATTAAGTGGCGACCCAAAATTTACCAGACCCATAAAACAGGTAATCAAAAAGTTAGATGAGAATCTAATCACCTTAAACCCAAGAGAAGAGCAACATCTACTCGCTCTACGTGCATGGTCTGACAATCAAGATCAGCTTGCACTTCTCATCCTTGAAGAATTACTAAAAAGCTACCCTAAAGACATGATTGCCCTTCGCATAACTCACTATATGCACTTTTATGCTGGCACACCTGAGCTTATGAGAGATTCGATCCAAAGATCTTTTGTACAATGGAATGAAGATGATGCTTTCTATTCCCACCTCCTCGGCATGTATAGCTTTGGACTAGAGGAATCTGGCGAATATGACAATGCAGAATTTTATGGTCGTCGGGCGGTTGAGTTAAATTCTGGAGACATATGGGCGACACACGCCGTCACTCATGTATTTCAAATGCAAAGTCGGTCTCAGGAAGGAATTAATTGGTTAGATCAACTCATACCTACATGGTCAGATTCGAATAACTTCGTCTATCACCTGTACTGGCACCAAGCATTGTTTCATATTGGTAATCAGGATCATGATCAAGCGATTAAGATATATGATGAGCACCTAAAAAAGGCAGAACGTGATGATTTTTATCTCGATATCTGCAATTCAACCTCACTATTATGGCGACTAGAAATGTTAGGAGTCGACGTAGGGAATCGGTGGCAGGGACTTTCAGAATTTGCGGAAAATCGTATATTAGATGATGAACTCGTATTTTCAACTCTCCATTATCTTATGATTCCAGCGAGACTAAAAAATCAAAGTATGACAGACAAAGCCCACCTACATTTTAACAATTGGAGCCAACAAGATACTTACCAAGGTAAGGTCTGCAGGGATGTTGGTTTGTCGCTAGCTAATTCAATTATCCAATTTGGTTCAGGTGACTACAAAGATGCTCACGACAATCTAGAAAAAGCCCAAACAAACATTAAATTGATTGGCGGAAGCCATGCACAACGCCACCTGTTTGATGATTTTAATCAATATGCAAAATTACACGCTAGTTAAATTTTTTACAAAAAATGGTGAGATATGGACTATAAAGATATTCTTTATGAAATAGACGATAACATTCTGACAATAACCCTCAACCGGCCTGATAAACTCAATGCATTTACAGGTCGGATGTGTGATGAGATTATCGATGCTCTGGATACCGCCGATGCCGATGATGAAGTACGCGCTATCATTTTTACGGGTGCGGGTCGTGGCTACTGCGCGGGCGCAGACCTTTCAAGTGGCGGGTCAACCTTCGATGGAGATAAGTCAGGAACAGGTTTGGCACCTGATGGCGGAGGCAGACTAACCTTAAGGATTTTTGAGTGCCTAAAACCGATCATATCTGCTTGTAACGGTCCCGCAGTAGGTATAGGTGTGACAATGCAATGTGCTATGGATATAAGATTAGCATCCGAAAAAGCCCGCTACGGTTTTGTTTTCACAAAAAGGGGGGTGGTCCCCGAAGCTTGTTCTAGTTGGTTTTTACCTCGAATAGTCGGCATCAATCAAGCTTTAGAATGGGTCTTTTCTGCACGTATTTTCGATGCAGATGAAGCTTTGGACAAAGGTTTCGTACGTAGCAAACACAGCGAAGACGATCTAATACCCGCCGCCCGCACTTTGGCAAAAGAATTCATGCAAAATACCTCCCCAATTTCTGTCGCGCTATCCAGGCAGATGATGTGGAAGATGTTGGGAGCAGACCACCCGATGGAAGCACATAAGATCGATTCTAGGGGTATTTATTACACCGGCCGTGGACCCGATGCAACTGAAGGTGTTGAATCTTTCCTTCAAAAAAGAAATCCAGAGTTTCCCGGTAAGGTGAGCCAGGATATGCCTGAGTTTTTCCCTTGGTGGGAGACTAAACTCTTTGAATAGATAGTGGTCAAAATAACCATCTTTGTGTTTAGAGATACATTGAACGATACCAAATAAATACTAACTCGTTATAAATCAGATGGTTATAACATTGGCACGTTTCGTGTATTTCAAACTCCATATTGCCAATAAAGGATGTAAAGATGGACCTAATATTACACTTACTCTTACTTGCAGCAACGATACTCATCGTTGCTAAATCAGTGCCTGGTGTTCATGTTGAGGGGCTTGGAACCGCACTCATGGTCGCTATTGTTTATGGTTTGATTAATTTGGTACTAGGCTCAATATTGAAACTATTCGCCATCCCTTTTATCTTTATCACTGCCGGTTTATTTCTATTTGTGATCAATGCTTTTTTACTATGGCTAACAGATCAACTATTAGAAGACTTTGAAATTGAAGATCTTGGCACTACCTTCGTAGCTGCTTTTTTCATCACGATTGCAGACACCCTGCTTTCTTGGATCTTCTGAACATACGATCTTTTAGATAGGAAGGGTTAAACATGAGTTACTTAAAAATGAGGTCTTTGCGAAACAACATGCTTTCTTCAAACGAGGTAGGTGCCACGACAGTTAAAAAACCATCGCAGCCCGAGAAACATGTAGACTTAAAGATTAAGCCGCAATATCTCTTGCGGCACCACCATCTCGAATCTTATTCAAAAATTCTTGGATTGTTGCAGCGCTTTCAGCTTTTCCAAAGAGCCAACCCTGAATCTCAGCACAACCCAGACTTTTAAGATACTCAAGCTGAGGATCTGTTTCGACGCCTACTGCTATCAAATTGAGATTAAGACCTTGAGCCATAGCAACAATCGCACTTACAATACTTGTGCCGCCTCTATTCACATTGATTGAGTTTACAAATGATTTATCAATTTTCAAAGTATTGACGGGGAAATGCTGCAAATAACTCAGTGACGAATAACCCGTACCAAAATCATCAACAGCAATCTTAATGCCTAGGGATGTAAGCTTCCGAAGTTTTTGAATGACATGTGACATGTCATTCATGATGATATTTTCAGTGATTTCAACTTCCAAAGCACTACCTGGCAATTTATATTTATGAAGCGTTTGCAGAATTCTATCTATAAAATCATCTTGATCTACCTGGGACGCTGAAAAATTGATCGACACTCTAATATTTTCAATACCAGAAGCTCTCCAATCTGCAAGATCTTGACAGGCTCTTTCAAGTACAAAATTACCAACATCAAGTATCAAGCCTGTTTCCTCGGCAATAGGAATAAATTCATCTGGAAACACAAGTCCATTTTCTGCATGCTGCCATCGAATCAACGCTTCAAAGCCTACTACTTCTTCCGTTTGTGCATTGACTTGAGGCTGATAACAAACCCTAAGTTCATCGTTTAGAAGGGCTCTTCTAAGATCACGCTCAATCGTCAATTTTGAGTTAGACATCACATTCATTTTTTCATTAAAAAATTCGAAACCATTTTTCCCACGTTCTTTTACACAGTACATAGCAAGATCAGCGCTTTTAATCAGCGCCTCCATTTCGGTACCTGCCTCTGGATAAACTGCTATCCCTATACTGGCACTGGCGTAAAATTCATGATCATCTATCATAAATGGCATTTTTAATTCATTAAGTACTTTCTTCGCTATAGTACTCGCGTCTTCTCGTTGTTTAACTTGCGGCAATACTAAGGCAAATTCATCACCACCAAATCTTGCCAGGGTATCTCCACTTCTCAGACATCCCTCAAGACGCTGACCGACTGCCTGTAAGAGGCGATCACCAATGGTATGCCCCATAGTATCGTTCACCCATTTAAATCGATCTAAATCAAGAAACATGACAGCAAGTTTTTGCTTATTTCTTTTGGCTTGTGTAATCGCTATTTGGAGACGATCTTCCATTAGAGCGCGGTTAGGTAAATTGGTTAGTAAATCGTGACAAGCCTGAAATTTGATTACTTCTTGCGCCTGTTTCTTCTCAGTTATGTCTCGTGCAACGCCATAGGTGCCCTGGAATTGGCCTTCCACCTGGTGGTCTGATTGACTTAAAACAACGGACATAGAAGCTGTATAAAAATATCGATATTCTGATTCTCCTTGGCACTTCAGTTTTAACTCGACATTCTTGGATTTTCGCTCCCCTGCACGTCGTTCAGTAAACACAAATTGCGCCTGTTCTTTTGATTGTCCAGAGACAATTTTTGAATAGTGCTCACCCATTAACTCCTTTTTGCTAAAGCCCAGTGTTTCATATACCGTATCATTTAGAAAAGTAAATCTTCCTTCAGTATCTAACATAAATACTATGTCCGGGCTATGCTCTACAATAAACCGATGTAAGTATTCAGATTCAGTCAATTTCTGCGCCATTGCAGCATTGCATACTTCAAGTTCCTTTTTTTGATGCCCCATTCTTAATCGTATTTAATAACTCATCTGGAGCATAGGGTTTTTTAACAAAATCATGCGCGCCTTTTTGCAAAGCTTCTTTTGCCGATTCGAAGCTTGCATCTCCGCTTACGACAACAACTTTACTTTGAATGTCATTTTCGACGACAAAATCAATAACGTCAAAACCACTCAATCCAGGCATGTTTAAATCTAACAACAATAAGTCGAAAGTATAATTCCCTAACATAGCAATGGCATCTTCCCCGCTGCTTGCAGTTTCAACTTGATAACCATACATCAAGATCATTTGCATAAGGCTTTCGCGCTGTATAGGTTCGTCATCTACAATTAAGATACTTCGTACTACCCCAATTTCCGTGCTAACTGCGCTCATACATCACCTCTATTATTGTTCAATATTTATTAGTGGAATTAAAATTTGAAAGGCCGTGCCAGCGCTTCCTTTGCCTTTAACCTGGCTTCTACAACTAATCAAACCGCCCATTTCACTTAGTAACTGTTTGACGATACTTAAACCTAAACCCGAGTGGCCGGATCCCTTGCTACTATTATTGGATAGGAAAAGTTTGTCTTTAATAGTAAGAGCAATACCCGGACCATTATCGGCAATTAAAATTTCTATGAATTGGTCAACACCAAAATTTATAGAGCCGTGACTCGTGATGGTTATTTGACCTTCAGGTTTGTCTCCAATCGCCTCAATAGCATTTTTGAGCAAATTAACAATCACCTGCTTTAGGCTATCTGGCGTAATGAGTATGAGCGGCATTGCTGAATCTAGATGAATATTAAAGACAATCGATTCGTGACCACCTCTAAAAATACCGCCGAGTTCTTCCAACATTATATTTATGTTTATTTCTTCTCAAAGCAAATCTTCTTGCTGCCCAATCTGGCCATATTTTTTGACGATGCCAGACACTCTCATCATTTCTTTACTAATCGTTTTTATATCTGCCTAGACGGGAGAGTTTTCATCAATTTTTAAAGATAGCGTATGCAAATAATTTTGAACAATAGCGAGAGGGTTATTAACCTCATGCGTCACTTCACTGACTCGCGCCTGAACATAATCAAGCTCAATAAGCGGTTTATCCTGTGCAAAGTGACGTGTAACTGATTTTTGAAAACACCTTAGTAGTGTTTCATCAACCACTTTTCCTTGACTGATTCCGTAAGCAATAACCCCTCCCCGCCCTAGTGGTACGATACAAATTGCACTGGTCCCCAATTGTCGTAGAACTTGTTGCTCAACAATTGAGGACAGTGCGTCTCTCTCGGCAGTAATAGGGTTCTCATTTTTGTAACAACGTGCAATAACGCTTCGTTCGCTACTTAAGTTAATTGTAAATAGATCACCTGTATCTGTTTTCGCGACGAGCTTTTCTTCTTTAATTTGAAAGTGAATGCTGTTTTTTATACCAAATATCAGTTTGGCCAAACTGGAAACTGGTGTCTGATCATTAGCCAGCCTGTTTTCGATACCGGCGGATATATTGGCCAAAGCCAAGTCAGGTTCAAATTGATCAGCAGCTAAGCTATTGAGGCGAGCAATAGATTTTGATACTGCGCTTTCAGAAGACGCGATAATTCTGGTAATTTGTGAGTCGCTGATATCAAACATTACCTTTGCTGCAGCCAAAAGATCAGCATCAGGTGTCGTCGTTAAACAGTCTAATAACTGACCTGCGAATCCCACAATTTGGACACTTTGGGGGCTTCTAGTAGTTCACTGAGCATTGCATATTGATAACATAAGGTATCAGCTGAATAGCCCCAAGATCCCAATAAATCCGAGGCGACTTTAGCCCCATTGATGCCGAAAAGGTTTTGCTCAGCCTCTAATAATTCATGTTTGTTGGTAATATTGGCAACCAAAGCTATGTAATTCTCACCATAGACTAGCGCTAAAAAATGATGCCCGAGACCAGCGCATAAACCTAAAATTCGATAATGGGTGGGGTCTGCACCGATTTTCTCTGCCAGTTTCCCACAGAGCGTTGCATGCAATAAAGATCTCTGCCATTGCTCAGCATAATAATCGTCTGCTGACTTATTTAAGTTTCGTGTCGCAAATTGGTTACAAAGGGTCAAGGCAGTGGATTTATATTGAGAACGCGCTATTCCCAGATGCCAATCTGCCATTGTCGTTTTCCCAATGGAGAGAAAAACGGCTAACAGAGAAGGATCAAGTTCTATGGAAGTCATCAGCTGTGCCGATTCTACATCTTGGTCTTGGCTTAATTTAAGAAAGTGATGAAGGGTCTTGCGCACCGCGGGAAATTGGAACCCCGCTAGGTGGTGAATCTTGCTCAATGCTTGATCAGGCATGCGCGGAGTGCATAGGGTATATTCATTTAAAACAATGATTTAGATCGCTTATTTAATAAATAATTTGAATTAAGTATCCTAAACCCTTCTTATTTCACTTAGAAACTTCTATTTGTTGTTTTACGCGACTCTGAGAAGTCCAATTATTGAGTACTTTGGTTAATTTAAGGGCATTAATAGGCTTGGTCAAATAATCGTCCATACCCGCATCAAGGCAAGCTTCTCGATCTCCTTTCATTGCATGTGCTGTTAACGCAACGATGGGAGATTGACTATTTGGATTACTTAAGTCTCCACGGATCAGCCTAGTCGCCTTATCTCCATCAATCTCGGGCATACTACAGTCCATAAAAATGATATCGAAGGCTTTATCCGCAGAACTAGAAACCCCTTCTAAACCACCATCGGCGGTATCCACAGTACATCCAAACTTCTTCAACATATGGGCGGCGACCATTCGATTTACAGGGTTGTCCTCAATCAAAAGAACCTGAACTCCTCTATAATTCTCTGTTGTGAGTTCTTGTTTTTCTTGCGTTAAAACACTGGATTCCATAGCAGCAAGCGGCAGCTCAAACCAAAAATTAGAGCCTTCATCCTCTATGCTTGTAACACCAATTGTGCCGCCCATTAGTTGAACCAGCTGTTTAGTAATAGGTAGTCCAAGACCAGTGCCACCAAATCGGCGAGTGGTCGAAAGGTCGGCTTGAGCAAACGGTTCGAATACTTGATCGATAGATGATGGCTTGATCCCAATTCCCGTATCGACAATGCTGATTCGATATTGAGTAATATTGGGAATAATTGACGGGCTTATCGACAATGTCACCGTGACTTGGCCTTGAAGCGTGAATTTTAAAGCATTTCCGATGAGATTTAACAAAATTTGTTTTATCCGACCCGCATCTCCGTACATTCTGCGAGGCATGTTTTCTGCGAAAATAAGTTCCAACTTAAGGCCTTTTTGCTCTGCCGTGTGATTAAATAATTTGATTACATCTTGAAGCAATTCTTTTAGGTTCATAGGTGCATCATCAATATCCAATTTTCCAGATTCGATCTTGGAAAAATCGAGAATGTCGTTGATGATACCCAACAAGTTTTCTCCGCTTTGTTGAACCAGATTTAACAAGCCTGCTTGCTCTTCATCCAACTCCGTATCACGCAGCATGTAACTCAAACCTAACAAGCCGTTCATTGGGGTCCTAATTTCGTGACTCATAACAGCTAAAAACTCGCTCTTCGCTTGAGTGGCTAACTCAGCACTTTCTTTTGCAGACTTGAGCGTCAACTCACCTTTTTTAATCTCACTTATGTCATGACATTCAACCAAAACTTCATTAAGCAAATTATCTCCCAAGTCTATGAATGTCGCAGAAATATCCACGTACATCTTGGAATCATTTTGATTGTCTATCTCAAAACTTCCCTGCCATGACTGATCTTTTTCCATTGAGACAAGAATTTCAGGCCTCTCTTGCATTAACTTACTAATATCAAGTTTCGTCGCGCTATTACGAACTAAGGCAGACATGGCTTTATTCATAAGAACAATTTCATAGTCTCTCGTAGCAATCGCTACTCCATTTTTTGCTTGTTCTAATGCTGTTAATAACAACTTGAGATGGTGTTCACGCTTCATATTTTCATTTACATCTTTAACGACAAGAATGTAGTGTGGGTGCTGCTCAAAAACTTCTATCAATAGTTCAAGTTGTACCCCGCTCCGTGCCTCTACTGACACCATCTGTGGCTCTTCGAAATGACTAATATCGGCAAAGGACTCTTTGTTAAACGAGGGGATAAATTCTGAGATTGATCGACCAAATATCCCCTCACCAGTAGATCTCAATATTGAATGCGAAGAAGGGTTCGAGAATACAATATTTAAGTCCCTGTCAATTCGAATAACGCCATCAGATAAAATGGAGGTGAGCTTACTGTGTTTGTTTTTTTCCCTGTCGATGCAATATCTCAAGTAAGATATCATCATAAGAAAGCCTCCAACCAGCCCACCACCAACTATTAACAACACAGACATGTCAGAATGTTGAATAAATTCGTTTGTTAAATCACCATTAGGATAGGCTTTACTGGGTATGATGCTCCAGATTAGACCTACAAGAGAAATGAATAGGCTACTGCCGATTAATATAAGCGCATGCAGTTTATGAATAAAGGATCGGCTAACGCTATAGTTTAAAAAGGAGTGTAGAAAAAAATGGCAAAGAGGCACTGTCCTCCAAAAGAAATACATTAATATCAAGCTTGAACAAAAAGCGAACAATATGATCTCTATTCCATTTCGCATCGAAACTTCAAACACCACAATGGGTCTTAATCCCAAGTAAATCATTAAAAAAATTGAAGAAGTAAAAATAAGAGCCGACACAAGGAGTGATTTATTGTTTAAGCTAACTTTCGAAATTAAGAAAAAAGATACTATTGCGCCAAGCATCGAAGACAACAGTGACATTGCAGTTTCCAACCGCAAGTTTACGGAAAAACCCAAAGCAAGAACGATCAATAGAAATAGGGTCCATGTACCAAAGCCAAGGAAAGTACCCAATGATATTGAGTAAGAAATACGAGATAAATCTTCGCTCCACTTATTAATCACTACAACACAATAGGCCAGGCCACAGGCCACTATCCATGAGAATAGAAATATTACGTAACTAGACTGATTTAGAACTGAATAGACTGAGGGGGTTGCCATAAATCCATAATGGTAAGATCTTCTCCTTTCCATTAAGAATAGCAGAGGATACGGGAAAGGCTGGAAAGCGAAAATCTGGCTACAGGCCCAATCGAAAACCAGCTAGTTCCCGTCCAAAAATAGCCATATTTGACTGGATATTGCAAGGCTATAGGTATGTTAGGTCATGGTTTCAAGCACTTACAAGGGAAGTAGCCCCGCTGAAGCTGGTTTACGGATACTCATTAGTTAATTCAGGTTTGGACTGGTTTCACAATCTATTTCTATATGATCAATCGGGTCTATAAGTAAGATATAGAAAAATCTCATAATAAATTCCCAAACCAAGCAGTGTTCCTGTGCTTCTGCCTTTGATATGCTCAACCAAGACAGCTGACGCGTCAATTGAAAGCAACTACACCCGTTTAGAAGTAATATAAAAACAGAAGATAATACGGATAATATATGTCAGAAGTAAACCCATCTTCAAATCCAGAAGTAAAGCCAATATTCACTAAAAGTTATACGCGCTATGTGTTGGCTGTACTGGTGGTGGTTTATACCTTCAATTTCATTGATCGGCAAATCCTCGCTATCCTCGCTCAAGCGATTAAAACCGATTTAGGGTTGTCTGATACACAAATCGGCGCATTAAGTGGCGTGGCATTTGGTATTTTTTATGCCACATTAGGAATTCCAATCGCTCGCCTCGCAGACAAATATTCCAGAGTAAACATTATATCAATATGCCTCGTAGTATGGAGCGCAATGACGGCTCTTTCAGGGTTTGCTCAAAATTTTTGGCAACTGTTAATTGCACGAATAGGCGTTGGGATAGGCGAAGCTGGTGGCAGTCCCCCCTCTCACTCTTTGTTGGCAGATTTTTTCCCACCTAATGCTAGGGCTTCAGCTTTAGGTATCTACGCATTAGGGATTCCTATTGGCATATTGTTTGGTAACTTTGCAGGCGGCGTTATAAACGACTTATACGGTTGGAGAAACGCATTTCTAATCGTCGGCTTACCTGGTATCGCCCTCGCACTAGTCCTCAAATTGACTGTCAAAGAACCACCTCGCGGTTATTCTGAAGGACGTACACCCAAAAAGGAGGATATTCCTTTTAGCGCAGTGCTGAAAACAATGTGGGGATACCGCTCCTTTCGCTTTCTATCACTTGGCGCAGCCACTCAAGCTTTTGTGGGGTACGGCTCAATTGCCTGGTTACCCGCTTTTTTAATTCGCACCCATGACATGTCAACTACCGAAGTTGGTACAGCCTTAGGGTTAATTATTGGTATTGCAGGCGGTTTAGGTACATTTTTAGGCGGAATTATCTGCGATCGCCTGGGAGAAAAAGATGTTCGATGGTATATGTGGATTCCTGCAATTGGTTTTCTTATCGCGGTGCCCTTTAGCCTCGGTGTTTACCTAACCAATTCCCTTTGGATGGTGCTCGCTCTGTACATTGTCCCTGCGTTTACATCTAATCTATACACAGGTCCAACTTTTGGCATGACCCAATCTTTGGCACCACTGGCGATGCGGGCAGCAGCATCCGCACTCCTACTCTTTATCATCAATATTATTGGTCTCGTCTTTGGACCGACAACCGTTGGTTTGCTAAGTGATCTTATGCAAACACAATGGCAAATTTCTGACGTCGAATCCCTGCGTTACGCACTTTTCCTCTGTGCATTCGTTTATATACTTTCCTTTTTTAACTATCTAGGCGCTGCCAAATATATTAAGGAGGACTTAATTAAAGCGAATGGGAGCACGACTGCATGATCGATCCAATTTTAAGCTCTTTTGAGCTTGCCGCTGAAAAGTCAGAAGATATTACTGATATCATTTATGAAAAATACTTCGCATCCTGCCCAGAATCAGAAGCGTTGATGAGTCATATAGACCGGGGTGTTAAGGGCAAGATGATTCAGGAAGTCATCCGCCTCATTATGGTAGAAGACTATACTCATGAGGCTCAGTATCTAAATTTTGAAGTTAAATTTCACCAAGGCAGTTATAGTGTTGAACAGCATATGTACGGCAACTTATTAAATTCCCTACACGCGGTTATAAAGGAACTAGTTGCGAGTGATTGGACTGAAAAATTTGAAGACGCATGGATAAGTAGAATAGAATTGCTAAGTCAAGAACTCGAAAAACGACATGAACTTCAAACGTCACACCATGGCATGGGTTTCCAGCCATCAACGAATTAATCGAACACTAGGCCAAACATAACACGAGAGACCCGACGCCGACAGACCTGGTGTCGATCAAATAGTCCAAGGAATGTCAGGCTTAATGTCCATAACAGGAAAGCCGAAACAGGGAACTATGCGCGCGGGTATTGCTATATCCGATACTTCCGCTGGTATGTTTTTAGGTCAGGCAATATTGCTAGCCCTACTACACCGTGAGCGGAGCGGAGAAGGTCAATGGGTACATACTTCACTATTGGAATCTATGCTATGCGAGCGAGATTTTCAAGGTTCACGCTATACTATGGAGAGTGACATCCCAGAACAACAGGGGAATTTTCATCCCACCCAAGTACCCATGGGCGTTTTTGAAGCGAAGGATGGGCATGTCAATCTTGCTGCATCAACAACTAAGATGTGGCGCAACTTCTGTGAATGCCTCGAAGCGGATGAACTACTCAACAATCAATCCTACAGCACGTCCAGTTTGAGCGCTGAAAATCGACTTTCATTACATGAAGATATCGCCATTTTAGTCAGAGAATGCACAAAAGAATTTCTTGTCACTCAATTAAATAAGGTCGGCGTTCCCTATGGATCTATCTGCAACGTAGGAGAAGCATTTGAAGACAAACAAAGTAAACAACTGCAGATCACGAAGACCGCATATCATCCAAGCTTGCGCGCAGTAAATCTGGTTCGATCCCCAATTACGCTTTCTGCCTGTGAGTTGCCAAAAAACTTCCACCATGCAGGACCATCACCTGGCGAACAATTAGTAGAACAATTGATAGAACAATTGATAGAACAATTGATAGAACAATTGATAGAACAATTGATAGAACAAGGAGTGATCACATAAATGGACAATTTAATTTTCGATCCCGCAGAAGAACCCTACGTCAACTTAATAAGCTATAGAAAAAGCGGCGTTGACGTCAAGACGCCAGTTTGGATTGCCAAATACATGGATAATTATTATGTTTTTTCAGAATCCAAAGCAGGAAAAGTGAAAAGAATCCGCAATAATGGCCAAGTTAAGCTCGCAGCCTGTGACGTCAAGGGAAAGGTAAAAAGTGAGTGGATAGAAGGCCAAGCCTCAATCATCACTGATGAAGATGAAATAAGAGGGATGTATCGTGCCTTCGATAAAAAATATACATGGCAGACTCGTTCCTTAAATTTCATAGCCAAACTCACTGGACGATTCGATAGGCGTTCAATTCTGAAAATAGTGATTTGAAGAGCAGTTTCGTGCATTTATCCCAATCTTGAATGTAAAGAATGCTAGTCTGTAGAGATTCAGTCACCTTCTATCATCATTACAGCTCAACCTACAGAGGGTACTCACTACATGCGCCATCGAGCTGATTGGCGTATTCATGTCTTGGCCAAAACTTTTCATTGCCTTGCACGAGTCCAGCGAACACAGCACACTTTTCTTCTGCATTATCTAAGCGCTTATCTGCCGCAATATCTTCTGTCATACCGCTTAAGGAAACAATCTTGTGACTCATGCGAACATTTCCGCCCGCATCCGAATCCAATATGAGATATTTCAGACCTTCGGCACTCTCTCCATCCCAAGCCGACCAGGGTTCTTGTTGTCCCGACTGACCTTTATTCGGATCCCCATGGTATGCGAACTCTGCCCAATAGGAACGCATGGCCTTAGAAAGAGTCTCTCTGCTTTTGAGATTACTCTCGTCATACATCTGAGACCAAATCTCATCTTTACTAGTGAAGCCAAATACGAAGGGGATTTCCAAACCATGACCTGCACCTAACAACTTATCCAATGCCATTCCAAAAGGTCTTGCATGTTCATCCCAGTCAAAGCGATAGGCCCAAACGCCAGGCGATGTTTTACCATCAGCCGACTGTTGTTTATTACTCCTATACAAGGCATCAGCAATCCTATCGACGCCATTAAACTTCCACATCCTAGTTGAATAATCAGATGTCGCATCATAGATATTTTCATCTTTAATAACGGCATATACGGAGAAATAAGTGTCAACGAACTCTGGATTACCATAGAGGTACAGTTTAAGCTCATCACGATTTGTCCCAATCAGCAAAGGAATATCCATGTGCTTATTTGGTTGGGCAAACAACAGATAAGGATCACCTAATGGCAGAACATAACCGTCAGCAATTACATTAGGTCCCCTGCCCATTCCCTCGCTTCGGCCAAATTTATAAGCCTCATATATCTCGTCTGTACTTTTATTTCGAAGATAAGCTGCGCGATCGTCTTCAGTTTGACTTGAAACAAGTTCACGGGCCTGCTCTAGATCTGTCGCGCTACCATCTTGAACATGTAGATAGAGATCTACCTGCAAGCCGCTGAACTCGTCACCCGCTTCCTCAGCATCCATATAGTTCATAGCATGAGCGACTGAATTGGTATAAACACCACCACTCTGAGATATCGCTTTATGAAACAAGCCTTCCGATAATGAACTTAGCATTAAACTCAAAATATCAAATGCGCCCGCTGATTCGCCAAACAGAGTGACATTGTTAATATCACCACCAAATGCAGCTCCGTTTTCTTGAACCCATTTTAATGCATGTAGAATATCTAAAGTGCCGTAGTTGCCACTTTGATCAGCAAGACTACCTTGCGTATTAAGAGCAGGATGCAGGAACCAACCCATGG